>PBPV01000018.1 GCA_002724815.1 Methanobacteriota archaeon | reverse complement strand
AAGCCGAGTTTGTGCCTTGGACTTGAATGGAGATCTATGGTGTTGGGGCAGCAGTAGTAGTAATTCGAACGGTCACAATGAAGCAAATTGGTTGGCTACTTATGGAGGTAGTATAGCCGGAGACTACACCAAGAGTAGGCAAAACGAAGTTCCCATTAAGGTGTCATTCAGTTCAGCATATACTGATGTTGAAATCACTGACTTTGATTTAGATGATAATGGTGTTTGCGTGATTGGAAACGATCGTACAGATTCCACATCTATCGTAGTTCGGCTTTGGTGTTGGGGGGAAGGAAATGACCGCCAAAACAATCCAAGCAGTGAAACTGATTCATCTTCAGACAACGTGAACCATATTGACTTCACAAACCATGCCAGTGGGCATAGTTTGACTATGGATTCAAACTCTGTACCCGTCACTGTTGCGAAGAGTCAGAGCGGTACATGTGTCCTGTTTGAAGATGGTCTGGTTCGATGCTTTGGAGCAAATTTGAATGGATGGCATGCCTTGTATTGGGCAGGTGTAGGCTATGATGAAGATTACAAGACTGTGACTGGGCTGTATGTTGCCAAGTTGGGCGGAAGTCAACAATACAATATTGAGTCTACAATCTGTGTAGANCTCGAAGGAGAAAATGCTCCATATTGTGGTGGAGAGGGAGCGANCTACCTCACAGGAATCGGGGCTACAAGCAACACCGATCACGGCCTACAGATGGTTTCTGCAAATCCTCCTGGTAAAAATGACGATGTGTTGCCTCAAGGTTTGGAATTCAACACTACAAATGGAGTCATTTCTGGTGAACCGGAAGNNGTNCATCATGACCCCATCGAACTGACCCTNTATTCCTGGAATGGAGGGGGTTACGATTCTTCGGAATTCAACATCTCAGTATGGAGTCGNCCCATGCTTCAAGGTGAAGTTCAAATTACCAGTGAGTTTTGGCAGAATACTCCTACCGGTCAAGCTGTGTTCAAAGGTCGGCCAGTGAATTTCACTGTTGAATTTACCAGTGAACGACCGATTGTGACCTATGAATGGATGATTTACAAGATTAATTTCGATACTTCAGCAGTCGAATATTACAATCAGACTGATGTCTATGAAGGGTTTACCGGTTTGGATCGTATGCCCAACTCAAACAACTTCAGCACAAATTTACTGCCNACTGGTGACTTGTATATCCGCTTAATCGCCTACGATGACATTGGCGGTGCTTCGCTTGAGAGGACTACCCTGTTGACCATTCTCGAATCGGACGATGATGGAGATCAAGTGCCTATTTGGAATGATGATTGTCCAGATATTAATGCGCTAAATTATGATGATTATACTGGCAATGGGTCGTCTGTAACTGGAGCGGATGGTTGCATAGANAATGCCGATGATGATCAATTCTATGATCCAGATGATAGTTGTCCAACACAATTTGCTGCACCAGAGTATGATCTATACGTTGGAGATGGAACGGGTGTATTGGGTTCAGACGGTTGTCTTGATGACACCGACAGGGACTCAGTGACAGAAGATGTCGACCAATGTTTGAATACGCCATTTTCGGAACACGCTCAAGTCAATGTCCTAACGGGTTGTGGACCATCAGAAAGAGATACGGATGGAGATGGGTACAAGGATATCGCAGATCAGTGTCCTGGAACGCCTGGAAATGAATCTGTGAATGAATTTGGTTGTGGTGGTTCTCAAATGGATAGTGATGGAGACGGGGTCACAGACAATATTGACCAGTGCCCTGATTCTCCATTGAGTTCATCGGTTGATTTGGATGGTTGTGCACCTTCCGAAAAGGATTCTGATGGAGATTCTGTCAACGATGAGATCGATGTGTGTGATACCACGCCTCCGGGCTCCGAGATCAATATGGTCGGGTGTGCAGAAGGCGATGTTGTGACCGATGACAATGACTTGGATGGTGTTGCAGACATTTACGACAACTGTCCTTTCACCCCCGCAAGTGATGTCGTCGATTCACAAGGCTGTGGTTTGAGTCAGAAAGATTCAGACAATGATGGAGTGTCCGACTCAAATGATGATTGTCCAGGAACCCCTGGTTATGATGTTGTGACCGTTGACTTGGTGGGTTGTGGCGCAACACAGAGAGATGCGGATGGTGACGGAGTATCTGACTCAAATGATCAGTGCTTGAATACACCATTGGGAGCAGAAGTCGATTTGCTTGGGTGTACGGCAGGATTATCCGATGCAGACAATGATGGAGTGGTCGACATATTGGATGCATGTCCAAACACAGTTCAAGATCTGAATGTCAATGTCAACGGATGTGCAAGTTACCAACTTGATAGTGATGGCGATGGTATTACGAATGACTTGGATCGGTGCATCAATACCCCCGCAAATACACCTGTGAAAACAAATGGTTGTTCGATTGAAGGCGATGACATTGTCACCGACGATACGGATGGAGATGGAGTCATCGATGATTTCGATCTCTGTCCAAACACGCAGAGAGCGCAACGATCGATTGTTGACTCTCAGGGCTGTGTTTTGTCGAGTGGAAATAGTGATGGTGAAAATAGAGATTTCTGGGCCATTGGGGCCTTTTTCATATCACTCATGATTGCAGTCGGATTGACTGTGATGTCCTTAATGCGAAGAAAGGCTGCTGAAAGGAATGCTTGGGAAAGAAGCGTGGACGGCGATGTGATGTTCGATGCCATTGATACTGATGGGGATGGCGAGATTTCTGATGAAGAATGGCAGGCCTACAAGAAATACAGGGATGCTGAAAAATTAGATGATGTGCCCGATGATGATGAATGGTGAAGGGAGAGGTGAGCATTTGATTGGAACAAAACGAGTTCTGGCGCTTTCGCTTGTTTCTCTTTTGTTCCTCTCAGTGTCTTTGCCAATGGTTTCTGCAACACAAGGTCGAAGTGAGATCTATGTCGATGTGGCCAATTGCCCCAATTCCGGTGACGGTTCAGCGGAGGATCCATATTGCTCGATAGTGGACGCTGTCATGGCTTCTAGTCCAAGTGATACCATCTGGGTAAGTGCTGGAACTTACGAGCTTACGAGTTCCATTACCATCCCCCACCCCTTAACTCTCAAAGGTGCAGGGAGTGGACAGAGTGCTTTGGTTAGAAGTGCTGGAGACTCAAGTGAGACCATTGTTGATATTGAACAGACATATGGTGGATTCCTGATTCAAAGTAGTCAGGTGTCAATTGATGGCTTTGACATTCGTGGAGATGAAAGTACCCGGTGGGGAATTTATGTCTCGGGTGCACAAGGTGACTTATCCGATATCGAAATCGAAAACAATTTCATCCACGGAATGGCCAAAAGAGTCGATGGTCTTCGTTCAACATCGTGGGGAATCTTGACAGATGCGAAACCCGGTGGTACCGCAACGAATACGATTGATGGTTTAGAAATTCGAGGAAATGAAATCTACGACATCGGGGGTGTTGGAGGTTCGATTGGCCTAGGAATCTCATTGCATGAGGTGCATTCCCTTAATGAGGGTGGAGGCGCCCTTATCGAGAACAATAGATTTGCCGATATTCATGATGGTGTGTGGGGTGGTGTACCCGGAGTGGACGGTTTACCGACACCCGGAATGGCCATCTTTGCTCATGAAGAAGTAAACTCGATTGGAACTTCTTATCCTGATGATCAACAGGGTGGGGTGACGGTTCAAAACAACCTATACGAGAGCTTGGATGTTGGAGCCGCGCTACAACTGACAGACGGCGGAGTTTTCAATGAAGACAATTCAAACTTCAATGACGTTGGTGTTTACATGATCAATGTAGACGGTTCGACGACTGTTGAGGAAACAAAGCTCGAACCGTATGCAAAAACTGGTGGGCGGAATCTTTCTCTTCTAATCGGTGAATCAACTGCATATTTTTCAAGTGCGAGTGAGGCGATTGCCCATACCGTTGTAGCATCACAGAACAGTTGGTTTACCATCGAATTGTCCGATGGTGTATTCGATGAAATTTTGACGATCTCCAATTCAGAAGTTCTTGGAAATCTGATGATTAAAGCAGAAGAGGGGGCCAGTCCCGAAATTGTGGGTGGCGTAAATGTACAAGCCACTTATCTGATTCAAAACCTGACTTTTGACGGGCTCGCTTTGGATGGAGGAACTTCCTCTGGCCAGTCCATGTTTCAAATCAATGCACCCGGTGGAATCTCGGATTTGACAATCAAAAATATGGCATTCAATGGCAATTCCTCTTCAAACTCGGCAATCATTGCATCTGGATTAAGAGAGGATGTAGAAATACAGAATAATCAATTCAATGATATTGATGGGAACTTTATTTTCACAACAACTCCCAATGCTGTTGATACTGGAGCTGGGCAATTGTCATCTGTTGACTTTTCTGGAAATATTATTTCTGATTCTGAATCTACAATTCGAATCAAACCAGTCAATGGTTTAATTTCTCAAACGACCATTTTGAACAATCAATTTTCAAACAGTGGCGCAAATGGTGTACCGATGCTAATTTTGGATAGTATTGGTTCAATTGCAATTCAAGACAATGTGATGTCAAATCTAACTTCAAGTGTAGCTATTGACATGACTGATGTTCGATTTGCCACGATCTCAGATAACAACATGTCAGAATTGGTTCAAGCGATTTCAATATCACAGAGTTCACCCAATGCGATTGATACGATCACCGTGACAGACAACGTATTCACATCAATCAATGAATTTGTGATTGATGCTCCACTACTCACATCGGCTGATATTGTTGCCGAAGATAACTGGTTTGGGACAACAAACATGTCCAGCATCTTGGAGTCAATTGATGGAGACGTACTTGTCCAGGAACAGTGGTATTCGTGGCCCGGTGAAGACAGTGACGGTGATGGGTGGGCAGATGACTATGACATCTGTGCAGGCTTCAATGACGGTTTGGATTCGGATTTCGATGGCATTCCTGATGGATGCGACCCTCTAAATGATCGGGATGGAGATCTCATTGGAGATGTCTTTGACAATTGTATAGATACCCAAAATACTGACCAAGATAATTATGACAACGACCTGTATGGTGATCTGTGTGATGACGATGATGATGGAGATGGTATTCTCGATGAAGATGATTCATGTCCACAAGGAAGTAAAGGTTGGACACCTACTCTGTTAACCGATTATGATAGTGATGGATGTTGGGATTTCAGTGAAGATCTGGATGACGATAACGATGGAGTCAATGATCGTGACGTCAATGGCAACATACTGGATGGTTGCTCGTCGTCAATTGGCTCACAGAAAGATTGGATTTCCAATGAAACGAATGACAGGGATGGCGACGGTTGCTTGGATTCGATTGAAGACGATGATGATGATGCCGATGGTCTCAATGATGATGAAGACGCTTGTCCACAGGGTGAAGTGGTTCGAACCAATGATGGTCTAATTGTTCCTATTGACATTAGCAATGATATGGATCTCGATGGTTGTAGAGATGGTGATGAGGATGANGATGATGATGGAGATGGTATTCTCGATGAGTTTGATTTGTGCCCAGAACGTTGGACTGAAACACTCAATGATCTTGACAAGGATGGATGTGATGATGCAATCAAAGCTGCAGAGGATCGAACCCTGTTTGAGAAATTACTNGCGGGCGAAATAACTGCAATTGGGATCATCCTCATTCCCATCGTTCTCTTACTCATCGTTGGTCAACGGACCTTGATGGTAACTGGAAGAGCGAAGCAGAAGAATGAGATGATGGGTGTCGTTGCAAGTGCTACAAATCCTTTGCAACTTAGAAGGGCCGCGAATCAAGCGAACTTTTTGTTTGAGGAGGGGATTATATCCAGTGGACAATTGGATCGAATTTTGTCAGAAATCGAAGATCGGAAATTCGAATTTGATGATGATGATGTTTTGTCGGAACAAAAAGAAAATGACGAGTTGGCTTCTGTTTTGGACAAGGCTGTTTCTCTCGGTTTGACAACAGATGCGGCCACAAAGCGAATGTTGCAACACGTCGATGCAGGTCGCTTTTCTCCAGGGCACTACATCGAATTATGGACCCGAAGAATTGCGGATCATACCCTAGATACGACACCGGCCGAACCTGTCGTTGAAAACAAACGGAAGCGAATAAAGCGTAGGAAGGAGGCGATTCCTGACGATGCTGTCGAGATCGAAAAAGTCGAAGAAGAGGTTCCAAAACCCGAAATGCCTGATTTTGATTCAATGACCAAGAAAGAGTTGGTCGACTTGCTCAAGGAAAGGGATCTACCCGTTAGTGGTAAGAAATCTGAGTTGATTGAACGATTGATGAAATGGGTAGAGGAAGGTTGAACCTTCCATTCATTTCCAAATCGTAAGCCTTACTCTATTCGAGTAAGTTGAGTGTGTGTGCAACGGGTGCGAGGGCCAATGGGACCGCCTTGATTGCGGGGGCGACCCCCCCGACCATCCACGCACCTTCCGCGAAAGGTCGATCTAATCCGAGATGGGTCATCCAATCGTAAGCAACAATGTATCCACATGGATGCAATCCAGCACGCAGTGCAGTGGCTCCAAGTCGTCGAGCAAGCCCACTTGAGATGTCAGGATGGACGTTTTTCAGGGCTCGAACGGCATCGATCCACTCTACGAGTGATTCTGCATTCTCTCCCGTAGGCGCGGTTCCTGCTACCAATGCCGTCTCGTATTTTGATTCAATCTCTGCTCGTTCTGCATCTGAAAGCCCTAAGGCCGCCTGTAGCGCATCAAGTTGAGCGAATTCTGTGGCTGTCATGATACCATCTGACCAAGCCAAGGCTAGGGCATGAAAGAATGGATCTGGACCAAGTGCCTGCATGTAAATCACCCAAGCATTTCACGAACAATAGCCAAATGTTCCTCAAAGGTAATCCCCAAATCTTCTCGCTTTCGAGCCAGCAAATTGACTTCCCCTGGATCGAGAACGCCGTCCACCCATACAGTTTCCAAAACCATCTTGTAAGCCTCCTTTGCATCGGGCTGGGCAGGAGCTTGGGGNGTCGGTTCATCTTCCACTTCATCAGCAGTATTTTCTTCTTCAGGTTCATCCTCATCGTCCATGAACGCTGCAAGAATATCATCTTGTCCTGAGGAAGCCAGAGCGACCGAGGGTCCAGCGACGCCGAGGGTTGCAAAGACGTCGTCGTCGTCATCTTCCTCTTGCTCGGATTCGACGGCAGGGGCCGCTTCAATCGCTTCCTCTTCATCGTCCTCCATGAATGCCTCTAGGCCATCGCTGGAACTTGCATTGGAAATATTGGTCTGAACGCCGAGTTCCTCAAAGGGGTCAACCTCGGCATCGGAAGATTCTGATTCGTTATCGGGGTCTGGCACAGGCATCCAACCACTCCTTATTCACGGGGGGCGGTATTCACTCAAATGCATTGCCTGTCATTGCCCGCGTATTGATTTGTGAAAACATAGGTCTATTGNGTTAGATATATTCTNGTTNAATATGGGCCTATTTGCGACNNGATTCNNATCATCGTGAGAGGGGAGATTTGTGTGCGCTTCACGCGCGTTCACACGCGCGCGCTGCGATATCTTCAAAGACCCTCTAAATCGGAAGCGAACTCCCTGTGTGCCGGGCCACCGGTTGCACCGGCCAATGAAAGAACCCCACTTTACATTCCACACCACAAGGAGATGACGAACATGACACAATCCAAAATGAAAGACGAGGCAACCGCAGGAGACCAGGAAACTGGAATGGTCATCGAACGNCGATTTACACAAGTTGACAAGGATCCGTTTGACCAGTTTGATTGGTCTACCTCCGATTTCGTCATCAACAACCCTGACGGTTCAATTGCTTTCGAAATCAAGGACGTTTCATTGCCTGTTGGATTTGAGGGTGTACCGGGGAAAGTCTGTGCTCAGAAATACATGCGAAAGGCGGGCGTTCCCGCTGTCCTACGGAAGGTACCTGAAGACGGTGTGCCCACTTGGCTTCAGCGATCCGCTCCAGACGAAGAAAAGCTGCAGAAAATGGACGCTGAAGATCGGTTCGGTTCTGAATCCGACGGGCGCCAGTTGTTCCGTCGACTCGCAGGAACTTGGACATACTGGGGTTGGAAGCACGGTTACTTTGCCAGCGAAGGNGATGCNCGAGCTTACTTTGATGAGATGTGTTATCTCATTGCCAGCCAGCGCTCCGCACCAAATAGNCCACAATGGTTCAACACGGGCTTGCACTGGGCGTACGGCATTGAAGGGCCAGCCCAAGGACACTGGTATGTTGACCCCGTCACTGAAGAAGACATGCGCTCTGTGAACGCGTATGAGCATCCACAACCACACGCTTGCTTCATCCAGAGTGTCTCCGACAGTCTGGTAGGGGATTCGAGTTCAATCATGGGTCTCTGGAACCGAGAAGCGTTGCTGTTCAAGTTCGGTTCCGGAACCGGTTCAAATTTCTCCAACATCCGTGGGGCTGGAGAGCCCCTTTCAGGCGGTGGGACGTCGAGTGGTTTGCTATCGTTCCTCAAGATCGGCGACCGCGCTGCGGGCGCCATCAAGAGTGGTGGTACCACGCGCAGAGCCGCAAAGATGGTGACCTTGGATTTGGATCACCCTGACATTGAGGAATACATCGGTTGGAAGCTCTCTGAAGAAGAGAAGGTGAGTGCTCTCGTAGCGGGCTCAGCCGCACTGCAAAAGCACTGCAACGCAGTACTCGGTGCATGTTGGGATGGAGATGAATTGAGTCTTGACCCCAATGCCAACCCGGCCCTCAAGAGTGCGATGATCAAGGCCATCCAAGCGAGTGTGCCTCAGCCACACCTTCAGCGTATGTTGGATTTGGCAAAGCATGGATGGAAGAGTGTTGAGTTTGATGTGATGGATACCGATTGGCAAGGTGAAGCCTATGGTACTGTTTCAGGTCAGAATTCAAACAACTCTGTCCGTGTTCCCGAAGAATTCATGGAAGCTGTGAAGTCTGGTGGAGAATGGGATTTGTTCTTCCGAACCGAGAAAGAAAAAGCCGCCAATGAAGATCGTGACCCCGTGCCTCATCGCTCACTCGATGCAGGCCAATTGTGGAATGACATTGCGTATACCGCTTGGGCTTGCGCTGATCCTGGAATCCAGTTTGATACAACCATCAACGAATGGCACACCTGTCCAGAAGGGGGGCGAATCAATGGATCCAACCCATGCAGCGAATACATGTTCCTTGACGACACAGCATGCAACCTGGCCAGCATCAATTTGCTCCATTACTACGACATGGATTCACAGACCTTTGATGTCGAAGGATTCAGACACTCTTGCCGGCTTTGGACCACCACACTCGAGATCAGTGTCCTCATGGCACAATTCCCGAGTCAAGCAATTTCAAGGAAATCCTACGACTATCGAACACTTGGTTTGGGATTCTGCAACATCGGCTCCATGCTGATGCACATGGGAATTCCCTACAATGATCCTCGTGGATATGCAATCTGCGGTGCGATTTCGGCCATCATGACGGGTGAGTCCTACGCCACCAGTGCTGATTTGGCAAGCTTCCTCGGACCGTTCCCGAAGTACGAGGAGAATGCAGAGCACATGCTGCGTGTAATGCGCAACCATCGCAGGGCCGCTTACAACGTAGACCAAGGGGAATACGAAGGCCTGTCAATCGCGCCCATGGGCATTGACTCAAAGAAGTGCCCCAAGGATCTCCTTGAAGCCGCACGGACCGTTTGGGATCATGCATTGGCAATGGGTGAAGAACACGGATATCGTAACGCACAGACCACTGTTATTGCACCCACCGGAACCATTGGATTGGTTATGGCGGCAGACACCACTGGGGTTGAACCACAATTCAGTTTGGTTCAGTACAAGACACTCGCAGGTGGTGGTTCACTTCGAATCATCAACAAGGGTGTCCCCTCCGCTTTGAAGCGACTTGGATACAGTGACGCTCAGACAACAGAAATTGTTGAGCATGTGATGGGGACAGCGTCTCTTGAGCGATGTGAGAGTGTTTCTCTAGAGCGCCTCCGAGATGTTGGGTTCGCCGAGGGAGAATTTGCCAAGATTCACGCCAATATCGATTCTGTTTGGGATGCACGTTCGATGTTTGCACCGCACATCCTCGGTGAAGAATTCTGTACAGGTACTCTTGGAATCTCCAAGGAAGATTGTGACAATCCGTTCTTTGACACGTTGGGTCACATTGGATTCTCCGCTGCCGAAATTGAAGATGCAAATGCGCACGTATTTGGTCATCTTTCGATTGAAAATGCACCTCATCTCAAGGCTGAGCATCTAGCGGTGTTTGATTGTGCAACACCGGGTGGTAAGAATGGAACACGATGCATCGATTGGGATGCGCACGTGCTGATGATGGCTGCCGCACAGCCATTCATTTCCGGAGCCATCTCCAAAACCATCAACATGCCAAGCAGTGCAACGATCGAAGATGTTCGAGCTGCATATGACTTGTCACACTCCACCATGAACAAGGCCTGTGCCGTATATCGGGACGGGAGCAAGTTGTCGCAACCGCTGATGAATTCATTGGTTGACATGTCCTCAATTGAGGAAGAAGAGGAAGAAGAGATTGTAACGGTGCAGAAGGCGGTCAAGCAGGTTGCAGAAGCATTGCCACTACCTGAAGAAAAGGCCGCACCAGTGGCGGAAGCATTCGTTCACAGTTACATCGCATCTCGCCAACCCCTGCCCGCAGTTCGTGATTCTCGAACCATGAAGGCAAGTGTCGGTGGCCACACTGTGTATCTAACCTCAAGCAAGTATGATGATGGGCGCCTGGGTGAAATCATGATCACCACCTCAAAGGAAGGTGCTGCATGGCGAAGTCTGCTAAACCAATTCGCGATTGCTGTCTCCATCGGCTTGCAGTACGGTGTTCCATTGGACGCGTTCGTCAAGAGTTTCACATTCCAGAAGTTCGAGCCCAGTGGAATGGTCAGCGGTGGTTCAAACCGAGTCAAGATGGCGACCAGTTTGGTTGACTACATCTTCCGTGAATTGGCCATTGATTATCTGGGCCGAAATGATCTCGCTCACGTCAGCGAAGAGGATTTGGAAGTCACCTCAATCAGTCGTCCTGAGATTACCGAAGATGGTGTCGCTCGCAATCAAGGTGAAAGTCGAAACGTGCAGATGACTTTGGATGTTGACCCGGCATCGACTCTACGCCAGCAAGCTCGTGAAGCAGGCTTCACTGGTGACATCTGCGATGAATGTGGTGGAAGTCAAATGGTTCGGAATGGGACTTGTCTCAAGTGCAACAGCTGTGGTGCGACCACCGGTTGCTCCTGATTTTGCCATGCGTGAGGCTTGAATAGCCGATGCTTTTCGGCGGTTTGNCCTGCACAGGTAGCAAAGCCCGGTTACGCGATGGACTGCAAATCCATTTTACAGGGGTTCGAATCCCCTCCTGTGCTCCATTATTCTCCTTCATCCCAGGCTGCAATTTGCTCCTGTGTGGTTTCCATTTCGGCCATGGTGAATGCCACAGCATCCATTTGGCCCATGACATCTGACGGAACACCCCCTTCACGTTCAGTTCGCAAATGCAATCGAGGGGGGATTCGTTCTGCTGTTTCAGGAATTCTNACAAANAGTCGATAGTTTCGGGAATGGCGAATATAGTGCATGATCCGTGAAGGTTCCGAAAAGAGTAACTTGAGCCCACGAGCCAATCGATCCAATCCGATTGCGAATTGGATTCGTATCGGCAAAGCCGCGAAATCAGAATTCCACAACCAAAGCCGTGATGCGCGACGCTTTTTCGGCATCATCGTAAACCCTCCACCAACCAACGCTGCCCCCATAGCAGGATCACGCGTGAACGAAATCAGTGGACCACGGACAACCTGGGGCCCTTTTTCGACAAGTGTAGGATTGCTCAAATCGATTTGTCCGCCCAACGGAGTACCATGCAAGACAGGATCTTGTCGCCATCGTTCCCAGGCCTGGTGAACGATTTGATGCGCGAACCCCTTACCTCGAAGTTCAGGATCCACCACAACCGTCGCCAATTCAATGGCACCCCCCGCACGACGTAGTTCGGCATATCCCGCATAATCTCCTGATTCAAGGATGATGATTCTCGGCGTCTGAGGCCCTTTTCGCGCCTCCCTAGTAACACCTCGACTAGGGCGTAAATCAGGTTCAGATTTGAGCAAGGCATCCAACCAAATGGCAAGCCTCTCATCTTCACTCAATCGAAATCCTCTCCAGTGAGAACCTTCCACATTGAATAATGGGGCCCAATTCCTTTGACATCATACTCTTCGCCAAACTTCACCCAACCTTCCGATTCGTACATGGGGATTGCAGCAATTCGAGCCTGCAGCCACCCGGTCTTGGCTCCCCAGTGGCTGATGGCTGCCGCTTCTAAAGCCACGACCAACCCACTTGCAAGTCCTTGTCTGCGCCATTCTTCACGTGTCCCCATCTGCCGAATCTGAACCGCAGGTCGCATGTCTTCATCGCCTGAAATGAGCGGAGTGAACGCAGGACAAACGGCCGCACCGGGACCTGCATGATCAGCTTGAGAACCGTCGGAGTCATTCGGAATTAGATGAATACGGCCGACGGCAACAACGNCACCATCAACTGTTTCCCACCAANCATGGATGGCTTCAGGGTCATCCACCAATCTTTCCGCACCCTCAGGGAAACCCAACGGTTCCCTCAAGCATGCGTATCTACAGTTGTAGTAAGCCTCCGACAATTCGCAATTGGGCAATCCGACAACAAGCTCCAGACTCGCCACACTTCCTCTAATGCATTCACATTTGAAAAGTCTGTGAACTGTGAATCCGTAGACGCTCACCATCGAAATTGATACTTGAGCCCGTGGCTTCAAATACCCCGGATGTCGCATNTCACAGGCCGCACTCAAAAGTTGGGAAACTCAACGGGCTCACGGCGACAGGAGATGACCTCATGANNGTAAATCGGGCACAATGTGATTCATGTCATCTCATTCAGCCTGACATGAAAATCATCAAGATGGGGCTGAATATACTCGTATGCTCCAAGTGTTACCATTGGGTTCGTTCATCAATTGCTCGAAGGCGAAAAATTCCGAAATGGATTCGACCCTGCGAATCGTATAGTCATGCCGAATTAACTCAATTACGACAGGAACATGCAACACAAAATCGGCAACACAGAATGTTGTATCACGCCATCAGTCGCCACTATTCAGGACCACTAAACGATCAAGAATGGAGACAGGCATTGTCCCGCCTCAATTTGGACCAATCCAATTTCCGACGCTCTAGAATCTCAATCCCATCCGAGTTGATTGAATCAAAGATGACACAACTGAATCGGGCGGGCGTCCTATCGATCCCAGAAGACCCATCCATCCGTGCGCACATTGTTCTTCTTACCGAGGGACACTTTGGTATTGACAATAGCCGCTTGTTTGCAACAATATTGTTTCTTTGGTTGACACCTGAAGATGACTACATTGCACGTGCCCCCGGTCCCTGGGCAAAGTCGTTCCAACTGCTGTTCGAAGTGATTGATGATTTGGCTGACAGAGCCTACTTCGTTCACGGCGCAATAGAAGTCGTCGGCAGCTCAGGGCACACCTATCGAATACAACCCAAATCAGGCCGACCCTATTTCCATGTGGCGGGCCAAGTTGGAGAACAGTATCAGCACATCTGCATTGACCCAGTGGGTGCTAGCAACGTCATCTTTGGTGATGTGCTTGTCACGCTTATTCTATCTCTATACGATGATCAAACATCAGCTCGGCACATCGATACACTGGCTCGATATTTGTTTGGAGGGAACCGAGGTCGACGCATCACAGATGTTCAGCAACTATGGCGAAGGGCACTTGGCAACATGCCACGGGAATTGAGAACCAATCGTCAAGATCCAGATTCAGCCATATCGACGACGATGGAGTATATCATTGACAGATTCCAGACCAATCTTGCAGATTGGTCGAATGAGGAGGGCGAAGCATGACAGCATCGCTTTCTCACAACCGCCGGATTTACCGGACTCGGCTCGTAGACGAGTGTCAAATGGAGGTATTTTGATGGAACACAAGATTTCTGTTCAAATCGCTGACAAGACCGGGCACACTCAGTTAATGCTAAGCCCAGCCGAAACGGTTGAAGCCATTCAGCAAAACTCGAGTGCATGGGTTTACGCCGACAACAAGTTGGTCCAGCCAAGTATGATGGATGAGGAAAACCTCACCACCATNTCGAGCGTAAGAATCCTGCCTGGTCTCGTNGGTGGCAACTGAACGAGGCATANACCCCGAANATCGTACAAGATAACAGGTGTCACCCGTCCGCCGGGCGGGTGACACCGCCCTATACACTGAGGAATAGATGATGCAACAAAAATCGATTTTGATCATTGGGGCCGGAGGCATCGGTGGACTTCTGTTGGAGTTACTTTGTAGATCAATTTCCTTCAGTGGCTCATTTCAAGTGAAGATTTCAATCATGGATGGGGACGTAGTAGAACAACGCAATTTACCTCATCAGCGGTTCTCTACATCCGACCTAGGGGCCCACAAAGTCGATGCCTTGANCAATCGCCTTCAACAGTTGGTAAAGGCAGCGGATAATGATGTAGTGATTGACTCCATCTCCACAAATTTTTCCGGAGAAAAATCGTTGGAAGAATTCGATCTGGTCATTGTAGCAGTTGATCGTGAAGAACCTCGCAAACTCGTACATGCGAATGCGGCCCAGTGGCTCGATTTACGTGCACGAGGGGATGGATTTGTGATGTGGAGCCACCTTGAGGATATTCAAATCCTTGACTTACTCCCAAAATTACCTGAGGGTACATCGGCGAGTTGCCAATTAGATGAGGCGATTGAGACAGGAAACATTCAGTTTGGATTTGCACTAGCAGCAGCCCATGGAGNGCAATGGGTCGTCCAATGGTTGCGGGGCGGAAGTCCCCCCGCGGGGAAGATGTATTCGATTCATATGGGCGAACTACCAATGCCCGAACCATCACAGGGGTTGGTTGAATGAGCGGATTGGAAAAGCAAGATTTGTCACCCACTTCTGCAATGATTCCACAGGAGGCGGTGATTCCTCGTCTCCATCCAACTCGCGACATTGAACTGGCGATTGTGTCCGGCAATTTACGTTCAGACGCACTCCTCCAGAGNTTTGCCTACTTCGCTGTAGAACACCACTGGCAGAGTGTTTGGAATCTTGCAGATTCCTTGAAGCGCGAGGTCAGCATTCTGTTTGACTCTCAGGGACTGATCTGGGTGGATATTGGCACCATTGGAATGGTCCATGTTTCACCACCGGTTGGATCAGAATTNCCCTTCCGTCTTTGGGTTCACACTCACCCTTGGAGCGCTTATTGGTCAGACACGGACCGAAGAGCCCTNGCTGGATTTGCAGGCGCATTGGATGAAGCACTTGTCCTNGGNCATGACCANCTNGTNCGTTCAATTNGTAGAGATCTAGNAACNCANCCATTTGGACGAAAGTTGTCNTCNGATGGTCCGNTGNTGCATTGGACCGANGAGGATCCGNTGTCATACCAAGCATTTCGCGAAGAGACACACAGGTCCTGACAATCACGAACAACCGGTGGTTGCACCACAGCTGTTGCACTTGAGACAAGTCCCATTCCGAACCATTTGACTTCCACCACATTCATCGCAGATGTCACCAGTGAANCCNGCTTCCCTTGCCTGCTGACGCAGGGTAGATGCAGGATCAACATCCAGCGTCATCTGCACGTTTCGGCTTTCGCCTTGATTGCGAGCGACACCATCTTCGGTAATCTCAGGACGACTGATTGAGGTGACTTCCAAATCCTCTTCGCTGACGTGAGCCAGATCATTTCGGCCCAGATAATCAATGGCCAATTCACGGAAGATGTAGTCAACCAAACTGGTCGCCATCTTGACTCGGTTTGAACCACCGCTGACCATTCCACTGGGCTCGAACTTCTGGAATGTGAAACTCTTGACGAACGCGTCCAATGGAACACCGTACTGCAAGCCGATGGAGACAGCAATCGCGAATTGGTTTAGCAGACTTCGCCATGCAGCACCTTCCTTTGAGGTGGTGATCATGATTTCACCCAGGCGCCCATCATCATACTTGCTTGAGGTTAGATACACAGTGTGGCCACCGACACTTGCCTTCATGGTTCGAGAATCACGAACTGCGGGCAGGGGTTGGCGAGATGCGATGTAACTGTGAACGAATGCTTCCGCCACTGGTGCGGCCTTTTCTTCAGGTAGTGGCAATGCTTCTGCAACCTGCTTGACCGCCTTCTGCACCGTTACAATCTCTTCTTCCTCTTCTTCCTCAATTGAGGACATGTCAACCAATGAATTCATCAGCGGTTGCGACAACTTGCTCCCGTCCCGATATACGGCACAGGCCTTGTTCATGGTGGAGTGTGACAAGTCATATGCAGCTCGAACATCTTCGATCGTTGCACTGCTTGGCATGTTGATGGTTTTGGAGATGGCTCCGGAAATGAATGGCTGTGCGGCAGCCATCATCAGTACGTGCGCATCCCAATCGATGCATCGTGTTCCATTCTTACCACCCGGTGTTGCACAATCAAACACCGCTAGATGCTCAGCCTTGAGATGAGGTGCATTTTCAATCGAAAGATGACCAAATACGTGCGCATTTGCATCTTCAATTTCGGCAGCGGAGAATCCAATGTGGCCCAACGTATCAAAGAACGGATTGTCACAATCTTCCTTGGAGATTCCAAGAGTACCTGTACAGAATTCTTCACCGAGGATGTGCGGTGCAAACATCGAACGTGCATCCCAAACAGAATCGATATTGGCGTGAATCTTGGCAAATTCTCCCTCGGCGAACCCAACATCTCGGAGGCGCTCTAGAGAAACACTCTCACATCGCTCAAGAGACGCTGTCCCCATCACATGCTCAACAATTTCTGTTGCCTGAGCGTCACTGTATCCAAGTCGCTTCAAAGCGGAGGGGACACCCTTGTTGATGATTCGAAGTGAACCACCACCTGCGAGTGTCTTGTACTGAACCAAACTGAATTGTGGTTCAACCCCAGTGGTGTCTGCCGCCATAACCAATCCAATGGTTCCGGTGGGTGCAATAACAGTGGTCTGTGCGTTACGATATCCGTGTTCTTCACCCATTGCCAATGCATGATCCCAAACGGTCCGTGCGGCTTCAAGGAGATCCTTGGGGCACTTCTTTGAGTCAATGCCCATGGGCGCGATTGACAGGCCTTCGTATTCCCCTTGGTCTACGTTGTAAGCGGCCCTGCGATGGTTGCGCATTACACGCAGCATGTGCTCTGCATTCTCCTCGTACTTCGGGAACGGTCCGAGGAAGCTTGCCAAATCAGCACTGGTGGCGTAGGACTCACCCGTCATGATGGCCGAAATCGCACCGCAGATTGCATATCCACGAGGATCATTGTAGGGAATTCCCATGTGCATCAGCATGGAGCCGATGTTGCAGAATCCCAAACCAAGTGTTCGATAGTCGTAGGATTTCCTTGAAATTGCTTGACTCGGGAATTGTGCCATGAGGACACTGATCTCGAGTGTGGTGGTCCAAAGCCGGCAAGAGTGCCTGAATCCTTCGACATCAAAGGTCTGTGAATCCATGTCGTAGTAATGGAGCAAATTGATGCTGGCTAGGTTGCATGCTGTGTCGTCAAGGAACATGTATTCGCTGCATGGGTTGGATCCATTGATTCGCCCCCCTTCTGGACAGGTGTGCCATTCGTTGATGGTTGTATCAAACTGGATTCCAGGATCAGCGCAAGCCCAAGCGGTATACGCAATGTCATTCCACAATTGGCCCGCATCGAGTGAGCGATGAGGCACGGGTTCACGATCTTCATTGGCGGCTTTTTCTTTCTCGGTTCGGAAGAACAAATCCCATTCTCCACCAGACTTCACAGCTTCCATGAATTCTTCGGGAACACGGACAGAGTTGTTTGAATTCTGACCTGAAACAGTACCATAGGCTTCACCTTGCCAATCGGTATCCATCACATCAAACTCAACACTCTTCCATCCATGCTTTGCCAAATCCAACATGCGCTGAAGGTGTGGCTGAGGCACACTCGCTTGGATGGCCTTGATCATCGCACTCTTGAGGGCCGGGTTGGCATTGGGGTCAAGACTCAATTCATCTCCATCCCAACATGCACCGAGTACTGCGTTGCAGTGCTTTTGCAGTGCGGCTGAACCCGCTACGAGAGCACTCACCTTCTCTTCTTCAGAGAGCTTCCAACCGATGTATTCCTCAATGTCAGGGTGATCCAAATCCAAGGTCACCATCTTTGCGGCTCTGCGCGTGGTACCACCACTCTTGATGGCGCCCGCAGCGCGGTCGCCGATCTTGAGGAACGATAGCAAACCACTCGACGTCCCACCGCCTGAAAGGGGCTCTCCAGCCCCACGGATGTTGGAGAAATTTGAACCGGTTCCGGAACCGAACTTGAACAGCAACGCTTCTCGGTTCCAAAGACCCATGATTGAACTCGAATCCCCCACCAGACTGTCGGAGACACTCTGGATGAAGCAAGCGTGTGGTTGTGGATGCTCATACGCGTTCACAGAGCGCATGTCTTCTTCAGTGACGGGGTCAACATACCAGTGTCCTTGGGCTGGCCCTTCAATGCCGTACGCCCAGTGCAAGCCCGTGTTGAACCATTGTGGACTATTTGGTGCGGAGCGCTGGCTGGCAATGAGATAACACATCTCATCAAAGTAAGCTCGAGCATCCCCTTCGCTGGCAAAGTAACCGTGCTTCCAACCCCAGTATGTCCAAGTTCCTGCGAGTCGACGGAACAACTGGCGCCCGTCGGATTCAGAACCGAACCGATCTTCAGCGTCCATTTTCTGCAGCTTTTCTTCGTCTGGAGCGGATCGCTGAAGCCAAGTGGGCACACCGTCTTCAGGTACCTTCCGTAGGACAGCGGGAACGCCAGCCTTTCGCATGTATTTCTGAGCACAGACTTTCCCCGGTACACCCTCAAATCCAACAGGCAATGAAACGTCCTTGATTTCGAAAGCAATTGAACCGTCAGGGTTGTTGATGACGAAATCGGAGGTAGACCAATCAAACTGGTCAAACGGATCCTTGTCAACTTGTGTAAATCGGCGTTCGATGACCATTCCAGTTTCCTGGTCTCCTGCGGTTGCCTCGTCTTTCATTTTGGATTGTGTCATGTTCGTCATCTCCTTGTGGTGTGGAATGTAAAGTGGGGTTCTTTCATTGGCCGGTGCAACCGGTGGCCCGGCACACAGGGAGTTCGCTTCCGATTTAGAGGGTCTTTGAAGATATCGCAGCGCGCGCGTGTGAACGCGCGTGAAGCGCACACAAATCTCCCCTCTCACGATGATGTGAATCATGCGCAAATAGGCCCATATTCAACTAGAATATATCTAACCCAATAGACCTATGTTTTCACAAATCAATACGCGGGCAATGACAGGCAATGCATTTGAGTGAATACCGCCCCCCGTGAATAAGGAGTGGTTGGATGCCTGTGCCAGACCCCGATAACGAATCAGAATCTTCCGATGCCGAGGTTGACCCCTTTGAGGAACTCGGCGTTCAGACCAATATTTCCAATGCAAGTTCCAGCGATGGCCTAGAGGCATTCATGGAGGACGATGAAGAGGAAGCGATTGAAGCGGCCCCTGCCGTCGAATCCGAGCAAGAGGAAGATGACGACGACGACGTCTTTGCAACCCTCGGCGTCGCTGGACCCTCGGTCGCTCTGGCTTCCTCAGGACAAGATGATATTCTTGCAGCGTTCATGGACGATGAGGATGAACCTGAAGAAGAAAATACTGCTGATGAAGTGGAAGATGAACCGACCCCCCAAGCTCCTGCCCAGCCCGATGCAAAGGAGGCTTACAAGATGGTTTTGGAAACTGTATGGGTGGACGGCGTTCTCGATCCAGGGGAAGTCAATTTGCTGGCTCGAAAGCGAGAAGATTTGGGGATTACCTTTGAGGAACATTTGGCTATTGTTCGTGAAATGCTTGGGTGATTTACATGCAGGCACTTGGTCCAGATCCATTCTTTCATGCCCTAGCCTTGGCTTGGTCAGATGGTATCATGACAGCCACAGAATTCGCTCAACTTGATGCGCTACAGGCGGCCTTAGGGCTTTCAGATGC
>PBPV01000017.1:1378-23650 GCA_002724815.1 Methanobacteriota archaeon | reverse complement strand
TCGTGGATTACCAAAACGCAACGATCACTGAGATTGTGCTTGACCGTGAGCACCTCGTAGCATTGGTTAATTTGAGTTCAGTCAATCGTCTCGTAATGGTCAATCTATCCAATGGTGAGCAACAAATTCTCGGTGATCCAGTATTCCCTGTAGAGGCTCCAAGTATTGGACACGGGTATGTGGCATGGCAACATCAGCAGTTCCTCGTCTCAAACAATCCTGTGGACTTTGACTTGGATTGGGAAGTTCGATACCATGACATTGAATTGAATCAATCGTATCAATTGCATCCCGAAGATGACATTGATCAAGTCCAACCACAAGTCATGGAGGAGCACATTGCATGGTTGCAAATCGATGAAGACAATGAAACTCAGATTCGGATCTTCACTATTGAAGTGGTCTTTGAACCGTATTCATCGAGTACATTGCAAGTATTCGTTCTGCTGCTACCCCTATTGCTCATTACTTGGGTCTATCAACGGCTAAAAGAAAATGAGGGGCGAATTTTGAAACGCCCAATTTTCAATGAAGAGGAGTAATCATTCAGCTAAGCGGAACATCTCGTCGAGGTTGTGCTGAGCGCGTGCGATAATCTCACTGTCAATTTCGATGACTTGATCGACTCTTGGCGCTTGCAATGCTTGCAAAATATCTTCCAATTGTGTTGCCTTCATGTGTCGACACATCACACATGCTCCATACAAATTCAATTCCTCTTCAGCCTCAGCCATCACTCGCTCAGCAGTTCCACATTCTGTAATGAGCATCACGTCAGGTTGGCCCACCGTGCCCAGCCGAATCGCTTCATGAATCAGTTTCTCAGAGGACCCAACAAAGTCGGCTTCTTCCAACACATCGGCACTGCATTCGGGGTGCGCCAAAACGGACAGATTCTCGCCAATCCGTTGTCTCCATTGGCGTACTTTTTCTCCAGTGAATACAGCATGCACTTCGCATTCGCCGTCAAAAACGATGACCTCTTTCTTCCCCTGCAATGCCTTTTGCAGATGCGCACCCATGAACCGATCGGGGACGAAAATCAGCTTATCTCCAGGCAGACGTTCACAGATTCGAAGGTAATTGCTACTGGTCACACTGACATCACACTCGGCCTTGACCGCCGCAGTTGTATTGATGTAGCACGCCACTGGAACTCCCGGATATTGTGCTCGCAAATCTCGCACATCTTGAGCCGTGATTCCATCAGAAAGACTGCATCCGGCTTCAGGCGAAGGATGGATGACGGTTTTGTGTGGACTGACAATCTTTGCCGTTTCTGCCATAAACCTCACACTTGAGAATAAAATGGTCTGTTGTGGTGCATCTCGAGCAGCCTTCGACAGTGTGTATGAGTCTGCAACTTCGTCCGCAACACCATAGATGATGTCCGGAGTTTGGTAGGTGTGCGCAATCAAAAAGACGTCATTTTCTTTCTTTAATCGATTGATTTCCAATGTGATGGGTGCGATGCCTCTACAAGTTTCAAGGGGCCATCGCTGATGCTGTTGAATCGCCTCTTGCAAACGCAATGCTTCAGCCTCAATTTCTGCCTCTGTGAATGAAAATGAACCGGGTTCTTCACGCGGTAACGGGATGACCGGTAGCGGCAGGCTCATGCTTTTGCGTCCAGTGCAACCGCTTTGAACTCATCCCATCTCCGCTAAGACATGACGGGGCCATGGGTGAATGCCGAATTGCTCCATCGTGGCGCAGAAGCAGTGGTTCATGCAGGTTCGTGGATGGGTAGAGAAGCCGTTCTCAAGCAACGCGAACCACGGACTTGGCGTCATCCCGATTTGGACGCACGTTTGACCAAATCACGAATGTCAGCTGAAGTCCGGTTGTTGCGTCGACTGCACCTCCACGGTTCGCCCGTACCAGAATTGTTGGCGGTGGATACCTCTGCTGGTTGGATGGTTACCAGTCGTGTCCCAGGAGGGCCTTTGTTTGATCATCTCCGAAACGGTGGTGATTCGAGNATGTTGGAAGATCTCGGNGCCACCATTCGCNCCATCCATGAAGCAGGGATTAGTCATGGGGATTTGACCACGCACAATATTCTGTGGGATGATGTTCATGGTCTATCGATTATTGATTTTGGATTGGCTCAAATTACCGAGGATTTGGANCCAATGGGATTGGATTTGCAAGTNCTNAATGAGTGCTTGAAAGCGAGCCANCCGTCNATTGAAGGCGCCATTGATCGGGTGGTTTCTGGATATCTTTCAAAAGGTGGAGAAGAGGTGGTTNCTCGATTCAATGAGATCCGGGGTCGTGTACGTTACCACGGCTAAACCGACTGCGNCAATTTCATTCCACCGAACGCAAGAAGTGGACATCCGAGAACTGTNACGAACAAGTATACCATGGCTGTAGAATGTTCATTGTTCTCAATCAATTCAATCAAATCGACACTGTACGCAGACATGGTCGTAAATGCACCCATCACACCTGTGCCGACAAGCAACACCGTTTCTTCTGAAAGTGACATTGTGACCACAACACCNAGCAATAGGGATCCAAGTAAATTGACAACCATGGTCCCCCAAGGAAATCCATCAGGCATCCATTCGCCAATCATGTATCGCAAGGTGGCACCAATCGCCCCACCCAAGCCGACCAAGGCGAGCATTTTCGGCTCCATGCTGTATGCAGACCGAGAGAAGCCTTCAATCCTCACCTCCGATTGGCATGCTCATGGGGACTCTNAACTTCCTTACGGGGAATCCGGGAAAATTGTCTGAGGCGCAGGAATTGTTGGGACCTCTTGGGGTAGATGTCCAGTCATTCCGAATCGAAGGGGAGCTGCCCGATATTATTGAGCCACAGAGTGAGAATCTAACTACGGTTGCATTGGCCAAAATTGCTCAAGGTGTAGAATTGTTGGCGGCAGAAGGCCGGCTTCATGAGATGCTGTTGGTTGAGGATTCGGGTTTGTTCATTGATGCACTGCCAGATTTCCCCGGTGTGTATTCTTCCTTCGTTTTCAAATCGCTAGGCTGTGAAGGAATCTTGAAGCTACTTGAGGAAAATCGTGATGCAAGATTCATGACCGCTGCTGCACTTTGGACGGGTGAAGCGGTTGAGGTGTTTATCGGAGTTTGTGAAGGNGAAATTTCAAGAGAAATTCNCGGCGAAGNNGGNTTTGGNTANGATCCNATTTTTGTNCCGCATGACGATACCCAAGGCAGGACATTTGCCCAATTGAAAAGCGATGAAAAATCATCCATGAGTCACCGGGGAAAGGCCTTACGCGCTCTGNATGATTACCTTGCTGGGACGGAGCCGAGCGTCGGCATCCCTAAGACGGACCCTTAGGTGGCTTGTCTGGAGGCGACTGCAATGGTCACATTCAAGCGACTAATGTTGTGGTTTGGTCTNTTTACTGGCGTTTTGGCCTTCTTGGTCCTCGCTGGAAGCCTNGACCCNCTCCANCAGATGATTTTTGGTGCTGCAATTTTGCTGCTCATTATCTTCCTCATGGGGACAGGGGGTGGTCGCAAGGTTGAGCGTATTCGTAAGCGCTCCGAACGCGTTGAAACAGAACCTGAAGAAACGAAGGAAGAGCTTCCTGCACCGGTTCAGTCGCACGAAGACGCCTCTTCCCGTCGCAACGCGAAACTCTCGCGAAGTCGAACTGGAGCCCCTGAGCCAGAATCAGAATCCGAAGAACTGGAAGAAGAAATCACTGTGAGTCTCGCTGATGACGAGGTTGAGGTCACAGTCATCGATGAGAATGTCCATGTCGCAGAGGAATATGTGGCTGAAATTGATGCNGAATCGATGGAAGAAGCTGACATTGAATCGTTCATCGACGATCGCAGGGATCGACATGCTCTCATCCGCCGTCGAATCGAAGCACGACGCCGTGAGCAGTTGGCTGATATTCGCTCTGAAACNGCCAAGATTTACCAATCANCAGACGATTCTGAAGACCTTCTTTCTCTAGTGGCCTCCAACGAACACGGTCANACCATTCACGAATTTTCGGATGANTTGCCACCTGGAAGCCCCATCGGTGCAGTGTTTGTTCGAATCGATGAAAACCGGTTACTAAAGGTCCGAATCCCAATAGATCAAGGATTCATTTCCAGCACCGAACCCTTGCCTGAACTACCACCTCTACCCGAATTGGGGGATTTGCCTTTGCCACCCCCTCCCGCCGGAGACTTGCCCTTGCCTGCTCCACTTTCCAGTTCCAAGCTGGACGCCTTGCGAGAAGAAATCAACGAGTGATTTCCTCAACCATAGGATTGAGAAGGATGGCGCCTACGGCGCCACATGAGTACACCTCCTGAATCTGCAGTTCTAAAAATTGAAAATGTTCCAGTCGAGGATTCAAGTCCTGCGGGNGGCNTGATTTCAATCTGGACCATCAATCGTCCGAACAAATTGAATGCGCTAAATGCTGAAGTCAATGCCGCCATCAAATCAGCCTGTGGCTGGGCTGAGAGCAATGACAATGTGCGCGTCATTGTGTTCACAGGTTCGCCTCCAGAGGCGCCACCTGAGGGAAAGCGGCCGAAACCACACTCCTTTGTCGCAGGTGCTGACATTTCGGAATTTGAGGGCATGTCGAGTGTTGAAATCCGCCCGATTTTTGATGACAATGTCTGGGAGTATGTTTGGAATTTGAGCAAACCAACCATCGCTATGGTTGATGGCTTTGCGCTAGGGGGTGGCTCAGAAATCGCGCTCTCATGCGATTTACGAATTGCCACGGCCCGCTCTAACTTTGGAACACCCGAAATCAATCTCGGACTGATTCCTGGTGGTGGTGGAACTCAGAGGCTGTGTCGATTGTTGGGGTACGGCCGTGCCATGGAAATGGTGATGTCTGGCGAAATGATCAACGGAGAGGAAGCTCATCGAATCGGCTTGGTCAATCACTTGGTTGAACCGGATGAATTGAATTCCAAGACCATGGAAATCGCACACAATCTTGCCAGTAAATCTCCGCATACCATCCGAGTGGCAAAGGCTGCTGTTCGAGCTGCGCTTGAACATCCATTCAGTGCAGGAATTCTTGCAGAGAGAGATTTATTCTGCGCTCTGTTTGATACTGAGGACATGGCCATCGGTGTCAAAGCCTTCCTCAATCGAGACAAAGCGGAGTGGACAGGGGCATAAGCATGGCAAAAGAGGCACTTGTCGAGACCAAAGATCTCGGCAAACGATTCGGTGACTTCGTCGCATTGCATCCACTGGATGTTGCGGTTCAAGCCGGTGAATTCTTCGGTGTCTTTGGCCCCAATGGTGCAGGTAAATCGACATTTATCAAATTGCTAACTGGGCAACTGAGTCCTTCGATTGGTTATGCGAAAGTATTGGGGACAAACGTTGCCAAGGATCCGCAGAAAGTCAAAGCAAATGTGGGAATCGTCCCCGAATCTGAGAGTCCACCATCCTACCTGACATGTGCGGAATACCTGGATTTCGTTTGTCGTATCCGAGGAGTGAAAGAAATCGATGCCAAAGTGAAGCATTGGTTGGAGTGGTTTGGCATTGAAGATAAGCGTGAAACGTTGTGTAAGGACCTCTCCAAAGGACAGCGTCAGAAAGTGATGCTTGCCGGCGCATTCATTCACGAACCTCGCCTCTTATTCTTGGATGAACCCTTTGTGAACTTGGATCCCATCTATCAGCGAAAGTGTCGTGAATTACTGATGGAACACATCGTAAAAGGTGGTACGATTTTCCTGTGCTCACACATCCTAGAAGTTGCAGAGCGAATGTGTACCCGGGTTGCAGTCATCGATCACGGCAGAGTCCTTGCCGCCGGCACTCTAGATGAATTACGGCAGGACTCAAGTGAAGATTTGGAAGACATCTTCATCCGTCTGGTCGGCGCTTCAGTGGCCGAAATTGAGTCTCGAGAGAACTCCTCTGAGGAGGAATGATTCTGCAGACCAAGTTGCTTGAACCACCCGGTTTCTCAACTTCCTTGCGCTCAAATTTCGTCATGATGTTCCGTGAGGAATGGCGGCAAAATGTCGACTTTGCAAAGAAGCGTCACATCATGATGTTCCCCGTGATGTTGGCACTGGTTTCAATGGTCGTGACCGTAGGGCTTCGATTTTTGACTGGTGATGCCGGCATTGAATCCGCATATGATACCATGAAAGCGGCTGATGCCCAATCGGCGAAAGCATTCACATGGGATGAACTGAAAGTGGGTTTGCATCTTTCGTTGTTCATGTTCAGCTTGGGGATGGGCTCATTCGCATTTGTGGGTCGAAACATGGTCAGCCAACGAGCCAGTGGTAAATCATACCTTCTCGCCAGTCCTGCTTTGCTTCCGCTGGAATTGCCACCTGTTTACCTCGCTTACTACCTCAAAGAAGTGGCGTTTTATTTGTGTCTGATTTTGACACCTGTCGTCGGTGGTATGGCTTTGGGAATCTTGTTTGGGACCTACACCGGAATTTCAGTNCCTCTTCTCTGGTCCTCAATCCCGGTTGTACTGAGTTGTATGTTGGTCACCATGATGCAGGGTTTGGCTCTGTCATTTTATGCCAGTGCGATCTGGTCTCGTTCTCGCTTTGGGTCGTTCTTGATTCCAATTATCGCAGTCATTGCCGGTGTTATCGTAGCCCTAGATTACGTACCGCTTGAATCTGCAATCAGTGGCTTGCATGTTCAACTTCATCACGACTTCTTCCTGCTCCCCATTTCAGCCATCGCTTGGTTGATTATCGCCACGGTTGGCGCTTACTTGGTTCCAGATGATTTTGAGGTTCGGGTGACAACTCGAACAGATTTATTCGTCCCCGTTCACGAGCGCTTGTTCTTCCTTGGAAATGGTCAGATGCGTACTTTGGTCGCCAAAGAAATTGCAGACGTTTGGCGTTCGGGGACGATGTTCAAGATGCTAGGCTCCTATTGCGTCCCTCTGCTATTTTTACTGGCATTGGCTTGGATGGCTGATTTCGCCACCAACGGCGACATGCCCATCCCCATCAATTTACTCTCCTATGCTCCCTTCTTGGGATTCTTTGGCTTCAATTTCTACTCCTGGTTAAATGCCGTTGATAGTCCCGATTTCCTCAACGGATTGCCTGTTCGAGTCCCTCAATTGTTGCGGGCAAAAATCATCGTTTACTTCTTGATGACCACTTGGATTTCGGTTCTATTCCTCATTCTCATGGCCCATCTACTCGATCAGTGGGTCGGATTGCTCCCCGCTCTGTTGGTGATGTTTGCCAACTCAGTCTACATCGTTGCTCTGAGTGGTTTGTTAATGGGACTTCGTCCCAATAAGGCCATTTTCGATACTCAAATCATGGCGATTTTCTGGGTGGCTACCGTACTGCCATTGGTATCATTGTTCCTTCTATCCTTCACCCAAGGTGACATGTCGTTATACGCCAATCAATTCGATCAAATTCAAGCGGGAGGATTTGATGCTGAATCAAGCATTTACACCGATGAAGCAGAGGTCTCGTTTCAAGGGATTGTGGCTATTTCTGTGGGACTACTGGTTCTAGCTGGAGCCTTCCTCATGATGTTGGAAAGACGCTGGGGTCGTTCAGCTTTCGAAAATTGATTCGGCCAGAGAGAATCTTTAGCACAATGTTAGGGAACCTATGGTTCCCTGCGGAATCTTATAGTGTGCTAGCGGTATCGACCACCAAGGGCAGGGGGCATCGAGAATGGCGCGGAAAGGAGACGGTGGCCGGCGACAACGCCAACGCCGCCAACAGGTGCAATACGAGGAACTCGACAAATATCCGGTGATGCCGCCGCACGCATTTGCCCGAATTGTGCGTGATTTACGCACTTTGAACATCATTTACCAAGTGATTGAACCACCTTTGACCAAGAAGGAAGAAGAGGTCCGTTCAGAAATCATGGACATTTTCATTCAAGCATTGACGGCAGATATTGATGAAATTGATGCCAATCCTGAGTTGTATCTTCGGGCGGCGATGGATCAAATCATCAAATCTTATCGTTTGAAGATTAACAAGAAATCCCGTTCCAAGATTTTCTATTACCTCAAGCGTGACCTAATTGGCTATGGGCGAATGGATGTTCTGATGAACGACGCCAACGTAGAAGACGTCAGTTTGGACGGGACCAATATTCCAATTTTCGCTTATCATCGAAAGTTTGAGTCGGTGGAAACCACCATCGCATGGCCGGACGATGTGGAATTGGAATCGTATGTAATCAAACTCGCTCAGCGTTGTGGCAAACACATTTCTGTTGCCGAGCCCTTGCTGGATGCAACATTGATGGATGGTTCTCGAATCGTCATGAAGCTGGGTCGAGAAGTCTCGACACGCGGTTCCACATTCTGTATCCGCCGATTCCGTGAAGATCCGTTCAGTCCTTGCGATATCGTTGCTTTCCGCACCATGACCAGCCTGATGGTTGCTTACCTCTGGATTGCGTTCCAGAATGAAATCTCGATGCTGTTCGTCGGCGGTACTGCTTCAGGAAAGACCACGACACTGAATGCGATGTGTCTGTTCATTCCTTGGCAGATGAAGATTGTCAGTATTGAATCGACTCGTGAAGTAAACATCCCACAACCCAACTGGATTCCCGGTTTGACGCGACAGGGTTTCGGCGGTGAGTCGAGCGAAGGTGAAATCGGTGAGTTCGAGCTGCTGAAAGCAGCATTGCGTGAGCGACCAGAATACATCATTGTGGGTGAAATTCGTGGTGCTGAAGCCTATGTTCTGTTCCAAGCGATGGCAACAGGGCACTGTTCGTACTCGACTGTCCACGCTGACTCTGTGCCCAGCCTCGTCCACCGTTTGGAGAACAAACCGATTGACATTCCACGTGTTCTTCTACCGGCTTTGGAAGCGGTTGCGATTCAGATTCAGACTCGAATTAACGGACGACGTGTTCGTCGAACCAAGCAATTGGTCGAAATCGTCGGTGTGGATCCACACAGCCAAGAAGTGATCACGAATGAAGTGTTCAAGTGGGACCCTGCTCGTGACGACTTCGATTTCTCTGGAAAATCCTACGTTCTGGAGAAGATCATGGTCAANATCAACTTCAGTCAAGAAAAGATGCGACAAGAGTTGCGAACTCGAAAGCGAATTCTCGATTGGATGGTTCTCAACGACATTCGGAAATCAGACCAAGTGGCTCAAATCATCACCGAATACTACGTCCGTCCCAACGACGTCCTGGCTCGGGTGGACGGCCTACGCTGATGGTTCAANAAANGGTGATTTACGAGAGGCGTAATTATGGCGAAGAAACAGGATNCAGGCCCTCTGTTTGAGGGAATGGTCCTTACAGAATGGCAAAAATTCTCCAATGCCATTTTTGGTGGATTCTATCGCAAGGGTGCGCGAAATGACAAGGANNTGATGAAAACACTCGCTCAGGCNGANATTCGCGTCATGCCGGAAGTCTACAANGCGACGACGNTGATGTCNACCATCATGACAGCGGTNGGTTGCTTTGGCTTATTGGCCTTGATTTTCGCCCCAGGATTTGGGGCTGTCGCCTTCTACGAAAACCAACAAACNGCNGAGAGTGTNGACCCCTGTATTATCTGGGCGTTCGAGAACAAAGANTTGGTTGATCCAACACTGGGTTGGTCCAGTGAAGGTTACGATTANGGCGGTTGNCCGTTCTATCAAACCAAGACATTGGGCTTTGCAGCCAAAGCCATCATCGTCATTCTCTTTGGATTCCTAATGCCCTNTGGTGCATTCAANTATTTCTCCAATACTGCTGAACGAGAAAAGACNGCTCGTGGNGANCGCTTGGAGAAGTTCCTNCCCTATGCTGCGTCCTACACNGCNGCGATGTCTGCGGCCAATGCAACCCCGATGAAAATTTTCAAATCANTGGCAGCGAACGAAGAAATCTATGGTGAAATCGCCTATGATTCAGCGATGATTTACCGNGANATCACCCTCTTGGGAATGGANNTGATNACAGCGATTAAGCACGCTGTAGATCGGGCAGCCTCCCCATGGGCAACTGAGTTTTTCCAAGGAATGGTCGGTACCCTCTCCAGTGGTGGTAATCTCAAATTGTATTTCTTGAACCGTGCCGAGCACTACATGCGTGAAAATCGAATTCGCTTGACTGAGTTCCTTGAAACACTGGGACTCATGGCCGAATCCTATGTCGTAGTTGCTGTGGCTATGCCACTGTTCCTCATCGTGATGCTCGTCATCATGTTCTGGGTATCTGGNGCAGGTAGCCAAATCAGCGAAGGCATGGTGTATGGTATTGTCATGGGTGTACTACCGATGATTCACATCGCCTATTCTGGCTTGGTCTGGTTGATGAGTGAAGAGCAAAAAATGTGAGCGGGGGTGAAAGAAATGGCACGGAAGAAGGAAAAGATTCGCGTCAATCTTGAACTTCCAAANGACGACAAAACACAGTCGAATTTNATTGCCATCCTAATGGTCGGATTGATGCTTGGAATCAGTTGTCTTGGATTCTGGATTACCAATGCAGACTTGGTCTTCAAACCCGCCAACGGCAACCCCATGTTCCTCAATTTGGCTTGTCCAGATTCCTTTGATCCGATGGATCCTTCTGGACCAACCTATTACGACAATCAAACCTGTTTCCTGACCAAAGAGTCTCCGAAAGAAGAAGTTTGGGAAGAGTCTTGGCCACGTGTTAGCCCACCGGGGTTGGCCAAATCTTTCCAAGTACCGGGCATGAGCAATTCACAACTCATCCAGGATGGGCAATTACAGGCCCATCCGTTGCAACCGATGACTGTGACCGTTTCAGCCGATGCGTATCAGAACTACGAATTCCAAGTGAAGATTTACCATTATGCAATCGGCTCACAGCAGCGAAATGAGATTTTGTCGATGACCTGCTACGCCAATGCTGGAGATTGTATACAATCGATTCCCAATGCGGAACCGGGTGGTGAATACCAATTCTGGCTGATTTTCCCTCCGCCGCAGGATGGCGATAACTCAGCCCTCCTCAACAAAGTCGATTTCAGAATTGCAGTCGATTCTTGGGATGGAATTCCTGGAAACATGAACAACAAATCACTTTGGCTTGGACCGGAAGTGAATCTGGGCCCCATGAGTCTTCGACCAACCATGTTTGTCAATTTCTTTGGTTTGGGCTTCTTGTTGATGGTCTACCCNGCGGCTCTTTACTCGGACCGACAGATGCGNAAAATCGAAGCGGTTGAGGATAAATTCCCNGACTTCCTGAGAGATTTGGCNGAGTATTGGAAAGGTGGTCTTTCCATGACCCTTGCAGTCAGGACGCTNGCCAATTCTGAATATGGNGCATTGAATCCTGAAATCAAGAAAATGTCAGATCAACTGTCCTGGGGTATCGCCTTCGGTGACGTTCTCGAAATGTTTGCAGAACGAGTTGGGACTCCTCTTGTGCTTCGAGCGGTCAGTTTGGTGACTGAAGCCAACAAGGCTGGAGGTAAAATTTCTGATATTCTGGTCACCGCAGCCAATGACAGTCGTGAAATCCAATTCTTGAAGGGGGAGCGTGCCCGTGCGATTGGTTCCTACATTGCGGTNATTTGGGTATCGTTCATGGTGTTTATCGGCGTGATTGTCGTTCTATCGAACGTGTTTATTCCCGCGATTGCCAGCAGCAATAGCGGTGGCGAAAGTGAGACCATTGGGAACATGCAAATCAANGCNGTCGANCCANTGTTCTTCTTGGTNGTATTCTTTTACGGAGTCAATGCACAAGCCATGGGCAATGGTGCCATGGCTGGAATCATGGCCACTGGNCGATTGTCAACGGGCATGAAGCACGCAGGAATGATGATGATCATCTGTCTGGTTCTGTTCAATATCGCCGCCTTCTCTCCGAGTTTGATTGGTGTTCCTCAATCTGTTGGATTGAGCCCTGACATTGGTTTCATTCCGATCACAGGAGGGTGACGGAATTGCCTCGACGTGACCGAACGGATGAATCAGCTCAGGTTCACATCTTAGAGATGCTTACCTTGTTCTGGTTGTTTTTCATGACGGCCACCTTCATCTTGCAACTGAAGGTCCCCGATCCGACATCTCCGGCCAGTGATGGTATTCTCGATTTGGCTGCTGAGGACGCCTATGATAGCCTGGCAGGCGCATCCGCATTGGATGATGCAAATTATTCCTCAAGACTTGCTGAAATGCTTGCGACAGAGGANAACGATGTNACCTGTCAGACCATGTTGGATACATTGTCNGCTTCGATAAGGGGCAATTGTTGGTTGGCAGTCGATGCCGGNCCGTTGGATTCTCACGGGGCAACATCGCTACCGGAGGGGCGTTCATTGACCATCCATCATCTGGTTCATGAGGGCGGCCACGTTTGGACAGTCAGTCTCCAAGTTTGGCATACAGGAGGTGGTGCGTGATGCGTCGAATCCTTGCCAAAGATGAAACCGGACAAATGCTATTGATGACGGGGCTGATCCTGATGTTTGCGCTGTTGACCATGTCACTCAATACCGTTCGAACGGCCAGTTTGGGTGAACCCTACGATGCGCAAGAGGACGCTGTGTTGGATACCAGCGCTGAGACTTTGGCCGCTTGGCAACCTCTGATGGAGAATCGTTCTGCAGTGTTGTTTGCTTCGGGGAACAATGAGACGGAATCGGCTCAAGCCGCTGCGGATTCCATCGCGGATGATTTGATGCGCCATGGAGAGGCTCGAGGTGTTGAAATCATTCTCTCGGATATTTCAGTCACCGGGGATGGCAGTACGCGAGTGGTCACAGCAAGTGCTGGTATCGCCGACAGTCATGCACGATTGCAAGTTACTCTAGAAGCGACAATCGACTTCCCATGAAATCAGGCTCGTTGAATAGTTCGCAAGAGGGACTCATACGATTATGATCGAGTAAAAAATTCCACACCCTCTTCTCTCAGAAGGCGACGTTTTGTTTCCACTCCCCCTTCACCGCTGTAACCACCCAAACTTCCATCACTCCGAACCACTCTGTGACATGGGACGATGGGCGGGTATGGGTTCTGGCCGCAAGCATTGGCTACCGCACGGGCTGAATTCGGATGCCCGATTTGAACCGCAATTTGGGTATAGGTTCGAGTCTCACCTCGAGGGATTTCTTTCATTGCATTCCAGACCTTGACTTGGAACGCGGTCCCCTCAAACGGTGGGTGCTCAGCCTCGCTACCGATGCGATCACCGTCGCACTGCCGCATACCAAGCTTCATTCAGCCATTGACGGATCATTCCGACCCCATCTTGGTGTAGGCGCGTATCGACGACTTTCCATTCTGCTCCAGAGCCCCGCTCCTCAATCGCTCGTTGAATGGAACGAATTCGTTCAAATCCAATTCGATATCGTTCGGCACCTCTCCAGGTGTTGGCTTCCCTGGCTTCGATTCTTTCACGATGCGTATTCTCATCCTCGATCTTCACGACGATTCCGAGAGCTGCGCCTCCTGCAGATTCCCAAGCGTTGAGCAATCGGCGAGAAGGAATGACGTGGACGCCTTCGAGAACCAAATCGACCCCCTGCTGGCGTGCTCGCTCTACAACAGCCTCAATCCCCGGTTGAACCGCTTCAGCAGCATCCTCCCAATCACTGGATGCATCACCGACATCTCCGCGTCCGTAAGATGAGCGAATCAGAGCGGGGTCGGGCGTAGGAATCGTGGCGCGCATGACTTCACGAATCGTATCCGACGACGCAATCCGTGCCAGTCCCATTTCATGTGCCACAGCCTTGGCCAAGGTGGTTTTTCCCGCACCGGTCGCGCCCGAAATCAGAACGAGACGTGGGATGCTTTCTCCTTCGGCCATATCCGTTCCTCGTTAGAGGCGGTTTTTGACCGTGGCGACGATTTATTCGACAGGACGCTGAATGGATTTGATCTCGAGGAATTCCTCAAGACCATGTAAGCCCAACTCTCTACCGTTGCCCGACATCTTGTAGCCACCAAAGGGTGCACTGATGTTGAATGGCCCTCCGTTGATGCTGACTTGCCCGGTTCGCATCCCACGTGCAAAGGCCATGGCGCGTTCTTCATCGGCTGACCAAACGCCTCCTGAGAGACCGTAGATTGAGTCATTGGCCAATGCCAGAGCCTCTTCTTCAGATTCATAAGTGGCAATGACGAGAACCGGACCGAAGATTTCCTCTTGCCAAATGGTCATGTCGGGGGTCACTTCAGCAAAAACAGTTGGTTTGACAAAGAATCCTGTCTCCAATCCATCGGGCATACCCGTTCCGCCAACAACGAGTTTGGCTCCCTCATCAATTCCTGATTGAATGTATTCGGAGACGCTGGTTTGTTGACGCGCACTGACCATGGGCCCACATCGGGTTGAATCGTCGAGTGGGTCGCCGGCCGTGTATCGCGCAATTCGACTTGCGATGACCTCACAGACCTCATCATTCATTGATTTTGGAATGATCAATCGTGTCAGAGCCGAACAGGTTTGACCTGAGTTCTGGTAACATGCCCCAATTGCCATCTTGCCAACCAGTTGAGGGTCTGCATCGTCCAGTGCGACATTGGCGCTCTTGCCTCCCAATTCCAAGGTGACTCGTTTGACCGTTGGAGCTGCAGCTTGGCTGACGCGTACACCTGCACCCGTGGATCCGGTGAAAGAGACCATGTCTACATCNGGGTGTGANGACATGTATTCTCCAACTTCTGANCCATGCCCACTGACCAGATTGAATACACCNGCTGGCAATCCAATTTCATCGAGGANNTCNGCTAGCATGAAGGCATTCAGAGGGGCCTCTTTGCTGGGCTTGAGCACCATGGTGCACCCAGCTGCCAACGCAGGGGCAACCTTACCAACGATCTGATGCAACGGAAAATTCCATGGTGTGATGAATGCACATACACCGATGGGTTCCTTGATGATGAGAGAATTCCGAATCTCTTGTTCCCATTCAAACGATTCCAACATCTTGGCGTATGATCGAGCGACAACACGTGGAGTGCCAACCATGGCCATTCGGCTGTATCCAATCGGCGTACCTACTTCTGCAGTGATGGTCTGTGCCAATTCTTCGGTATTGTCTTTGATCGCTGCTGAAAGTTTGTTCAGTATTTCCATTCGCTCTTCGATTGAACTTGAAGACCAAGCTGGAAACGCATCTCGAGCCGCAATAACTGCTGCATCAACATCTGATTGGCTGCCAACAGGAACGGAACCGATNGTTTCTTCAGTCGCTGGGTTCACAACTTCGATGACTCCGTCACCATTTGCTTCAACCCATTCGCCATTGATGTACAGAGAGTCACGTCGCATCATGTATGGCCGATTCATTCGCAACTTATCACCTTCATGGAATTCAATAGTGAGAACCTCGACCGCCCTTCATGGTCCTAGAGGTTGAGTACCGGGGTTCTGTTGCAATCGCCACACTTTCGGCTGAAGCCGCACGCAACGCGTTTAGCAGTGAGTCTATGCAAGGAATTTCAGATACGCTAAATCAACTGATGGATGATGTGAACGTGAAGGGAATTGTCATCACGGGAACGGGTAAATTCTTCTGTGCGGGTGCAGATATTGAGGAATTTCAACGTTGTATCGATGAGGGTCGCATTGGCCCACTCGTCGAGAACCTAACCAGCATCTTGCACCCCTTGCAAGTACGAATGCGAACCGACCCAACCGTACTGGTCGCCGCCATGAATGGAGCCGCAGCAGGAGGGGGTTTGGGACTCGCATTGGCCTGTGATGCCCGAATTGCAGCACCTGAGGCCAAGTTGGCAGCGGCTTTCTTCAAGCTCGGTTTATCACCCGACGGTGGNACCACCTGGCTATTGCCAAGATTGGTGGGCAACCAAGTGACTCGTCGCTTCTTCTTCAACGATGAAGTTTGGAGTGGTTCAGAAGCTCATGAAAAAGGCGCAGTCGATGAAGTCGTTGCGATGGATGAGTTGATTGATACGGCTGTACAAATGGCTGCCAAATGGGGCAAGTGGTCACAACTTAGCCGAAGTGGGACCAAACAATTGCTCGATGCTTCAACCTCTACGTTTTTCCAAACCCAACTTGAGTTTGAGCAAGCACTCATTATTGCAGCCAGTCAAACCAAGGAGTTTGAGGAAGGCGTGGCGGCCTTCCTCGAAAAGAGAGACCCTGATTTTGGTTCGTGATTCGATGTCGACTCGATTAATCATCATGAGACATGCGAACAGTCGTCCGGAATCCGATACAGGGCTCGATCATGACCGTCCCCTAAACGAGCAAGGTTTGGCCGAAGCATCTCAAATGTCTCAGGCTTTAATCGATCGAGATTGGATGCCCGATACGGCGTTGATTTCAAGTTCCAAGCGGACGCAAGAGACGTTTGCATTGATGATGGATGTTCCATGCGAAATTCGTCCAGAAATATATCTTGCAGGCTTGGATACGCTTTTGCCAATCGCAACAGGAATCGAGGAGGGCAAAACCACGCTGATGTTGGGTCACAATCCCGGCTGCGAATTGCTCATCGCCACACTGTGTGGTACATATCATCCCATTTCCACAGCAACTTGTGCTCTGTTCACAAAGGATGGGCCCCACTGGGTGCTAGAATCAGTCCTACGACCTGAAGCACTTGGATCGATTTAAGCGGGTGCCTTACGAAGTCGAATGACACCAACTATCAGTGACAACATGCAGGCCAAAGCAGCCAGGTTTGCGGCGATAAGCGACAACGAACGAATTAGCGCACCATAGACCAGCCACAGAACAAGAGCGGTGGATACCAGCCAGAAAGTTGGCAGGGAGATGCCTTCGTGAAGCCCCTCAACCCACACTTCCCTCAGTTGAGGGATCCAAGCCATGATGCCTAGAATGCCGGCGACAATGCCAATCGATTCAATCAGGATGGTCGACATGGATCTCAAAGGTCGTCTCGTTCGTTTTTCCCTTCATCTGACCAGAGGTAGAAACCCTTGCCGGATTTTTTGCCCAACTCGCCGGCCTCGACCAATTTGTTTAGCAGCGGGTGTGGCCGGTATGATTCATCATTGAATGCTTCAGCAAGGTTGTTGAGAATATCTCTGCGAACATCCAAACCGACTAAATCTGTCAGTTCCAATGGGCCCATTGGATGCTTGTATCCGAGTCGCATTGCCGTGTCGATATCGGATGCACTGGCGACTCCATCGGCCAACATTCGAATGGCTTCATTGCCAAGGACGACTCCGAGACGACTGGTTGCAAAGCCCGGGACATCATTGACCAAAATACAGGTCTTGCCCATTGCTTCACCGACTTCTCTCGCGATTGAAATGGTTGAATCAGCCACGGCATCATGGCGTACCAATTCAAGCAATTTCATTATTGGGACAGGGTTGAAGAAATGCATCCCGATGACTTTGTCGGGCCGACGGGTCGCACTGGCAATATCGGAAATCTTCAATCCAGAGGTATTGGTCCCCAATACGGCGTTCTCGGGAGCCAGACGATCCAATTGAGAGAATATTTCCCGTTTCAATTCAAGGATTTCCGGAACGGCCTCAATTACCAAATCAACACCGTTTACCGCATCGGCCAACTCGCTGTAAGGTGCCAAATTTTGTTCCCAAATTTGTTTTTGTTCGGCAGTCGTTTTCCCTCGCTCGATGCCCTTGTTCCAAAATGCATCAATTCTATTCATGCCCGCATCAAGTCCTTCNGGAAATGCATCAAACAATCGAGTATTCCACCCTGCTTGNGCACAAACTTGAGCGATTCCCGCTCCCATCGTACCGGCGCCGATGACGGCAACTGTACGAATGGTCACTCGCATCACTCCCGGCCGTAAGCCGCAAGTGCGGATTGAAACAGTCGTTGTCGAGGCACATCGTGCTCCAAGAAGGAATAGAACGGTGCCAAATTTTTGAGCAATTCAATCGAAGCCGCATATGCACCGTACTTGAATGGNCACGCGTCCTTTGTATTGGGGATGTCAAATCCAAGTTTNGCCAAACCCTTGCGNGTATCTTCGTCCCAAATCGCATAAGTGTGCTTGGTAAAGTGAAGGTANGCAGAGAGNCGTTGGACATCAGCTCTCGCTTCCTCGGTCAAACTCTCGATGAGNAGGGTGTCNGGAAATCGAACNGCATAGAGGAACAGCAGAACTTCNCGCTCGGTNTCACTTTTCCATTCNCGTCGCTCAAATCCCATCCATTCGTCGATCAAATCCAATGTATTGCTTGAATATGGTCGGCAGATTCTGTACAACAATTCCTCGTAACCTTCAGCATCTTGTTCCGCAGAATGGTGATGTGACTGAAACAGTTCGGGGACTCGCTCAAAGAACGGAACCAACTTCTCGCGGTTGACGTTCATGAGCCCATAGGCTAGCATTGTCAAGCTTTCAACCCCTTCAATTGCCCTTCCATTCGCGATATTGAATCCATTCTTGGGTGAGATATTCCTCTCGAAGGATTCGCTCATCTTCATCGGTTGGTAGAACTGAATCGAGATAGGCTTGCCAATCCGCATCGCTGCCTTCGAAGGGTTCTCCGTGAACATCCCAACGCTGACCATGATAGTTTCCGACTCCACGGTTGAATTTGTCGCTGGGGATGTACAATTCGGGTTCTCCTTCTTTGCGTGGCTTGCTGATGCGAACCATTTCAGCTTTGATTTCGTTGAAGTAATGCATTCGTGATTCTTCATTCAGGTGTTCGCGGTCTGCGGGGACTTCGGCTTCTCGCTCGTCGTATCGACCCTTGACGCCGTATACGTATGCCCACTGTGCGGACGTGCTCTCATCGGTTCCGAACAAATCAAGTCCAGTACTAACCCACTTGTTGATGTATTTCTGGAGGAAGGCCATTGGAATAACACCCTGCTTCACAACTCTGCGCAGCCCATTCGCACCGGTTCCCAAATGGAATGATTCTTCCTTTAGCATGGGGCCCATGCTGGCAGCGAGTGGCTTGAATGAAGAAGTGCTCAACATTTTGAGTTGGAATTTACCATCTCGATCAATGAAGTGCGTGAAGCAGAAGAAATCCAACCAGTGGTCGATGGGTTCGTTGAATGAACCGAGAATTCGCCCACGGTCTTCTTCACCACGAATGGGGTTGCCCATGGAGTTGCGCTCAAGCAATTTCATGGCTTCACGAACACCCTGTTCGCCGAAGAAGGTGCAGAGAACGTATGCCATCTGCCAACCGTGTCGCTGCTCTTCACACATGATGCGAAGTGCTGACTTTCGGTCATACTCGGTGGGTGCAGATTCCAAAAGGTGGTGCTGCTGCTCGACACTTGCGAATTCAGTGTCGCCCTGGACGGTGACCATGGAAATGATCGCATCTCGGATATTCTGTTGAGGAACTTGCATTCTGCGTTCCCACTTTGGCATGCCTTCAAAATCACCAAACTCAATGCTATCTCCAGCCGTATCCCAATCGAATTTGATGTCAAAGGTGTAATCACCCAACCAACTCGGATCGAAACCGATGCGCGTTTGCCATTCTTGGAATTCAGAAATCCATGCCTCAAAATTTGGAGTGTAGGACTCCACAATCTCAGTTGAACTGCTCATGATGTCCCGTAGGGACAATCATATTTCAAATGGCGTTTTTTGACTTCACTTTCCTGAGAAGCGGGGGGTGCGCCGCTCGACGTAAGATGCGATGCCCTCTTTCGCGTCTTCTGACTGGAAAAGATCAGATTGCAACTCACGCTCCAATGCCAAGTGGTATTCGAGAGGAATCTCNATTCCACTTTGCACACTGCGCTTGATATTCCCAATTGCCTTTGCTGCAGCAAGAGGTAGGGTGAATTGACCGGCATAGTCCAATACATCTTGACGGAACTCATCAAGGGTCATGCTGTCGTACAAATCATGAACCAGATTCATTTCTTGTGCTTCTTCAAACGAGAACTTTCGGCCGGTGACCATGATTTCCATTGCATGAGCCTTGCCAACCAATCGGGATAGACGTGCTGTACCACCCGTACCTGCGAGTACNCCGAGAGCCACTTCAGGCAAACCAATCTGGAAGTTNCCCTTCAGTGCAATTCGGATGTCTGCAGCCATGGCAATTTCAAGTCCTCCACCCACTGTGTGGCCGTTAAGAGCTGCAATGACCAACTTCGGAGTTTGCTCTAAACGAGACAAAGTTTCGTTGGCATGTAGACAGAAGAAGTACTTGTAACGNGGNGACAGGCTGTTCAGATAGTTGATACTCGCACCCGCAGAGAAGAANTTCTCACCATGTCCNGTCAACAAAATGACTGACACATCGCCATCGAATCGTGCGTTTAGAATCGCTTGATCGATGTCTTCCCACATTTCGCGAGTGTAGGTGTTTACAGGAGTTTTACCTTCGGTGAGTGGTTTCCCATCAGAATCAGAAATTAACTCAATAATTGCAATTCCATTGTCGGTGACACCGTAATTCACGAGGTTGTTTGGCATGGCTTCCATTTCTGGCCAATTAGACATGACAACGGCGAATCGCAATAGGCATATCAAGTCAACGCCATCGACGGCTTCATCTTCAGATTCGCTTCTCGGTCGAAACAAATTGCCTGCATCCATCTTTGACATGCAATATTTCAGAGTGAACTGCCACTCGATCTTGTGCCAAGAATTCAACGCCTGGGAGATAACCAGAACAGACTCCTGATGCAACAAAAATTGCATCATCCGAAGCGCAGAGTTCATCACGGCTCCACACCTTGTCAACATCATCTCCAACCATTTCTGCCGCGCGACGAGAATGGTCTTCATTGGTGGTCACCAATTGCCCTTCAAAATGACCTCCGAGCCCTCGTAAGGCTGTGGCGGTGATGACTCCTTCAGGTGCTGCTCCAATGCCCATGAGCATGTCGATGTCAGAATTGGGATCTGCTGCATTCAGTGCAGCGGAAACATCCCCGTCTCCAATCAGCGGAACGGCGACATCCAACGCTCTCAGTTCTTTGATGAGTTGTTCATGTCGAGGTCGATCCATGACGACGACCTTCAATTCAGAAGGAGTTTTGTCCAATGCCGAACAAGCGGCCTCAATATTCCAATCTGTAGATGCTTCAAGACTCAGTATACCGTTTAATTCGGGGCCACCTGCAATCTTGTTCATGTAACAATCCGGAGCGTGGAGAAGAGTTCCTCTTGGTGCCGCAGCAAGTACAGCAATGGCATTGGGTGAATCGGTTGCACAATTGTTTGTACATTCCAGTGGATCGACTGCAATGTCAATTTGTGGAGCGCCTTCTATGCCTTGCAGGCATCCAAGGGGTTCGCCGATGTAGAGCATGGGTGCATCATCTCGTTCCCCCTCTCCAATCGCGACACGACCATCGAAAGGAACTGAATCAAACACTGCCCGCATGGCTTCAACGGCGGCTCCATCGGCTTTTTTCCGCTCACCTCGACCACGCCATTTGGCCGCAGCAATTGCAGCATCTTCGCAGGCTCTGAGAAAGTGATTGGCCAACTCGGACGTATTCGCCATGATGTGTGCGAGCGCAAGGAGGTTCTCAATCCTGCGCCTCGCCCTTGCGCTTTTCAAGAACACAAATGTCACGAATTTTTGTCATAGGATATTGCCCCGAGTCATCCTTTTCCAACGATTTGACCATGTCCCAAGCACACAGTAAACCAGTCGANACNCCGCAAAGAGCTTCCATCTCAACTCCTGTTTTCCAATGTGCGCTCACACGAACCGTACAACGCAAATGGTCTCCTTCCCAATCCCAAACCACTGAACATGATTCGATGGGGATGATGTGACAGTGAGGAATCGCGCGAGGTGTCTCCTTTACAGCTTGAATGGCCGCGACCATACTCGCTTCCAACACATCGCCTTTGGCCACCAATCCATTTCGAATTGCATCTGCAGAATCGGGACTCAATACAAGAATCCCTGTGGCGACTGCAGTCCGCTCAACGATGGGTTTGTGTCCAACAGGAATGATTGCATCAGTCACCCGAGTCCCTCCTTCCAATGCGCTCCATCAGTGCGCACTTCTTTCTTCCACAGAGGGGCTTGGGATTTCAGTTCGTCGATGAGCCATTCACAGGCTTGNAACCCTTCCTTTCGATGAGGACTTGCAACATGGATACAGACGATGTTTTCTCCTGGTTTGACAATCCCCGTTCGGTGACTCATGGCAACACAGTGGACACCATGGGAATCGATGGCTTCAGATGCTAAAGCGTGTAACACCTTAGGCAATTGTTCAATCCAAGCATCAAATTCCAAATGGATTACTTCNGTNCCTTCTTCNATCCCACGAGTGAGNCCGATGAACGAAACAATGCTGCCGCAACCAATGGTATCCATCTTCGCCCTCAACAAATCNGGGTCNAGAGAATCACCNGCATCCTCGATGATGATTNGNGNCATGTGATCNCTCCNG
>PBPV01000017.1:0-1372 GCA_002724815.1 Methanobacteriota archaeon | reverse complement strand
TGNNTGCATTAATCNGATTCNGNNAANGANACGTTNCCNCCNGANGCACGGATTTNCTTCCACTCCTCGGAAATTTCTTTGCCTCTTTCACTCATGGTCCAATTGTCTCTTTTCAGTGCCTTTCTAAATGGCATTCTCCTTCCGAATCTACCATTAGAATACGTCACTTTTCGAAGCAATAATCGGTTTGTGATTGGCCAAAGCATCCGTCGAATAATGCTGGGCTGATAGATTCGTTCCATGAATATCAATCCATCATTTCCATTCTTGCGCTGATGCTTCATCCAATACTTTGCGATTCTCTTGAATCCTCTGTCTCCGATTCGATTCATCAACATCCGATTGGTCGCACTTAATTTGATTAAAGGAAGGAGTTCCTTCCGGATTTGAGCATCATAATTTGTACCATTTAGCAGACAATTTGCGGCCATGACTCCACTGGTCACAGCATATCGCATCCCAAAACCCCACATGAAGTCTTGAAGTCCTCCTGCTTCACCAACAAAATATTGCTCGTTGGCAAAATACGTGGAGGGGATGCTAAAGTCGCCTTTTCCGCCGACTCTCTTAATCGGTTCTCGATCCAATTCAGGATACAGTTTTTCATAACATGCGATTGTTTCATTGAGGTATCGGTTGGAGTTTTTTTGCTTCCTCCACAAACATGTGCATATGAGTCCAACTCCATCGATTACGATGAGGTATGAGTATGCTCCAGGTGCCAATTTATCATTCAACTGGAACGAAACATGATTGGGGAAACTGGTCTTGAATACTTCACCAAATGCGATTGCACTGGTGTCTTTTGGACCGGCTGCAATGATTGTACAATCCTTTGGGTCGGCTTTGGTATTGTAGTGAATGGTCGCCCCCGCCTCCAATGCCATCCGCTTGAATCCCTGGTCGATACAATGTTGATCAGTACCTCTTTCAACAATCCTGAATGCAATTCGATCGCTTCGCGGAGTCGTAATTTCATCATCGGGATGAATCAATGCCATCTCGGTAAAATCGGTTGATTTGAATGAATTTGGGTCCAGTCCCCATTCGACCATTTCTTCAAAGAAGTCCTTTGATGAGGTCCAATTTTCGAGACCCTGAAAATCTCCATCGAATCTCGCGCCGGAATCTTGTCGTGTCTCATACACCTCGACTTTTTTCCCATTTTTTGCAAGGATGGTGGCTGCGGCTAGGCCTGACAAGCCTGCGCCAAGAATCCGAATCACGTCGTCATCAGCCATTGCGTCTCGAATCTCTACTATCGGTATATGTCATGAATCCTCCGAATATCGAAAGAGTTCTTTGGCACCCAAATGGAGAGTCCACCTAACGGTGGATTGAAGGCTATGACGACTTGCCCACACCATGGATA
>PBPV01000016.1 GCA_002724815.1 Methanobacteriota archaeon | reverse complement strand
TCAAGAAGATATTCAACTTCTTCAGGATAGTTTGCGGGTTGCAAATAAGGGAGTTTCTCCAATTGTGTGTCGGTAAACGTTAGCCCCAATTCATCTCGCATGTACTGCAAGACTGGTTGGTCAGCTTTCTTTTTGCCATGCGTTGAATTTCGACCGGCAAACGAGGGTCCAAGTCCCCAACCCTTGATGGTTCGAGCAAGGATGACAGTGGGTCTACCCTTGTGTGCACGAGCAGCGGTATATGCGGCGAATATTTTGACAGGATCATGTCCACCTACATTGCTTGCTAAATCTTCCAAGTCCTCATCTGAGAGATCAGCGACCAATTCGGCCAATTCTGGCGAATTGAACAATTCAGAACGAATTACTGATCCTTCATCCGTCATGATGCGTTGTTCATCGCCGTCAGCCAATGCTTCAAGGCGTGCGGCCAAAAGTCCATGACGATCTTTGGCAAACAATGCATCCCACTTTGAGCCCCACAAACACTTGATTACATTCCATCCAGCACCGGTAAATCTTGCAGCCAATTCTTGGACAATTTTGCTATTCCCACGTACGGGGCCATCCAATCGCTGCAAATTGCAGTTGACGACCATGACGATGTTGTCTAAATTTTCACGCGATGCGAGGGTCAATTCGGAGAGAGATTCAGGCTCATCCGATTCTCCATCTCCCATGAAGTACCAAGTGGTGCTCTCAGAGGTATCTGCCAATCCACGATTGTGAAGATAGCGATTGAATCTGGCTTGACGAATCGCAGTCATTGCACCCAAGCCCATACTCACCGAGGGGTATTCCCAGTAATCAGGCATCAAACGGGGATGGGGATATGACGACAGGCCCACGCTGAACGCTTCTTGTCTGAAATGCTCCATCCGTTGCTCATTCATTCGTCCTTCCATCCAAGCCCGTGCATAAAGGCCTGGACTTGCATGACCTTGCCAGTAGACATGGTCTCCGTTGCCTAAACCATCCTTTCCTCGGAAGAAATGATTCAGACCGACTTCCCATAGGTGGGATGTACTCGCATAGGTCGAAATGTGTCCGCCAATGCCCTCGAAATATTTGTTCCCACGCGTGACCATCATCATTGCATTCCATCGAATCACATCTTGGATTCGCTGCTCCATTTGCAAGTTCCCGGGATACTGTGGTTGATCATCTGGATGAATACTATTGACGTAAGCAGTTTGTGTTAACTCACCGACAGGAACACCAATTTCATTTGCAGCAATGACCGTTTCTTGCAGCAATTGGCGCGCGCGCTCGGGCCCAAAATTTTCCTCGACAGAAATTATCGAATCTCGCCATTCCTGCGTTTCGCCCTCGTCGGGGTCCGGAAGCGCACTTCGATAGTCGCCATCTTCCACACTATCGCCTCAGTTGTTCGGCATATCGGTCGGTATTGAACCAATCGCTATCGTTGCAGGGGAAAAGTCGGTCCAAGACTGGGGCTAAAAAACAGTTCCAATCTTATCACCATTCAATTAATAACGCTCCTCCTTACAGGAGGAGGTATGAGCACCCGCTATGTGAATGCACTTTTGGTCGCCGTTCTGATGGCCATCATTTCCTTGAACGGAATTGTAAATTTTTCAGAATATGAAGAAAATAATCATACAACGCTTGATTTAGTTGAACCCAGTGATGCCCCTTCAAATCCAGGGCATACCGTGTTTGCTCAGTACATCACTTCTGACAACTGTGGCTATTGCTATGCCTATGGAAGCCCCGCACATGACCAAGCTAAGAACAGTTTACCAGATCAATATGTGTACATCTCTTACCATAGCGCAAACTTTGGTAATACAGCCGATGCTGAGGCTGGAAATATTGCTCCAATTTATGGCGTTTCACATCTTCAAGAAAGTGGCGGTGCCCCCAAATCTTCCTTCGGTGATGCCGCACTCAACACTGGTTGCGGCAGCAACACTTGCTGGGACCAATACATTTCGTCTGGTGGCAACATGCATTCAACTGCCGCTGATTATACAGTCAATGTTGGTCAAAGCGACAACGGAGACGGGACATCTGATGTCACAGTAACAGCATCATACGTTGGCTCTGGATCCCCTGCATCTTCGATTACTCTCTATGCAGCGGTTACTGAGAAGATTTGCCATTCACATGCATACAGCGATGGTAGCAAGGGACACAATTGCTGGGAAGCATGGCTATTGAACAATGGAGGTTATGCAAGCAACAGCGGTAGTGTTGGTGGTGGAACTGGATTCGAAACCATCAGCCTAGCATCGGGCTCATCATCAACAACATGGACGGTTCCAAACAATCTCGTTGCTCAAGGAGCAACCAACATGAATGTCGTTGCAGCCCTTTTCAGTGGATGGAGCACCAGCAGTTTCGGAGAGGATGTTTATGCGGCTGGTGATAGCACCATGCAACCTCCTATCGACGTAGCCATTACGACCTTCAATGTCGAAAATCAACTTGATACTCGCGGCTTCATTTCAGGAGACATCCTCGATTTGGATGTCACCGTTCGGAATGCCGGTGCGGACACCTATTCTGATGGCGGTCAAATTGAAATTTGCTACAATAATCAGTGCTTCGATCAGACTTCTCTGAATAGTCTTTCAAATGCAGCAGGGAACTCTAACACACAATCCTTCTCAACAACCTTTGACACTTCAGGAATCACAAACACTGCGAACGGTCTAAGTGGCTTCAAAGCCCAGATCACTGGCTTGACAGGTGATGGCAACAGTGCGAATAACGCAATGATGTCTTACATCGATCACGATTTCTCACCCTCGACAGACACACCGATTGCAGATGGTCAAATCGCCATCCCACGCGGAGGTACGTTGGACTTTGATATCACAGGAAATTCTCGTGACGGTGTTGATACGATGGCAACAATGACCGCTGAGTTTGAAGTCTCTCCATCTGGATCCAACGCTTGGAGTTCCGAATGGGTTACAGCACCTTCATCACTAACTGCACCTGGTTCACCAAACGAGCGATTTGTGTTCACAGTTGACCCTGTCAACACAGCATCAAGTGGCGACTATGATGTTCGTGCCCGTCTCGTCGATGCACGTAGCCAAGTTAGCGATTGGAGTGTTGCCAGTGATGCATTCAGTCTGATGAATGGTCTTCCAGTAGTGGTTGACCCCAACAATCCAGATACAGCGCCAGGCGATTGTCCTGCGTTCCCCGGACTGCCAACCGTCAAGGTCGAGACCAATGAGCGTGTTCCACTCGCAGGTTTGGTCTGTGATGCAGAAACCGATTTGTCATCGCTGGTGATTACTAGCAACGATCCTTCGTTCATCGCTTGGCATGCATCAGCTGGTGAGATCGAAGTCAACTTCCCCACGATTCAACTTGACAGCACAGGTAGTCCTGCGCCACAAGGGATTGGCATCACCATCAACGACGGCGAGGACACCAATACTGGAACCTTGATGTTCAGTGTTATCGAAAACGGTCAGCCACGATGGCTCAGTATTCCTTCTCAATCGTATGATGAAGGTGGGACGACTCAACTGAGCCTTGGACAATATTTGACCGACTCAGATAGCAATGGGAACCCAACGAGCGTTGCATCGCTATCCCTTGCCATCGTCTCAGTTGAGCCCGCAGACATCTTGAACGCAGATTTCTTTGGAGGCAGCAATACACTATCAATTTCGGCAATTGACGATGATNCACACGGCAGTGTTGTCGTAACTGTACGAGCGACCGATACCGATGGTCAATACAGTGAAACACCCATTCACGTACACGTTCAGAACATTAACGACGCACCACGGTTTGATTCAACTGGACTTGACAACCTAGTCATCCAAGTTGACAACACACTGGAAGTGGATCTTTCTTCTCGTTTGACTGATGTTGATGGCGACGATGCTGAAATTTGGGCGACCGTCACATCCAACGATGGAATGGTTCAGTACAACCCGATTTCAGGTATGCTCACTGCGACCTATACAACACCAGGTCAGTACTTGATCCAGTTGTCAGCATCAGACTCTGATGGTGATACGGGTCTATGGAACATGGCCATCACGGTTGTAGATAGCATGCCATTGACATGGAGCAACGATGGAAGCAATGGCGACATCGACGTTGCAGTTACTGACATGTACTTCGGAATGAGTCCAAACTTCTTTGTCGTTCAACTCAGTGATGTCGAACTAAGCAATATCGTTGCAACTTGGGAGATTTGTAATACTCAGAGCGGTATTTGTTGGGAACGAGGTGAAGTCCCCATCGATTCATCTACAATTCGAACAGGACAATCATTTGTTGCGGTCAATCCAGAAACTGGAGCTACACTGGCCAACTTCGATGAAGTCAAGTTGAAGCTGACAGCACAGGGCACGGATGGATTTGATTACAAATCCAGCACCATCACTTTCCTCGCTGAAGAAGAGCCTGGTGCCGAAGTACCCGGTGAAGGTTCAGGCGAAGATAACGAGCAGTCTGGCGATGGAGATGGATCCTCTTCGGAAGCCGGTGGAGTGAGCGCTTTGGTCATTGGAGGTGTCGTATTCCTCGTCATGCTGATGGTCATCGCAAGCATCCTTGGCGCCATGCTATTGCGAGGTAACAAGGAGCCACAGCCCACGGTGGATTGGGGAACAGAAACCGCATTTGCGGCCCCTGCATCTGCAGCNCCTGCCGTTGCAGCACCNGTGGCCTATGCACCGCCTGTGGCAGCCGCACCGNTTGCAGCAGCTCCAGCGGTTCAATCCGTCCCAGATTACACACNCCTCACACCCGGTGGNCAGTATGTCACAGGGCATGCAGGGGAGACGGTTTACCTCTCTCCAGATGGGACTGCTTGGACCATGCAGGCAGACAGTTCATTCATCCGAACATCGTGAATGATTTACGCTGAGATTCGCGCCTCCTCGTTTGAGGATTGATCTCTCTAAACCCGCCCGTNAAAATCAGTCTTTAGCACTGAAAATCGCCGATGCTCCATGGTCAATGATTAAGAGCGGTCTACAGAGGGCCAGCNGTATGTCTGTTGAGGCTATGGTACAAGGAATGATTGACACATTGAACGACGCACTCGTCGATGCTGGAAAGCACGACCGAGGCAACTCTGCTGCNGGTACACGTGTACGCAAGGCTATGCAGAGCATCAAGGGCGCAGCACAGGACGTTCGCGTTAAGGTCCAAGCTGACAAGAACGCTTGATTTGTCAATCGTTAACGCCCCCGTTTTGGCTTCGGCCAAGGCGGGGGCCTCTTACGTTTCAGAGNCNGAGAATACTTGGTTTTGCGACCAGACTTGCCATTCTCCGCCNCCATTCATGAAATCGGCCATTCCGGTTNTNGATTGCCAACCTTCCGGTGGTNCATCCCATTCTANNCCNGGAGCCAAGACAACCCACTTGACCGAGGANAAATCTCCACGATNTTGAATTGGCTGCTCAGCAAACANTTCCGATTGCCAATNNGAATTCGGTGCTCGCCANTGACCGGTAATGTTTCGTTCGTTCACATCGTCGATNTGNGNGTGGAAGGTNTACAGATAGTGCATCCCNAGCGTGGCATCATGTACGAATAGGAAATCTTCGTCATCTTCCATATGTGTGGACAAAATTTCTGCTGCATCATCGGTCCAGTATGTTTGGCCGTGGATGCCTGCTGCCATTGAAATCGGTAAAATCAACAATACACCGGTTACAGCCATCGGTTTACGCCAATCCAGATTTTTGTTCACTCGTTGGATCAACAAGTAACTCGGGATNGCGAGGATGGTAATGTATCGCCCATTGTTNCCCATGGTCCACATGTGCCAAGGCCATTCAGAATTCCACAATATCGATTCATAGGCCCATAAGCAGGCGACATAGGTGACAATCAATCCAGCCATGGTGCCAATGAATAGAGACAACTCTCCNGTCACGCGGTCGCTTGTTTCTGACATTTNTTCCCAAGTTTGCCTTGCAAATGGCCATAGGACCATTCCAACCAAACCGTACACAATGATGACGCCAAATATGGAAATTGGGAGAGCTTGAATNAATCGAACGGGTTCATTCATTACAACTGAAAAGGAACCATAACCGAGCATTCCAGCCACAATGATGACCAGCAGCCCCAATCCAAATCCGCTGAATAATGCCTTTTGGGGATTCAGCCATTCATCTGGAATTCGATCAATCAGGNAACCAATTACAACCAACCCGAGAAGTGGAAGCATCAACTCCTTCGGATCAATTTTCATCTTCAGACTCCAAATAGACAACATCAACATTGAAGCCATCGTTATGGCAATGTATCGANGCCATTTACGANTTTCTTCGGATTCTTTGAACAGATTCCACGCCACCCAGGCGATGGCAAGAATACCGAGGTAGGTATACTCCGCATAACCTCTGCCAATGGAAAAGATCAGTGCAGGGTTCAACATCAATACGATGATTGTATCTCGATTCAATCCNGATTTTGTTGCGACAAGAATTGCGAGAATCATNCCCAATANTGCAAAAGGCATGATCATCTCAGANTTCACATTGTGCTCAGGGACGATTTTCGCATCCTCGGGATTGGAGGCTAGTGGGTCCTCGGTTCGAGTATCNCCCCAGTCCAAAACCCACCCCTCGTCCGTTTCAACATAGGCACCTTCGACATGGGCATCCAATCCCAAATCACTGTTGAGAATCACGTAAACATTGAGGAAGATGGCGAGAATCAACAATCCNTGCCAAAACCGAGGATGGGAGTAGANTNNTCCATCCTCAGGCNGGCTTTCCTNGTCGCCCATCAGTCTTGTTTGACGACCAACTGGCTATGATTGCACCGATGATTCAGAAGTCAAAGAGCGTGGATTGGCCTTGTGTTCGACATCGCCCAGCCGATTTGAGTTTCTCGAGCGCACGTTCGACACGTCGTTCACTGAAGTCCATCTCGTCAATCAGATAGGTACGCAACCCTTTCTCATCAGCCATTCCAGATGCTGGGAGTGTATTTTCTCCAACAGGATGTTCGTGGAAAATACTTCGAATTTCTTCAAGACGCTCAGGTAGAGGTTTTTCTTTGGCCTCACAAATCGCTTCAATACTGCCGTATTCCTTGATGAGTTTGAGGCCCGTCTTCGGCCCAATTCCTCGAATNCCAGGATGGAAATCGGTACCCACCATGATACCGAGATCCACCAATTGGTCCCGGGTAATTTCGTGTTCAGCAAGCAGATCATCCAATACAATTCGCTCAGCANTAATCGTCCGTCCGAACTTTTTGGTNCCATGGCTGGTAAGATTGCGAATCATTACAGGACTACCGTAGAGCAAGACATCCCAATCTTGGCTGGCCACTCCACTGACCAAACCTTGTCGGCACCACACACTCGCTGCTCCTTCTGCTTCCATCGGCGCCTCAATCCAAGCCACACCCATCAAATCGAACAATCGCTTGGTTTCAGCAACCATTTCGGGAGTATAGGATACAATTTGAGCACCCAACTTGTCGACCGCCTTCCAATCTTCTGCCTCTAGTGCGATGGCGTACTTCTCCTCTGCAGCCACACGNCGNTCTTTNCGTTCAGACAGCGTGTGATCCTTGAGTTCATGTGGACGTCCATCGAAGACAAACACAGGGTCAATCTCTGCTGCAATCATCGTTGAAGCTCGTTCAAGGAATCCAAACAGATGTGAGGTTGGTTTACCCGCAGCATTCCGCATGTAGAGTCCATCTTTCCCCTCTCCACGTGCACGCAGACTGGTGATGAACTGATAGGCGACCAAGAAGGTGTCAACCGCAACCCTTTGACCCGCAAGATCACTCAATTCAATGGATTCGGGACTGGCGAGATCCTTGAGATTACAGCCCATGTAAGCCGCCTCAGAAATCCTCTAAATCATCGAGAGCATCTTCGAAATCTTCGTCCTCATCGTACTCTTCTTCGTCCTCTTCGAAGTATTCACGATTTTGTCTATATGACATCCAGAACCCGATCCCACCCAGTAGTAGACCCAGCGCAGTCATGCCGTGTGCATAACCGCCCCAAGAAGAATCGATTCCAATGAGTTCAATCAATTCAGGTTGAATGGCGAATCGCTTTGAATCCTCACCATTCACGGTAACGGTGACGTCCTTCACTTGCCAAGGAGCGCCCGTATCGGGATTGGTACAATCCATGCAGGCATGAAGAGGCACCAACGTGGTTTGACCAGTAGAGTCGGTTGAATTGACAATCATCAAATTGGCAAGAACCGCCTGGCCCGGTCGTAAATCCATGTGGAACATTGAGAAGTACAACTGAACGTATTCTTTGCCTCGTTGCGGAACCTCAGGGTCTTCAAAAATCTCAGCAAATTCATCGTAACCGAATGCTGAGATGGTCGTACCGCGATCTTTTGCAGTGTAGACATCATCGTATTCGACATACAATTGGAATTGATAATTCTCCACAAAACTGTCTCCAATGAACGAACCTGCTCGCTCATCCAGTTGAGCCAACTCCTCAATCGTCCAGACATCGGGGTCGTCGGGATTTACCTTCGCCAATTCCACCGGCCCAGCAATGATTGGAGCCACAAGCATCGAGACCAACAATCCAAGACCGGTAAACAGAATCGCAAGTTCTCGCATGGGGATGGGTGGAATAAATGTGAATCCCGCAACGAAGACACCGATTCCTAAGAGCCCCCAAAAGATGAGAGCAAGGAATGAGGTGGAGTTTGATCCTGTCAAAGTGTACCCAGAGGCATCCTCATACGGCGACACATACTCTTCCCCACCCAAACCGGGAACAGTGGGTTGGTATGGTTCTATGACGGGGATATCCATGAATGAGTTTTGATTCCCGAGGTAGAGGGTATAACCCCCATCAGTACTCTGTGGTTTTTGGAAAGAAACACGTAGCCCAAATGTTTCTCCAGCGGGTATTTCTTCAACATTCACAAAGAATTCAAATTCGTAGAAATTATCCTCTGCAGGTTCTGCAATAGTTTGTACAGCCAAATCACGGTTGCCCAATCGTAGTACAATATCTGTTTGCTTTGTACAGGAATTTTGTTCTAAAACATCGCAATAGATCAACAGTTTCACTTTTCCAGTGATTGCAATTGAATTATCAATTGGCATAGCTTCTGAAACGGGGTTTGTTCCCTCAAAAGTAAATGTTCGTGGTCCACCACCCTGGTTGGCAGCCCCAGGGATGTTTCCTTCTCCAACACTATCATCGGAATTGACATCATTGTTTGCAGAATGGGTCCACATTGACCATGTATCTGGAGCCCCAGTATCGCTGTTTCCATACATGTACATTCGATTCTGTTCATGAGTCAGGTTCTTCGCATCATCAGACTGCATGATGCCTACGCCCGGCTCTTGTGCAGCGGCGGGAACACTCACAAACAAACTGGCGAANAGCAGCACACCAAACAGGGCTAGAGCAGCGGCTCTGTAGGTGCGCATGGAGCGAGGGGAGAGGTGCGACCGTTATAGGATTAAGGCGAGGTGTGTGTTGCGTAGCAACACAGGCGCGCGCGCGAGGGAGGGATTTGAAAAATGACGAACTCAGTGGTCATTGGTTCAGGCTGGCACCCTGAGATCTTCCGAACAGAAGCGGCGCAGTTAATCGGTTCTTGCAAATTCCTTCATGCTCATGCATTGGAGTGTACAGAAGAACAGGCTCAGAAGCTAATCGACCGTTCGAGTATTTTTGTTGAAGTGTTGAGTCCAGGAGGCTCAGTCCCCCTCAAAAATGCAGTTGCTGAAATTGCAGAACAATTTTTGTTGCTCAATTTGGAAGGCTCTGTTGCAGTTGCCTCCACCCGAACCGGAAACAAAGTGGATGGCTGGTCTGGTCGCAATATCTCAGGTGAGGTGGGGGCATTATTGGTCGAAGCCGGTTACAAGATTGATCTAACCAATCCCGATATCCAATTGCGAATTCATTTACTAGCACCCCGTCAAAACCCACCCGCCCATCCAGATCAATTCGCCGCAGAACCCATCATCGCCTGGGGAGTAACCAAGTGTAGGGGTGATGAATGGGTCAAGCGAAGAGCACCGAATCGCCCTTTCTTCAAACCGGTCAGTTTGGATCCTAGACTCGCACGTGCGATGGTCAATCTTGCAATTCCCGAGCAGGGAAAACTACTCGATCCATTTTGCGGAACAGGGGGGCTCATCATCGAAGGCATTCTATGTGACATTGATTGTTTTGGTAGCGATTTAGCGTGGCCCATGGTCACTGGTGCCCGAGAGAATGCTGCATGGGCTCAGGAAATTGGTGGTTCAGGAAGTTTCGAAATTCGCAATGGTTCTTCATTGGAACTCGGAGATTGTTGGGACCAAACATTCGATGGATTTGCATTTGACCCCCCCTANGGAAGAAATTCTTGGAAATCCTCAGATGAAGATCTTGAATTGTTTGAAGGGACCCTATCGGCTTGTTCTAAAGTGGCTGCAGAGCAAGCCAATCTGGTAACTTTGATTCCTTGGGATCCACGCGTCATCAACAAGCCGGTCGAATATGGATTCTCATTTGGATACGGTTGGAGACGAATTAAGAAGGCATTTTCCGATTCAGGTTGGGACATCCAATCGACGGTCCCTATTCGAGTACATGGTAGTTTAGCTCGACTTCTGATTCACGCAGAGAAGAAGTGAGCGGTGCAGGATTCGAACCCGCGTCGACGGGTCCGAAGCCCATCAGGATATCCAGACTACCCTAACCGCCCATTTGACTCGGGGAGTCCGTACTTCTTCAATTCAGCGGAAGCGATTTGAGCCAACAAATGGATGATTACGGCCACAAATCTGCAGGCCAAGTCAACTCAGATCGGCTCCAAAATTGGACTGAATCCTCTCCCCATTGGGTTTGTTCAACCAGTGCCAAACCCGCCTCACTCAATTTTGAATCACTGATTCCACTCAGAGGCCCTTCTCCCAATGTATTCGGAGATTGAATGATAATCGCTCGATCCACCAATCCTTCTTCTATGAATTGAGCCCAAACGATAGGCCCACCTTCAACCAGCAATTCCTGAATCCCCTTATCACCCAAGTGTTCTAGCAAGGCGGACAGATCCACACCACCCGTTCCGGAAGGCAATATCACTCCTTGATTGCTTTGTTGAGTATGTACAACAATGGTCTCACCTCCATCATTGAGTACGGTTGCATCAGCCGGAATTCGTAGGGTTCGATCCAGTACAACACGAAGTGGTTGCCCACTCTTTTCTAGAGGAATTCTACGAATGTTCAGGGATGGATTGTCACGAATGATGGTGTTCACACCTACCAATATTGCATCACAGTGTCGTCTCAAACGGTGTGCAGCATCCAGACTTTCTTCCGATGTAAATCGGCCAGGATTTTCTCCATCAACAACACCATTGACATCCATTGCGGCCTTCAGAGTGACCAGCGGTTGTTTGCACTCACACCAATGCATGAATGGTTGCATTTGGCGTTGCGCTTCAGATTCAAGCAATCCTTCTCGGACTTTGATTCCAGCGTCCAATAGCACTTGAATGCCCTTGCCTCGAACGGTTGGGTTCGGGTCTCTAGCTGCGACCACAACCTCCTCGACACCAGCCCAAAGCAATGCTTGGGTACAAGGTGGTGTTCGTCCAAAGTGATTGCAAGGCTCCAGAGTCACATAAGCAACACAACCTTCTGTTGCAACACTCTTTGCTTCCGCATCAGCAATCGCCGCTTGTTCCGCATGCAAATCACCTAGGTGATCATGCCAACCTTCAGAGAGAATGACACCGTCATTTGCAAGTACACAACCCACGGGAGGATTCGGAGAAACTTGTCCTCGCCCTCGCTCAGCCAATTCCAACGCTCGTCGCATGCAAGCGACATCAAAGTCGGACCAAGCTTCGGCCATGGTTCCCGGAAGACGCGTAGATACCCGTTATTTACGGTTGTTTATTTTCGGAATTGTTGTCGGAAAAACCTCTTGATTGAAAGCCGCTCTGCGTCAATTATGGTTCGCATTGTATGTATCGTCAATCCCGCTGGCCGTGATGGAACTGTGAAAAAGCGCTGGCCAAAAGTCGCTGCCCAAATCGAGGAACTGGATTTGGACTGTGAAGTGATGTGGACAGAACGGACCGGCCACGCATCAGAGATTGCGTANAGNCTTCGANATCGTGATGATTTGGATTTAGTCGTCGCCGTCGGTGGCGATGGAACCATGAATGAGGTTGCCAGCGGTTTGCGAGGGTCCTCAATGACGCTGGGGATTATTCCCATGGGNAGTGGTAACGATTACGCNCGNGCGCATGGGATNCCTCTTCGCAATACGAAAGCGGCAGTGANNCTCCTCAAATCTGGAATCGACCGNAGGNTNGGTGCAATGCGNATTGATGCTGCNCCNGCACCNGGATTGCCACATTACCCTTCACCCGTCAGCACGGAATGGGATGGTGAAGCCGAAGAGGATTGCATGATNCGTCGATGGGCCTTCCTAGAATCAGATGGGGGTACAACCAGTGATGTTTCTCGCCGCAAAACCATGGGCCAAGGGAAATTTTTCCGGGGCATTGCAAAATACACCTACTTGGGTGTCAAGAGTATCCTTGGTTGGAAAAAGCAGGATGGTTGGCTCAAAGTTGAGGATCAAGTCGTCGGCAGAATCGACATGAGTGGTTTGACTTTACTCTCGATGACCGAAACGTTTGCTGGTGGTTATCGAGTTGCTCCTGGAATGTGTGTGACCAATGATTCAATGTCGATTGTTCTTGCCAATGGTCTCTCGAAAAGCCGGATGCTGAGATTCATCGGGCCGATGAAAAAAGGCTCACACATCGGAAAATGGGGAATGGTCAGCCAACAGGATGGACATCGTTTGGAACTGCGAAATATCGACGAAAATGACCAACCGACCAACGAACCCCATGACCCTCCCATGTGGATTCAAGTCGATGGAGAACCCTGTTTGATGACGCCTGCCATCATTCAGTTCGTTTCAGATCAATTGACGGTTCGTGGCGGACCCTCAATACCCAATGAATCACAGTGAGAAATCGCTGAAGTCCCCATCATCATTGACTCTTGAATCGACACTGCGCTGTGGTGTCTCAATTTCGTCAGCAACTTGATCCACAACTTCGTCCTGCGATTTTGTTTTACGGGTTTTGCGCGATTTTGGCTTNGCCACTTCTTCCGGCTCGGNATTAGTGGGCTTTGGCCGGGANGGGGGTGCTGTTGTTCTCCTCCCACCTCGGGGAAGCCCTTGGATGATATTTCGCAGCCCTTTTTCTTGCAACTCTTGCTCAAAGGCCTGTTCTTTTTGCATGTCTGAAATCATGTCNTCCATGGCTTCAGCCTCATCAGTGACGGTCACTGAACTTCCCGCAACATAGTGTGATGTACTGGCACCAGGTCCTTGTTCAGCCAAGGCCGCATTGACATCAAATTTTGCAACACCGGTGGATTTTTTCTTGGGTTTACCGCTAAAGTCTTCCACCTTGGCTTTAGCCACAGCCTCCATTCTTGCTTCGTGCCGTGCAGCTTCATGGCGGGCCGCCTTACCCGCTCGCATTTGTTGATCTGAGAGCATTGTTTGTGCTTGAGAATCTGCCCCAAGAATCAGTTGGTTTCGCGAAAAGATGTACAGTGCACCCGAGGCCACAATCGAAATGAGAAGTACAGTGGTATACAAGCCGCGACCAATGAAGGGAATATCACCGGCAATATACGCTTCAGTTGAACTCACAACCCTCTCATCACCATAGGTCATTGATGTCACGACAAAGTGCCCGGTCAATCCCTTGCTTGAGGCTTCTAGGGCACAATTTTGGATTTGGCCTTCAGTATAGTATTCGTCTTGCAGGATGTAACCATTCAGCGTGATTGCTTGATTTGAATCCATCTGGGTGACAGCGTCAAACACATTTTCATTGGCAGGAATGATGGCCATCAAGGCCCAACCATTGTGCGGGAATTCACTGGCTTTACCACTCGCGAGCACTCCATCAACCATTGGAACACCTTCGGCTTGATTTGGTGAAGGCCAATCATCTTCCTTGCTAACGATTTGAACAAATACTGAACCGGGCTTAACATCCTGAGCCTCATTGTATGGTTTCTCCAAAATCATCCACGAAGCAATGGCACTGGTTGCTGTTAGTGGTTGATCGAAAACCTTGGTTTGAGTCAGCCAACCAGAAATAGAGTAAGTTGAATTTTCACAATCCAACAATTCAATTTCTTCGCTGTCAAGGTGATTCGAACTGCTGGCAGCAAGTTTGTTTGTGACTTCTACATTCTGTTCGTCATTGGTAACAACTTCGTAATCCATGCCCCAACTGGCGTTAGAACCGCCGATACATCCCGAAAAAGCGGTGAACACGAAGAGAAGAACGAGCAGTGGGGCCAGTCGTCGCACAATTGTGTCAGAGGACTTCCTATTGAAGACTGTTCGCACCCGTAGGGTGCGTTTTCGCATCAATGGTGGTCATGATCAGAGTGGTCACTGTGGTCGGCACCCGAATCATGGTGCAGTAGATGATTCAAGTCATCCATGAAATCCGCAGTGGACCAGCTAGAACCGGTGAATACCACCCGCTTCTTGCCATCCTTGTCAACGATGAAAGTCACAGTATTGTGGCCGACTTCGTACAATTCATCTGCCATGTTATGATCATCATGATCATCGTGTTCGTCATCATGTTCATCCGCATGCTCCGTGGGTATAGGAAGCATTGACAGATTCGCATTTGAAGCCGCCCAAGCAATATGGTCGGTATCATGCATAATCATCACTTGATCGATTCCTACGCTGCTCTCTTCCCATGCTTCGCTGGATTCATTCCAAATGTGCAATGACCACCACCATGACCAGTCACTCGGCGCATCAATGCCATTGATGCCGTGAACCTGATTCCCGTATTCTTCATGGACAGAATAATTCAGCGAGATATTGTTCATTGACATCGTGGTCTCTGTCAAATTCCAGCCGGTTGCATTCTCTTCAGGAAGCATGTCATGATCTCCATCAAACAGAGTAGTAGTGTTGTCTGGATACAATACGGCAACCTGGTGAGACATCTCAGAGTGATTGCTGTGATCATCGTGACCGTCATGGTCAGAGTGATCATCGTGACTCGAGTGATCTCCATGGTCACCGTGATCGGAGTGGTCCGAATTGATGTGATCATTGTCAACCAATAGGCTGTAATCACTCCAAACTTGTTGCAGTTCACTGTGATTGTAACTGGTCAAGTGAGGCCAATCATATCCTCTGATATTGGTCCAACCCCACAGGTGTTCCGGTGTATCTCGTGCAGGGTCAATCGTGATGGACAGTATCACCAAATCTTCCTCATCAGCCATTTGTTCGTCGATGTAATCCAGATTGGCTTCGATGGCAAGACAAACATCCGGACAGATGGTGTATGTGAAAGCAATTACAACGACTTTGTCTTCAAAATCTGACAATGAAACCTGCTCACCATTTTGGTCTAGCAAAGTGAACCCCGGAGCCGGCGATGCCGGATCATATTCGATTCCATTGAAATCATATTCATCATGGTCTCCACCGATACATCCGGATAAAGCAGAACAAGTCAATAGCAGACTGAGTAGAATCGATACGTTACGCATGATTCNATGCGGTACCGTATCACNTATTATTGTTGGCGCGGACGGAGAGATTTGAACTCCCGAGGCGAATACCACCGGATTTCAAATCCGGCGCTCTACCAGGCTAAGCGACGTCCGCAGTAATGACTCCGAGACACTGCTCGGCTATGTGTTTCACCCCNATCAACTGTAGAAGCCGGGACGGCACCAATCCGGNAATGTGTCNGCAGCNCCGGGNTGTGTCAAACCGATGAACANGACCATCACCACGATGAAAAACACCGGGAATAATGCGGTNGCTGTCAACACNCGNCTATCNGGGTCTCCTTGCAAATGCATGAAGATGGCAGCGATGCCCACTCCTTTGACGATACCAACCGACACTAGAATGAAGACGACGACGTCCATGCTCACTGTTCCTTTCATTGAGAACGTGAGAGCAACAGCGACCACTTCAATGGCGGTAAATATCATCAGCACCCAGAAATTGAATGCATATCGATCGAATCCTAGAATTGTATGATGTCCATGTTCACCCATTTTGATGCCTCCTTAATACAGATAGAATGCGGGGAAGACCAATACCCAAACCAAGTCCACAAAGTGCCAATACAGGCCGAAGTACTCAATGCTGACAGCATTCTGTGGTGTGTATCCACCACGGAATGCCTTGAGAACCATATAGGCCANAGCCACCATTCCTCCGAACACGTGTACACCGTGTGTACCNGTGGTCACATAGAATGTAGAGGCCGACATNCGNATNTCGAAAATNGCNTCATAACCGGGNGTACAAGCATGTGCCGCCTCATCGTAGAGNTGGCAATAGGTATACTCCGANGNNTGNATNGTGAATTTATCTTCCANCAGNCTGGGCGCATAGAAAATCGGGTGATCGTGGTCGCCAATCTCGAATCCGACAAACCACTCAATCATCTTGAAGCACAGGAACAGNGTTGCCAGTGTGAGTGTGGCCAAGAGGTACTTTCCAACCTTGCTGTTTCGCTCAGCATCGCTCAAGGTGGTATCCTTGGCGGTCTTGAGAGCGAGAACAATGGTGTACGATGAAATGATCAAGGCAAACGTGTTGATTGCACCGGGGATTAGCGTATCAGGCATGAATCCCAACAGAGCGTTCGCATTTGCTTGATGGTATCCACCTTCAGCAATGAAGTAAGATGCNGGCAACCAGCAAGCTGTTCCGGGTTCGATCGGTACACCTGCTGCATGACTGGTTTCAAACAGTTCTACACAGTTGTCGAATCCGGTTCGATAACGGATGTATGTGCTAAACAAACTGCTGAAGACCATCATTTCCGACATAAGGAACATCCAAATTGCAACTTTTCGAATGTCAATCGATTGGAAGGGTGTGCCCACAGCCTTNGGCTCNTAGGCTCCATCAAAACTCCAATCCTGTCTCCACCAAACNAAGAANCCAGCAAACATCACAGCGAGTCCTACAATGAGCATCCCAATTTGGGAGGAGTGAATTGCGTAATCCCACACATCTCCAGCATCATTCCAAGATTGGGTGAATACCTTGGTAAATCCGAGCAAAAACAGGCTTGATCCCAATGCAATCATGATTGGTGCCCAAGAATTGTGGGGGGCGCCACCAACGACGCCATGACCATAGTCAAATTCCCAGTCGTGTGGACCCCAGTGGCTGTCTTGATGGTGGTGCCCATGGTCGTGATCATCGTGTCCGTAACTCATTCTTCTTCACCTCCATGATTCTCTTCAGGAATCATCATCCATTCGATCATCCGCCCGAACAATCCTGGTTCTCCATCATCATGCATCTNTTCAAATTGTTGTACNGGGAGGTCACTTGGGTTGTGTGAGGGTGTTGGTGGTGGGCTCGATACCATCCACTCCATCGACCATCCACCCCAGGGGTCACTCGGTGCTTTCTGGCCCCGAAGTCCACTGCTAATCATGTTGTAGACGAGAATTAGATTGCTGGCGAAGAACATGAAGGCTGCAATGGTGATCAGCATGTTCCAGTCAGCGGCTTCAGCGGGTAGTGCGAAGTACTCATCGGTTGTGATGAAGTAGGTGTGTTGCCTTCGTGGCATTCCCTGAATTCCGAGTCGGTGCATTGGCCAGAATACAAGGTTGTATGAGATGAATCCAGTGATGAAGTGAATCACTCCGACCTTTTCGTTCATCATTCGACCTGTAGCCTTGGGGAACCAATAGTAAATTCCAGCATACNATCCGAAGATGATTCCACCCACGAATACATAGTGGAAGTGAGCGACAACGAAGTATGTCTCATGCAAGTGCAAATCCATGGCAACTGCAGGGAAATACATTCCTGAAATGCCACCCAGTGTGAAGGTAACCAAGAAACCAAGCGCCCACAGTGTGTGTGTTCGGTAAACCAAACTTCCACCGTGCATGGTTTGGAGCCAATTGAAGACCTTGATACCGGTTGGTACTGCGACTAGCATCGTTGTCAGCATGGTTACGAATCGCAATACTGGACTCATACCCGATGTAAACATGTGGTGTCCGTAAACGATGAACCCGAGGATACCAATGCCTGCGAGAGCGAAGACCATCGATTTGTAACCAAAAATGGTTCGACGTGCACTTGTGGACAGTACCTCAGAAATCACTCCGAAGGCGGGTAGAACAACCACGTATACCTCAGGGTGTCCGAAGTACCAGAACAGGTGACTCCACAGTAGTGGATCACCACCCGCGGCCACCTCATAGAACACCGTCCCTATGGTCCGATCTAAGAGGACTTGAATCAATCCAATTCCGAACGCTGGGATGGAAATGAATAGCATCAGTGTTGCAATCAACATTGACCATGAGAATAGAGGCATTTGCATCCATCCCATGCCGGGAGCACGCATGGTGCAGAATGTGGTCATGAAGTTGATACCTGCAACGGTTGACGACGCCACAAGCAATATTTGTCCTGCGACCCATAAAGTTGCACCTGAGTGTGCTGTGTTCGATACCACATACGGTGCATAACCAGTCCATCCTGTATCCGCACCTTGTCCACTAAAGATTCCAGTGAAGATGAGCAGAGCAGCTGCTGGATTCAACCAGAATGCCAGAGCGTTAAGCCGAGGCAGGGCCANATCAGGTGCACCGATTTGAAGCGGTACAATCCAGTTCGCAAATCCNGCAATCATCGGCATTGCGGCTAGGAAAATCATGGTTGTACCGTGCATCGTGAAGAATTGATTGTACTCATCTTGAGTGAGGAAATCATTTCCTGGCGAAGCCAGTTGCAATCTGAAGATCAGAGCAAAAATACCACCTACACCAAGGAAGAATAACCCGTTNATCATGTACAATGTTCCAACTTTCTTGTGGTCAGTACTGGTAAGATAATCNCTGAGGAATGGCCAGAATCGCTCCCATGCGAAGGCACCTGGGTCACGACGGTAGAATACCCATGCNACACAACCGAAGGTGATGATGGCCATGAGGAAAATGGCACTTGCNAGTACGGTCAANCCTCGAGCCTGTTCAACGGGTTGAGGACCAACTTCAGCGTTGAGTCGATTGTACATGTCTCCGCCACTGGTCCCATCGCCGTTCACGGAGTTGGTGTGCAGGATGAATTTGGCACCCCCGTCCATGGGAGCAGTCCACTCGACTTGCCACAGGGTCTGATCGTTGCCTTGCCCAGTGTCAGTGGCGTCAATGCCGTTGTGAGTNGCACTTCCGTCTGGATTAATCTTGACCATCTCATCNACGTTCATCANAGTCCCTGCACTGGCCCAAAGGTGGAATCCACCCAGTGCCAAGGCATTGGGGTCATCTCCAGAAGGTCCGCCGGTGAATGAAATGTTCAGCAGATAGGTNCCACCCGCTTCAAGCTCCGTGGGCAAGCCCTCCAAAATGGGCACAACCTCGGCGCTCGTACTCTGTCCGTGACAGGTACATCCAGCATCTTGGACACCCGATACACCGTAAGGATAGGATTGGGCACTGGGCGCGACGACTAGNGCGAGTAGTAATACACCAAAAATGGCAATTGCGCGTTGATTCTTTGTAATTGACAACATGATATCACCTACTCAAAGACCTCAACAACAGCAGTCATGGTACTGTGCTGCTTTCCACAGTACTCTGTGCACATCAGCAACGATGAACCCACTTCATCCATGCTAGGTGTGTAGTAAAGACGTGTTTCCATACCGGGTTGGGTATCTTCTTTGATCCCCCAATCCAAGAAGAATGGGGCATGTGTGACATCGTTAGAGGTCATGATGAACGCATAAGATTGATCCGCTTTGACCCGGAGTAACGGTTTCGTTTCTCCCTCAACATCNATGGTGGANATNTCACANATGACTTCACCNTCTGCGTTGTANGCTACATTTTGNTGCCCCAAGAGTTGCATTNTCNTCCTCNTCATCNGACATGCAATCGAAGTCCCAAAACCATTGATTTGCAGTGACACCAATTTCGTGNGCATCTGGNTCGGCNNNCCACATCTCATCCAATGGNCCCCAAGCNATGTAAGTGAGATAGACAATGAGNATGAANGGAACGATTGTCCAAGTCAATTCCATCTTGAGATTGTCATTCTCTTTNGGGAACACACCGGGGACAAAATCATCACAGGACTCNNCCTTAGANATNCCATCCTTTGATCGATATCNAAGNGAATGATGGAANAGCCATACTGACACGATAATCATGACAATAGCTGCCCATAGGTTCCACTCGTCAAACAGCATATGGAAAACGTCGCCGCCAGCCTCCACAGTTAAGCCTCATTCTGCCCGGAGAGAGTGCGCTATATGAGGCTTGTCTGCCCCCCCATAGGGGGGTCAGGAAATCGAGTTTAAAGGTAGACGATATCCGATGAAATCAAGAAGCAACCGACTGTATCGGTCTGTGATGGGAGATTGGTGGGATTGGACCAGCCTCAACGTGTGCTGTGACCCTGAGCAATAAACGACAATTTGGAATGGATTATGGAGGCGAAATCATGTCGAATAATCGAGATGCTAGATACAGTACCGCCGGCCGTGTTTTAGGCGAACTCCGCCATCGAAATCGATCGCCCGCCAATGGTGGTTGCGGATGTCCAATCATCATTGAGGGTCGGAGAGATGGAATTGCTCTGAGAAAATTGGGATTTACCGGACCCATCGAACAAGTCAATCGAGGCTGGGATCAGTCGAGATTTGTGACTCACATCTACGAGAAATATGGAATCTTAAACAATGTTGATCAAGGATATTCCATCTGTTTGTTGATGGATTGGGATCGAACAGGTGGGCGACTCCAGAAGAAGCTTGGAGAGCGTTTTCTGGCCTTTGGAATGCTTGTCGACAATGCCACAAGAATGGAATTGGTTCGCTCAATGAAACCGGAAGGGCGTACTGTTGAGGGATTGGGTGCTCATGCAGACAAGTTGCTTCCATACATCGATATGTTCGATCCCGAAGGCATTGAAGAACAATAATCATTCAATTTGAATCGCAACTCTGAGGTTCAAACTTCCGTTCAGATTCTCGCGAATTCCTTCCAGTTCTCGCAACCGGTTGGCCAATTCATTTTGCAGTCGACTGATGAGTCCATTCTTCATTCGAACCCATCTTGGGTCAGGGGGCCTCCCTTCACTACGAGCGAGCCAATCTGCCTCGGAAAGTTGTGCCATCTCACGCATAATTCTTCGGTGCCATGCATCTTCTGCATTGTCTCTTAATTCATCTAGAAGTGGCAACAAACGTTGTCGCTCACTTTCCAGTAGAGCGTTTTCGATGGGTGACAATAAGTTGGTCAGATTAAACTCGCCCGTTGGCTGACCCTGTTGTAGCAATTCAAGAGGTTCAGTTCCATCATCTTGTAGGGGGTTCCCAAATGAGTCTAGATACAACCATCTGCGCGTGATTGTCTTGTTCAAACTCTCAACATCCCAGTCAATACAGACACACCAGTTGGCGTTGTCGGGTGTAGAATTGAGTCGATTCGAATGAAGGTAAATGGTTTCATCCCCTTCAGATTCGATGAGTAATCTCGCAATTGGGTGGTGGGGTGTGATGAAGATATGGTGTGGGTTCTCCCGTGCAACGTCACGATCAAAGATTACATGAAACCAGTAAGGTCCAGAACGATTTGCTGCCGTAGTAATCGTTTCTTGCCAATCCACAGTGTCCTGATCGATTCGCATTGGATCCATTGCTCGGCTCGCCAATTCTTGAACGATATCCCTTTCCAAACCTAGCATCCAAACACCATCCTCGTTTGTCGGATACAATTGTGCAGCGTCTCCAAGCTTATGCTGTATCCAAGCGCGGAAATCGCCCTCATTTACTCCCAATTTGTGACGTTGAACAGAGTTCCGTAGAGACGAAATCCCGGGATCAGGTCCGACCCATTCCCGTTCTTCATTGGCTCTTTCTTCCAACCACATTTCTCTCTTGTCAAGAAGTGTCATTACTCCCTGTTGGTCTTCTTCATCTGCATCTTGAGCACTAATCATCTGGAGTCCGATCGGACGTTCAAGTTCGGCTCTTGCAACCATTCTCATGGCTTCACCTAGCAATGGATCCAGCATGCCCAAAGCATCTTCAAACAAACGAATTCGATGGTACAATCGATGTAAAATTGCGGCATCAATCGTCCCTTCAACAGCTAGGTTGAGGATGAGTATTTCATCAGCGGTTTGTCCAAAGCGGTCTAATCGGCCAATTCGTTGTTCAATGCGCATTGGATTCCATGGTAAATCATAGTTCACCAATCGATGACAATGCTGTTGATCCAAACCTTCGCTTCCAACTTCGCTTGAGAGTAAGACATCAAATTCTCCATTTCGAAATCTCTCGCGAATCAAATCCCGATCTTGCATACGAGTTCGTCCGGTAATCACTTCGCATCGAATACCATCCGCAGTCAGTCTCTCCTGCAAATGTTGTAGTGTCGCATGGAAGTGACTGAACAACAGGATTCCTCCCTCGTGATCTTCAACCAAACTTTGTTGAATCCACGCGAAAAACGCATCGTACTTTGAATCAATATCACCCAAGGATTCCGCAGCCTCAACCAGCTCATTCAAATTCCCAAGTCTCCTTAGCATTCTAATTTCCAATTCAGCCAAATCGACATCATCCTCAACATTGGTCGTATCGTCCATGGCCTCTCGCGCTTGAGAGTGCAGTTGGCGCATGACGTGCCGGGCGAATGCGGGTAGACACGATGACGCCATTCTTTCTGGGACAATCAACGCCCAATCGAAGACCTGACCCTCGGGGTGCCTCATTTGGATTAGAGTCCGGGCCCAGGCGCGTGCAGCTTCGTACAATCGCCATTCCTCTGGAGTCAAGTTGACATCGAGGGTCACGGCTCTTCGACTCGCCATATGCCAATCCAAATCTCGCCTTCTGGTACGGACCAACAAGTCATTCAATGGTCGAAGACGACGGATTAGATTCGCCAGTCTTCTCCTCGAATGTTCAATTCGAATTGAATCCCATGCTTCCTCATTTTGGACCAATTCAATCGCCTCATTGAGACGAGGGTCCCCGGCAAAACCGATGGTGTTCTCTAATGCTTGGAAATGATTGAGAGCACGAGGGAGGTTAGGGACTGTTCTAGAGATCCCATCGAGGATGTCATTGAGCATTCGAGTCGGACGCATGGTGCGATAAAACTGTTCGATAGACGGCCATCGATCGGGAGCCAATAGACTCAATTGAACCCACAATTCTTCTTCTCGAAGATTGACGGGAGTTGCTGTCATCAAGACACATTTTCGTGAATGCATTGTGAGCAGTTGGGCAGCATCATGGAGTCTATTTTTTGGATTTCGACAGTGGTGTGCTTCATCGATAATCGTCAACATCACCTCCGGCATAGATTCCATAATCTGTTCCAGTGTTGATGAACGGCGCAATATTCCGTGACTTACGATGATGATTCTGGGTTCACCCTCACTTAGATTTTGGAGAATACGTAGTAGGCGTCGTCCACTATCCGCGACAACCGATTTTAGATCTCCACGATGGTGTAGTTCCTGCTTCCATTTTGATCGAAGTGATCCCGGACAGGCGATGATTACCGGCCCTACATCACCAATTGCGTGGAGCCGACGAATGATTCGGATGGCAGAGATGGTTTTGCCTAAACCCACCTCATCAGCAATCAACAATCCCTGCCATGGAGATGCGGCAAGACGAGCAGCAGGTAGGTGCTGATGTGGCTGGTCCTCCCATCGACCAAATGCATGCATCGGGGCAGAATCACTGGTGGGGAAACGCAAGCTCAAATCGGTCCAACGTAATTCAGGGGGGAGACTTGAGATTCTTTCAGAATCGTGTTCATCTCTTGAACCTGAGACGACCATGCGGCAAACCGCGACTCGGGTGTTCTTGAACCCTCGGTTTCTGGTCCCGATGTTTAGGGCAATCCAACCCCGTTTTGTTTCACCGTGTTGAGGACAACATGTGTGACGGTTCGGATGATTCCTTCACTGGATAAAACCGTCTTTGAAAGGTCGTCTAATTGGGCGCGATCCAACACCCTGGCTAGGACCATCGAGTCAAATTCTCCGGTGACATCATAGATCCCAAAGACGCGAGGATCTTCGGCAATTCTTCGCTGAACTTCCATCAATCGACCTTTTTCGATTCGAAGCCCACACAGTACGGTCATGGTCCAACCGACTTTTTCCGCGTCGAGGAGAATTCCATATCCTTGGATTACACCCATCTCTTCCATGCGTTTCACTCGATTGGAAACCGTTCCAAGTGCAACACCCACTTCCTCTGCGATTGAACGCAATGAGGTCCGAGCATCCTCCAATAATACTGACAAAATCCGTCGGTCGGTATCATCAATCATGAACTGGGGTAATCTCGGCGGACTTTGAAATTATGTTGGCGGCTCTTTGTATAGAGTAAGGTCAAGAACCCACGCTCCCATTTCCTCAACCTCAATACTCCATTCGGTTTGAACAAATGCTGTCAGTTCGCCTTCCTGTCCTCGATTGGGTTTCAAATGAACTTGCAATGTCTTTTCAGTACCCGCACGCAATTCAATGTCTCGAATCTGTTTGGCTAATTTCCAAGGCGGTAGCACGCGCACTTCTCTTAATTTGACATCTCCCAAACCTGCTTTCAGTTGTGCCACTGGAGTACCATTTTGTCCTGGATTCCCACGCAATCTTGGCAGAAAAACCTCACGCTTCCATTCAGCCCTAGCAATTGAAGCGAGAACAAAAATTCCTACACTTATGGCCAACCAACTAGCGACCCTTTGCCCGTTATCGATTGGACCATTTCCTTCCGAGGGCAATTCCAAGGCCATCATCGCGTAATTTTCCTCAGTCAGCATATCCGATAGTAGAATGATGACTTGTAGATTTTCAGCATCTTCTTCATTCAATCCATTTGGCATCTGTAAATTTCGTGAAATGGTCCCATTCCCATCGCCAATGGGTGTTGGATCATACAATCGAACAACCGCATGTTGAGGAGGTGCACGCCCAAACATCTTGACATCATCTTCAACCAATATGATTCTCAAAATTCCATTTTCAAGTTCTGAAGTTGAATTGACTTGTACAGTGACATTGAGACTGTCTTCATCAAACCAATTGACAACTGTGTGAAGAACAGCCTTGGCGGAAGTTGAAACATGTTCAACGACGATGTTTTCTCCCAACTCAAGATATCGATCTTCTGTTTTCAGAGACCCCAATTCACTGTTCACAGGGTGCCATGCTAAACGTAGCGAACCATCGTTTGGAATCACTTCGGTTTCGTCCTGAGGAAAATGCTCAATGAATCGTGGGATCATATTTCCAGATTCGCCCTCAGCCGTACTTTGTTGGGCAGGAAGGCTCCAAATGCCCCAACCAGCAACTGAGAGCAAAAGAAACGCGACCAAGAAAGGGGCCCAATTCCCAACCCGGTCTGCATCCATGGTTCCAGCGAATGAACGATGGCGCATGAATGTCTCTCACAGGAGTCCGAGTTTCAATCTCAGAATATGCTGTTCAGCATCTGTCATCATCAAACTCAATTTTCCCGCCAACCAAGCTGGAATGAATTCATCTTCACAACGGAGAAGCACACCTCCATCACGTTGTCCTTGGAATGCTTCGGTCAAGGTCGAACGCCCAGGTTCCTCGCCATCTAGCAATCGAATGGCCAAAGCCCGATCCACAGACAAGCAATGATTTGTGACTCGCTCGGCCAATCCATGAACACCGGTTGAGATGAATCGATTGCGCTCCTTTCGAATTTTCCAAACCGGTTGACCAGCCTGCAGGACACGCAAGGGTTGCCAATGGCCACCGGGATACAGTTGATGTTTTCCAGTCAATCGAGGTGAATCCCACAACCATTCCCGAATTGCATCTATACTTACATGCGCATACTGGCCACGCCTCCAAAGTGTCAATCCATGTGTTTCCATTCCCCACTCACTGAACAATTGGAGGTCGATTGAATCACCCAATCGCAAATCCATCTTGCCCAATGGCTTGGCTGAAATCGGGGTTGGAACTTTGTCTAAATCGCGCGGGTGTGCCCGTGTGGCTCTGGCTGAAGTTTGCCCCTCCTCATCCTGAGTAAATACAGCGATGAAAAATCCAGAGCCATCATTTTCATCATTCCATACTCGAATGCAATCTTCGGTTGAATCGGTCCTCCCTGGGCGAGTATTGAGTCCAGGAAACAATTCGGCACGATTCACCTTTTTCAGAGAAAGCCATGGGTAGCGTTCCAAGACCTGATCCACCACATGTTCGTTTTCCATTGGGTCGATTGAACAGGTAGAGTAGACCATTGTCCCCCCCGGTCGAAGCAACAATGCAGCTCGGGACAAGATTCCGACTTGCAAGCGAGACATATGCTCTCCATGGTGTGGTTTCCATGTGGCCCAAACATCGGTATTCTTCCGCGTCGTCCCCGTTCCAGTGCATGGTGCATCGACAAGGATTCGATCAAAACCAGGCTCAGCAACTCTGGGGAAATTTCGCCCATCTTGACGGACGACCACGACATTCAGATGTCCGGAACGTTGTACATTTGAAACCAAATTATTCGCTCTTCCAGGATTTGGTTCATTCGCCACCACGAGCCCAGAACCATCCAAGGCTTCAGCAATTTGCGTTGTCTTTGAACCTGGTGCGGCGCACATATCCAATACTCGATCTCCAGGTTGAACCTCCAACGCTTGCACAGGCATCATCGAAGCCGCTTCTTGTCTTGTTATTCGTCCAGATGTGTGCAATGCCCTGATATTTTCGATGAATCGATCATTTCCACATCGAGCCTTTTCCCAAGGCATGGTAAAAGCTCCACCTTTCGGCGTGAACCAATCGATTGGGGTAGCGCCCATTTGCAGCAACAAATCCAGTGTCCATTCTACATCCTTTCGACATGGATTGACGCGCACCGTTTCGGGCAATCGAGGTGTGGCGGAATCCAACCAAACATTCAGTTCGCCAGGTCGTAATTCTTCGACGAGTTTGGCCAATTCACTCTCGGCTGCGTGAGCTCGCCAATCGGAAACCATGCCCGCCATGATGTGGCGAAGTGATACCTCACTTCAGCGCATCGGAGACGCCCAACCTTCAATGTGTGTGNATGAGAGGCCNCCTCATGGCGAATCNCACAACGCTNCTCCTNACGGTGGCGTTGTTGGNCACTCCACTCGTNCTTTTCTTTGCAGATCGCTTGCCAANGTGGTTGCANAANTTTCCGATTTGNATCGTNGGNTTGGTNGTNNTTCTCCGTCTNNTTGCCTTNTGGNANNTTGACTTGACNGANGCTCANGTNGTNGGATANCTACCCAATGATGTCACCGGTCTTGCAACGTTGATGNANATTTTTNCNGGTCCAGATGGNCTNATGTTGGGNCTNTTGTTNGGATTTTCNGCNGGATTGACNNTTCGAGNNAATCANCTNCNGGANTNTCGNTGGNCTGCNTTCATNTGGGTATTGATTTTGGGNTGGGAAATCAATCCNGATGGTTTCGCNACAATTGCTTCAACACCTCTTTCNTCNCAACCCTCNGTCTTGGACTGGCAATCACTCGCTTACCCAATCATNGGCCTCTTNTTGTCGGGTCTAGTGGTTCCTTCGCTGACACGGCAGGAAACGACTCCTTCNATGCATACAATTGCCNTNTTCTGTGTTCTGATTGCNTTCATNGATTTGACAAACAGCCCGATTGCGTGGATGCTACTGGGTCTAACCGCCCATCGCTTTTCGGCATCTAGGGCCGATTCNCTTCGAGGCATTGCTTCCCGTAGGCGTTGGNTAGGTCTGCTCTTCATTTTCGTGATNACACTCATTCTGTTGTTTTATTCTGTGATGCAATCAACTTCAACTGAAAGTGTAACTTGGGCAGCTCGCTATGCAATCGGCTGGATTCTCCTCTGTGGTATTCTAGGTGCTTTGACACCTTTGGCAGGCTTTGATGCCCATCCTCGTCCAGAAGCCTGGGGGTTCCTAACCGGCATGGTCGTCGCTCCTGCATTGCTCCCGAACATTGCCCATATCGGAAGCTTTCAGTTTCCATTGCTAATTATTGCCATCATTATGCCTTGGATTGGGACATTGCCGGAAGCGCGCCCCAAACTAAGTCCTAATCGGCGCTTACTGGAATTGATTGTATTCCTGTTGATTATGCCGTTGGCTCTCCATTTGAGTCTACACATCTCTACATCAATTTTGACGATGCTTCTTGTTGCTCCCATGTTTGTACGATTCTCAACTTCGGTTCAAGAAGAGGAGTAAAGAAACCGACATGTTGGATATCTTGACAGCCCTAACGGTTATACCTGAACCGTCTCGGATGAATGGAATGTAACCATNGGTTACTGGATGGGATTCAGATGACAACACAGCGAAAGCCGGCTCGTAGATACGCGTCTTCGAGCGAGACAAAGAGAACGAATGCAGTCGAAACTGCAGCCAAATTGACACAACTCACAGACCGTGCCCGTCGCATCGGTTCAGCACAGGGACCGCTGGTTCCTGTTGAAGCACTAATGACCATCGAATCGGATGCATGGGTTTGGCAAACAGTGGATCGAAAAGTGTTGGAGAAACTGAGCCACCGTTTGGTTCTACAGACCGAAGACGGTCGTCGCCGTGAATTNTTCATGACCAATGGTTTGGACTCTGCAATGGATGCTGCAAGCCGAATTGTAGAGTTCAACAACGGCGTTGTACTAATTGAAACACTCGACCCCTGAGGTTTTTCCACGGGTTTTTCAATTCGGCGTCTTGAAATACGAAAGGTGGGTCGGCGAATCGCATGGCTGTNAAGAAGTCGAAGAAGAAGGGTGGCCCGAACATCCAGCAGGCCGCAGGTCTGATTCGATATTTCGATGAAGAGAGCGACGATGCAATTCAAATTTCGAAGGGCACGATTTACTTCGCTTGTATTGCAGTCAGTATCGTCATTTATCTCTTGAATCACGGTGTTCTTCAGTGGGCTTGGGCCCAACTCACCGGATTCTGATTATTCTTCTTCGGCGAGATCGATGAAGGGGATTTCGTCCTCACTTAGTGCCGTTTGTGTTCTAATCGCCTCTTCGGGGAGTTCCTCAAATTCAAGCACTTGATCAGTGAGATCCAAATCATCGGCTTCGATGGCTGCCATTTCCTCTAATACATCTCCACCCTCAAACTGGGCAGCAACCTCAGTTCTAGGGTCGGCCTCGATGATGTGTGCTTCGGCTCTGGCTAGAGCACGTTCTACTCCGGTCGCAGAGCGGTCGTGCAAAGCATCCTTTGCAACCTCGCATTCTGCATATGCAGCGCCAATTTCTTCGAGAGCCAAATCGCCATCCCAGCCATCGGGTGCATCATCAGCAAGTGAAGGCAATTCTTGTTCAAGCGATTCAGCCTTCGATCGAATTGAATCGATGGTGTTTGACAGGTCATCCCGCCCAAATTCAATGAGTGCTTCCCATTTTTCTTTCTCCTCAGTTGAAGTAACTCCTGTGTTCTTTGCGAACCGGTTCTTCCACTTCGCCTCCCATGGGTTCCTTCCCAAAGCAGCGGCCAAATCAAACACAATACGCGCACGTCTGTTCAAAGGTCCAACGATCTTGATGCTATTGAGGAAACATGTAGACAGTAATCCCATTCCCCAATAAGAGCGACTTTCGATGGTTATACTCACCTCGGGATCAGATACAACGAGAATCCANCGTTGTTGATCAAAACCTGGCAATTCAGTGACTCGAGGTGGTTCATGCGCTCCGAAGCAACGAAGCAAGGCATCCGTGACANCACCTAGGAACAAACTTCCTTCAGCGCCCGGAAAATTTGCATGACGCAGACGCGCCTCCTGATCAATTTTCATCTCGGGGTCGCCCGAATGGACTTGAGCAAATAGTTGCGACTCGAGTCCGTCTAGCAGAGATTCATTGGTGATGTTCATCCCCTCCTAGGGTCCCCTTCTGACCTTGCGACACAAAGAACAACTTCAATACGTTCCACGTTTTGTACGGTACGGAGCGGAAATCATGGCGAAGAAGAAGGCCTCCGGCGACGATAAAGCAATCGAGAACCTACAAAGCGTTCCCGGCGTAGGAAAATCAACGGCACAGAAGTTGGTTGCAGGCGGGATTCGAACTGCCAATCAATTGGCAAAAGCGAGTATGAAGAAACTCATCGCAGCAGGTCTTACTTCTGCTACAGCCAAGAAATTGATGGCAGCCGCAGCAAAGTCCACGGCCAAGAATGCGGTGAAAACAGCAAAGGCAGCGCCAAAGAAGGTAGCAGGGAAAGCCAAGACCATCGCGATGACAGCCAAAACCGCAGCCTCGAAAGGAACTGCAAAGGCCAAGAAAGCCGCGCCGGCGAAGAAAAAATCACCTGCCAAGAAGGCCATTGTCAAGAAAAAGGATGACAAGACGGTTGAGGTCAAGAGCAACATGATCCCTACACCCAACTGGAAGGATAAAATCAAGAAATGGAAAACAAAGGATTGATTCAGTCTTCTTTGGGAAGTTCCTGTATTCCTTCTTGTACCCGTTGTGCCATCTGTGCACGGTGGTAGATTTCACGTAGACTTTGATCACTAATCTCCAAGTAGACTCGCGTCGTTGAGATGTTTGAGTGCCCCATCAATCGTTGGATACTAACCAAATCCACACCTCGCTCCAAAAGGCCCGTGGCAAAGTTGTGTCGAAGTGTATGTGGGCTGAGTTTTGATCGAGGAATATCTGCAGCATCAGCCATTGAATCCATCAATTTTTGAACAGCTCGAGGGGTCAAGCGCCGCCCTCTTCGATTTAGAATCAAGGCATCTCTGTGTTCGTCACCTGGTGGATGGCGTTGGATAATCATCGTCCGAATTTGGTTGTATGCCTCGATTGCACTTACGGTAGCATCAGTGAACAAAACCAATCGGTCTTTACCNCCCTTACCTTCACGTACGGTGGCAGAAAAATCGTCGATATCAACCGCTGATCGATCCAAAGCGCACAACTCAGAAACTCTCATGCCAGTATCGAGAAACAATGTGATGACGAGATTTGCAAACGGATTTTCGCTAGTAGCTGCGGCTTCTTTCAGTCGCTCCATTTCTCGATAGGTCAGTGTCTTTGGTAGACTTCGCCCCTTTTGCGGCCTAGTCACCCAGTCTGGTACCCTGTGTCCAAGCCAATTCAATAGATGGCTAACCGATGCCAAACGCGCATTGATGGTTGCTGAGGCAAGATTTGAGATGGATTGAACCCACAAATCCAGACGTCCATTGTTGGGGTCCACCCATCGTGAAATTTCCTTGACACTGATGTTCTGTAATGCATCCCAAGAGGGTTTCAATTCACCTGGAATTTCGGTTAGCAGGAATTGTTTGGTTGCGGTCCGATAAGAACGAAGCGTGTGAGTACTTTTCTTTTCACTGGCCAACTGCATTTCATAGCAGCCATGCCATGGCAAATCTGCGAGTCGTACCAATCGACTAGGGAGTCCAAATGGTACACCAATGACCTCTTCTGAAAACGGGGTCGCCATTCGACCCCTCAAAGTTGGATCCGACCAACCATTTTCAGCCATTNCTCGCCTTTCTTCATCCTGCATGCGCTTCCGTCCTGAGGCCAAAGACCTCTGCAATCCCATCCCCGAAGGGATTCGCCAGTCAGGGTATGTGGGTATGAATGCTGCGATAGGGCTGGAAGATTATCCGCCCGGATGGAGAGTGTTTTTGAATTGCCGAGCGATTAGCGGCGCCGTGTTCTCCAGTGGAATTCTGGCGCCTTTGCAGCCCATGCTGCCTCATTTTCNTCGGGGCGCTCAACATTCCAAGGATGTACCTTTTCGGGGGAATTCATTCGTGCATCAATCGTTTGTTTAATTAGAGGCCGAATTCGTTGATGCAAGACATCCAGTTCTCCGTAGAAGATGATTTCATCCGCCTCTCGCAAGGTAATTTCCGGAGAAGGATTCCAAATGTGTGCCCCCGCTCTACCAATCGCTGCAACACTCCCATCGTCATCTTGAGTCATCAAGTCGCCCAATGCTCTTCCAATCAACTCTGGATATTTTCGAACTTTGAGTGAGAGTGTACCGTACCCTTCTTTGTTGGAAAGCAATTGGTTCAGATCAATCGGTGTAAATGCATGACTTTCGACAACATGAGACATGATGTGACCTGCAACATTGATTCCAGTGGCTTTCTCAATTCCCTCTAGACCGGGACTTGAATTGACTTCAAGCAAGAGGGGGCCTCTGGCTGATTCGAGTAAATCGACACCTGCAATATCTAGGCCCAATAGTCGTGCAGCCTTGCATGCGATTCGAGCATAGTCTGTAGGCAAGTCGACTTTTTCGACACTCCCACCTAGGTGAAAGTTGGATCGGAACTCACGCCCGTGTGCACGTCTTCGCATGGCAGCGACGACTTTACCACCCACTACGAGAACACGAATGTCACGCCCATGACTTTCCTTGATGTACTCTTGAACCAACACTCGATTCGATGTTTCCAGTACCTTCCAAGCAATTTCACTGGCTTCTCTCTCTGTGTGCGCAAGGAATACTCCGCTACCTTGAGTCCCCTCAGGGACCTTGATGACGCAAGGTACACCGCCCACCTGACGAATCGCTCGTTCTACATCGCGCCAATCTCGAACCAGTGCTGTTGTAGGAACGGGTATGTGATTTGCAGAGAGGACCTGAGTTGCATGCAACTTGTCTCTACTGTTGTTGATTCCATCGCTGCTGTTTGCAACGTAAGTCCCCATTCGCTCAAACTGACGAGCAATGGCAACACCGTGTTCAGTAATTGAATATCCAATTCGAGGGACAACGGCATCGACTTCAACGTTCCAGCCCTCATGCAAGATTCGCCGTCCATCATTTCCGACGGTCACTGACAACTTCATCGGATCTAGAATATCGACCGAGCAACCAAGGGCATTTGCTTCGTCTGCAAGACGCCGAGTGGAATACAATCGGGGGCCCCGAGACAGGATGGCAACGCGGAGGGTCATCGCTCCGGGGCGCAATCACTTCCGTTTTGAGTCCTACGGCTGAAAAACGCGTGACCGCGCGCCCACNCGCCCGCTTGCACGCGCGCGTGCGAGGAGCGAGGCTTTCAAATGGCGTCGTCGCTTCGACAATTCATGCAGCCCGTCGCAGGCCCGAGTGGCCCCCCGGTCGCAGGCCCAACAGGAACCCCTCCTGTGACGGGCCCGAGTGCCCCTCCCGTTTCTGGCCCGAGTGGCCCCCCCTCTGATGTAAATCCGGCACAATTTGACCCTCTCGCAGAGATCGAAGATGCTCGTGCTCGCCGTCAAGATCGAGAAGAGCGCCTTGAGTCGCTTGAGAAGAGGCGAAATAGTGCAAGAAACAACGTGTATTTTTTCCTCGCTCTAACCGTCATTCTCGGGATATTCTCGTTTTTCCCTGGCCCCGTAGCTGGCGATGTCTCTGACAATCCCCAGGAAGGCATGGGAAACAATCAGGCTGAGCAGTGGGTTGCACAAGGTGGAGACGCTGATTATCGAGACAAGATTTGGGATGGCTCAGGCAATGAAAGTTCGGCTTGTCACAACCTCTATGTTCCTCCCGTAAAGATGGACTTGGGTTCAATTTCGCAAGTTCGCGTCGATGTGACCTTTGTCTCATATCGGTATTCGGGTTCGACAGACTTTACTGTGGGTATCCATGAAGGTACTTGCGATGAATTCCATCCTCCTTCGTGGGAACTTCCTGATGGCAGTTGGTACAACAGTACGGAACCAGCCCAAGTCGGTGAAGAAGTTGAGTTTTCGCTCTACACTCAACCCGGTCAACGTTCAATCCGAATCGAATGGGCGGAACCTGTTGAAAATCCTGGAACATTGCTCACAATGGATGCTGAAGTGGCGATTTACTGGCCCCGTTTGTTCACAGTTCCGATCGGCTTGATTACGTTCATGATGGCTGGATTTGCGTTTGTCGGTGCCCAGAAAGCTGGAACGGCCTACAAGAATCTCAAGTATCCAGAAGGTAAGCCCGAGAAGAAGGTAGAGGAAGAGGTTCTGGAAGCGGCTGAAGCCGAGCACCGTGGCGAACAAATCGGTGTGCCAGAAGTTACAACTCCTGAAGATACGGATACACCTGAAGTTGCAGGCCCCACCCTTGCACAGGCTGCTTCCAGTCCGGAGCAAGATAGTACACCGGTGGAGGAACCCGCCTCTGAAGACAACCCTGCATCGGCATGGACTGATGAACAGCTGATTTCAGCCGGATGGACTCAGGACCAAATCGATGCGATGCGGAACGGATGAAATCATCCGAGAATCCCAACAAGGGCGATGCCTGAAGCGAAGAGGTTGAAAGCGGTCTGCATCGCCATCCTCTCTGAGGATGGCTATGAGTGAGGATGAACTCTCTGCAATGACCGTTGCAGAACTGAAGGTTCAACTCAAAGAGTTGGGACTCTCCACGAGTGGGAAAAAGTCTGAACTTATTGCCCGAATTATCGAATCAACAGAGGACGTAATGATTCTGGATGATGACGAAGATGATGGCGATGAACCGTTTGAATCAATCATTGATGATGACGATGAAATCCTTGAAGCAGAAGTCTTTGAAGCCGAAATACTCGATGAAGATCTGATTGAAGAAGTACAAGAATCATCGACATCTAGTACCATTAGATCGGATTCAGTTGCCTCTGAAAAAGGTCCAGTTTGGTACAAGGATGGTACGACGATTGCAACCATATTGGTCGTCATTCTACTCTCTGGTGTGGGTGGTTGGTGGTATCTCAGTAACGAGGCTTCAGTCTTCCAGACTGCCCCATCTCGCTATGGAGACAATTTGCGGTTTGATGTCAACAATGGAGTCATCCAAGTTGATGGAGATGAGATGGTCGCGCTATTGCGTGATGCGATTTCTCCAAGTGCATTGGATGATGTTTGTGAAAAACTTCGAGTCGAGTTTTCAGGTAGTGGCTCGGCATCCATCCGAGATGGGNCCCTCGCAGATTTGGTCGATCCAAGCGATACCAACTTGGAAGGAGCCGTCAAANCGCTGGATGCTTATGGGCGAACTTGGAATGCTGTTGAATCAACGCTAGAGTACGATTTAGAGGCNGATTTGTCAGGTAATACATGGTCAGCAATCAATCAGGATAGTTGCAGTTCACTGGAATGGTTGAATCGTAACAACCAACTGAACATTGACATTAAACAATGGCACGAAATCACTGAAAGAGGATTGATGCGCTCCGAAACGGCTCTGAACTTCATCGATGCAGAGGGGCAGTCATATAGTGCCGATGCGACTACATTTGACGGCATCGTGGGTTCTGACTCAGCATCTGATTTGATTGAGGGCATTCTCTTGCCAATGCATCCTGTAAACTTGTACGATATCTTCGGACTGACCGTGATGGAAGAAGGACTGACCGGCGAGCACGAAGGTTGGGGTTGGCAGATTGGTTCACCGGATACCATCGGAGGAGAGGATGCAATCCAAATTCGGATGCATCACATCAAAATTGGCGATTGTCTAGGTCGCGCTGAGATGGTAATTTGGGCGATTCCAGACCAACCGCTTCCAGCCAAACAAATGGTGGACATTTCAATTGACAAGTCGCAAAAGCGCTCGGGGTGTTCATTGCTTGAATCAGAAGCCATCGATTTGACTTTCCCCGAAGGCACCTTTGTCACACAATATACATTGGAACAAATTGATTTCAAACGCGGCGATGACCTACTTGATTGGCAGCAATTCTATGCAACGCGTCCAATGTCGAGCGATGGCAAACCCTCCACTTCAAGCATGGTTTCATGGGTGACACACCTGCCGGATAATTCGACGGTTCGACCCTTTACTCTTGAGAAAGCAGTCTCATGTGTCATTTCTGATAGTGACGCCTTTGGAGCAGCACAAATCGCTCTAAACGGTGATGGTTATGTGTTTGCTGCGAAGGATGATCGTTCGGGTTTAGATCCAATTTGGAATCTCTCNTGGGTCAGTTCGGTTGAAGCGGGCTGGGTTCGAGTCACTTGGCCAGGCGGCGAGAATTGTCTTAATTCTGGAGATGGTCCACTGACGGGTGATGAAAAACCGGATCATGCCCGCAACCAGATCCCACAAACCTACACTCTAGCACTACTCGAAAATCGGATGTTGTCTTCAGATCGATATCCCGATTTGTATCCTCAAATCATCAGCAATGGCCAACTCCAAGAGGACGTTCAGATTGGTTATAGTTTGGTCGTTCCAGAAGAAAATGCGGTTTCCGATTGGCTTGATGATTTGGGATTCTTGCCAGATGGACAGGTTACAGTATATCTCGAGCGTACATGGACTGAAGGAAACATCGAGCACAGTTTGCGGGTTGGTATGGATGGCGAATCAGCCCGAATGGGTGGCTGGGTATTGACCTCGACTCCGGTTTAATCCTTCGAAAATCAACATTTCAGGTCTGAGAAACCCCGTCAGCCTCAATAGGGCTACGAGTGCCGACCCAACCGGGATGCACAATGAATGAAGAAGGCGAATTGCCCGAGGCGGTTGCCGCACCATTAGTCGTTGAGTTCACTGAGGAGGAATTTGACGCACCTGAAGTCGATGTGTTGAGTTCTGCAGAACCACGAAAGGAAATTGATCTTCCTCGAGCTCAATCAACCCCTCCCAATCGNGGACGTGTCGTCACNGTAATGAATCAAAAAGGAGGGGTTGGAAAAACAACGACAGTCATCAATGTCGCGACACATCTTGCGTTGAATGGTGTCCGGGTGTTGGTCGTTGATTGCGATCAGCAAGGCAATTGTGCGACGGGACTCGGGATCGACAAGAGCCGTGTTGTACACACGACACGAACCCTCTTCACCGAACCCGAGCAAGCCGCGGCTTGCCGCCATGCTACCGCCATTCCAGGTCTTCATCTGATTGTCGGCGAGCGCTCATTGGTTGGTCTTGAGCAGGAATTGTCGACCCGATTGGGGCGAGAACGTTGTCTTGCCGAAGGTCTGGAATCACTCCTTCCACATTACGATTTGATTCTCTTGGATACCGCCCCAAGTTTAGGCTTGGTGACGATCAATGCACTGGTCGCTAGTGACGCTGTGCTGGTGCCGGTTCAGACCGAATTCTTCGCACTAGAAGGGGTGGCTATGTTGGCCTCCACGATTCGAGAAGTTCGCCGCCGCTTGAATCCAACATTGGGTTTTGATGGTGTCATGATGACCATGCACGCTCCGACCCTACTCAACGGCCAAGTCCAAAGCCAGTTGAAGGAAACGTTCGGTGAACTCATTGTCGAACCCCCAATTCGACGCAACATCAAGTTGGCCGAAGCCCCTAGTGAAGGTATACCCATTCACGTCCATGCTCCCGAATCCAAAGGTGGGAAGGATTATCGCGACCTTGCTGTCAATCTCGCCCAACGGTGGAACCTAACCTTGGAGTGAATGCGATGTCGGAAAAGCGTGGTTTGGCACGGGGCCTAGATGATTTGCTGGCTCAACACGATCATGATTTACCCTTTCTTGATGCCTATGGGCCTGCTGTAGGGGATTCCGAAGGTTTGCCTGCGGGAACGGTTGCCGATCCTGTTGAGCAACTGATCGAGGCCATTAATCGAATATTGAGTTCACAAGGTCAAGCAAAGTGTGAGTGGATTGCAATCGAGCCGAAAGAAAATGGAGTGAACATCAATTTTGAGACCGGTTCTGGAATGTTGCCTTTGGTGCCATCGGATTTGGGCGCTCCAGGCTTGGAAGACGGCCATCTTGCCTCTGATCGAAGCCAAGCGAGCGTGACCATTGTTCAGTGGGGGATTCCTGCACGGCGTCTCCTCGAGCGTCTTTGCGAACATTGGTCAGAGTGAGCCATTGGTTTGATTTTTTGAATATCGACTTACGAAATCCCAAATGATTTGGTGAGTATCAAACACTCCTTGATTCCCCCAACAACTCCAGCCAATTCCAAGATTACAAGCATCGTTTTCATACAAATTGTGTCCACCATTCAATGATGTAAACAAAGCCACTTCAGAATTGTTTTCACATGACGTGAACCTCTCAATTGTATATGCTGAATTTGGAGTAATGCTATCGGCGATTAGCCCCTCACACCCATTAAAATTGGCCCAATCATAGAGATTCTCATGTGCTCCACTCTGTATGGCTTCAATATTCTGAGAATCTTCTTCCAACAAAGCAATTCGCACTGAATTTGAATATTGAGCGATTTCATCGAACACTCCATGCATTTCCATGATTGGTATTGGGATGTATTCTGAATCATCCAAAAACCCAAGATATCCTGAAGTGCATGCGACGGCAGCAATCAAATCACTTGCTTGCAAAGCCATGCGTTGAGACATGATACATCCATTTGACCATCCTGTGAAATATACACGATTTTCATCAATGGGGTATTCCTCAACCATCTTGGTAATTAGGAGCGAAAGAAACCCTACATCGTCTACATCCAATACAGCTGCATCGCCACAACAATGCCCTCCATTCCATGATTCCTCACCATCTCCAAATGCACCACTTCCTTCAAATGCAATCCCTTCGGGATGAATTACAATGATTCCTTTTTCATCTGCAAATTCTTGCAGCCCAGTGATATTCCTCATTTCGAAAGCGGATGCAGACCACCCATGAAGTTCAAACAACACGGGAACAGAAGACGACGCATTCACACTTTCTGGGATATACATCAACCAGCAGCGCTCCCATTCATCAAACTCCAAACACTGATACTGGTTAGGGTCGGGTCTCTCAATTTCATCAGAATACTCAGATAGAAAATCTACATTCACATCGGTGTTATTTGATTCTAAACAACCAGCAGTGAAACTACTAATCAACAACAGAACAAGGCAGTAAGTTGCCCTCACTCTGCCCATATTGCTCGGACATCAGGTTCAGAATTAAGTTGACCGTTTGCAGGTTCATCAGGCGAGTGAACCCATCGGGTCCCATGCAGGGAGAACGATCGGTTCAGACTCCAAACCTGCGAGCATTTTCTCGGTGAGGTATTCCTTGGGGGCCGCGATTTCAAACATGTACTCGTCATACCATGAGTCATTCATCGTGTAATACCCCTTTTGTCCTGAATCTTCACCCCATGAATTCTCAACACGCCATCGACGTGGTTTTCCGTCGACGACATCGACTCCCGTAAACAACATTGCATGGGTCATCATCGTCTGTCCATGTCGCAATCGATTCTCTTTGTCCATGCCATATTCAACACCGTACAAACCACTCACATTGAACAGATTGGCATCCCAATATCCACCTTTTCGGTCCATTTCCTTACCGACGTCACATCCCATCCAAACGGGAATACCATCTTCCAGCAGTTTCTGAGTAATCGCCTTCATTTCATCACTGGGGACATTCAGGTAAACCACCGGGGGCCCACCAGCAACATTCTGAAGATAGTCTACGGTGTAGGTTTGGTAGTATGCATTGCGAGGATCGTTGACGATACAGACATAATTTCTCCAATCAACATCAACATATTCCGCAGCAAATTCTTGTGGCGTCATCTCGCCTTTGCGGTGGAATTTGTCATCCTTATCTCTCCATTGCCAATCAAAACTTGTGGGGGGGGTACCCAAATGAATACAGAGCATGTTCCAAATGTCCGAGACACGCTTTTCTTTGTGGGCCCTAGCCTCATCGAGGCTCCCACCATTCCGAAGGATTTCGCGAATTTCACAAGCTGAACTCCGAAGGATGTTTTTCAGTTCCATGTTCATCCAACGAGTTGCACTGCTGGTGTGAGATTCAGGATATGCTGATTTTGGAACGAGGCCATATTTCTCAATGAGATTCATCGCCATGTTCCATTGCCCCCCATCTCCGATTGGATCTGAGAGTAGGAAGTGAATGGTTCGGTCGTCCACGGGTCTATCCGCTGTGTCAATCATGGCTTCAAGCAAATGATTTGACCGCTCGAACTTGTCCCAAAAGTGAATATGAGCCTGACTAAACTCAAAATTCTTGACATTCATTTTCTTCATTGCACCGACTCGAAACAGATTGAGTGCAGCGAACAACCAGCATCGCCCACTACTCTTTTGCGAGGTAACCTTCCATTCATCCAATTTGGTGCTGAAGGTGTTGGCCGTGTCTTGAATCACACTTCGGTTCAGAGCCAAACTAGGCAATTGTACGCTGGTAACAGCGTTTTGTGCAACGATGTTTGCTGGATTTGCATCAAAGGCTGCTCGTAGAGCTTCAATCTGTTCATCTGTAATCGTCATTCCCATTGACTCACCGAGTCAAGGACATTCGCGAAGACGCTTAGTCATCACGCTTGGCGATTAACGCAGCAGTCAGTCCGACAGCAATGGTTGCAATTAGGGCTGGAGCAGGGAGTCCCTCTTCGGGCAAGACAAGCACTTCAGGACAATTGTTCCCACCACTATCTTCTCCCGAAACCCAACAGTCGGACCAAACCTTTCCACCATTGGAAAAACCATCTTCAGGGAATTTTTCATCATCGCCACTAGGGTACGTCAAAATCACATCATAGTTGATGTATGAATGGGTATCAACGGGCGTAATCGTACCCGACCAATTGCCATCTGAACCCGTCATTGCCAATTTTTCAGGAGGGTTGCAGACACCAGAGTTGATGCATTGTTGCACCGTCCATTCGACCGTTGTTCCATTTTCTGCGGCGTCAATGGTCAACGTGACATTGATCACAAAATCGACTCCATCGGTCGAGACATTGGGAACAGCAATTGATTCGATAGGTGTATCTTCAACATCAATGGTTCGATTCACTCCAGGGTCATCGGCTGCGATTGCAAAAGGCAAGCACAGCGACAACACAACACCAAGCACAAGCATGCGCCGCATCATATGANGTCCTTGCAACTCCCATTGAANAAATCTCCCCNTNTTCGCCCNNANNNCCCGTGAATTCTGANACCTCAANANNTGACCTTTTTTNCAATNTTCTAGGGGTTCCGCTCAATTACTATGAGTGTACGCGAGGGCTCATGGCACAGGGCACAGTCAAGTGGTTCAATCACAAGAATGGTTACGGATTTATTGAGCGAGAAGGAGATTCTGATCTCTTCGTTCATATCACCAACGTTGAAGGAAAAATTGTCGACGGTGATTCAGTGGAATTTGATGTGGGTGAAACCGAGAAGGGACCCAATGCGATCAATGTTCGCAAAATTGGCGGCGAAGAAGAGTAATTACAACTCCAATTCCCACAACTCATCACCAATGTGATGAAGCATCTTGACAGCTTTACCCTTGGTAGACTCCACCATTTCATTGGAGCCCATAGTTGCCCATCCAATGGCCAAGGGTTTTCCATGCGATTGGTCACGAATCCAAATCAGGTCTCCTTCTTCGATTGTATCGCATGCACGATGGATTCCTGCCGCCATGCAATCGGCTCCATTCATCAGAAATGGGATGGCACCATGATCGACCTCGCACCACTTGAGATTTGGACTCCAAGCCAATATACCTCTCAGTGTCGGGAAGGCGATGATTTCTTGCTTTGGACTTTCAACTTCCATTCCCAGTGGAGATTTGTCGACAATCAACAAATTCCAAGGCCCAAAATTCGCGGTTTCAAGGAAAGCGGTAGACAGGTCGGTTTCCACACCTAAAGGAACCGTCAATCGTTCAATCAGCCCCTTGATTTTCTTGTGACGAACAGGCTTCCGGGCCTTGAGTTTCCAATCCTTTTTCGCCACGATTTCAACGAAGCCACCCCACTCCTTGAACCCTCGCCTAGGACAACTGTAGGGTTCATAAGGGTCGAGAACATCTCTTGATTCATGTGTGATTTATTTGCAATGAGCTGTAACAGTGAAGACCGAGCAACAAGAAGCCTACCCCGTTTCGCCAGATATGCGACGAGAAATCCGCATGGATGGGGATTGGGTTGGTATGAAAACGGCGAAGCCAGAATTGAGCGTGAGCCCTGTCGCGCCGATCTCTCAGAACGATTCTACGATTCAATTGAAGAAGCCCGTTCGACCAATATGATTGCCCACGTGCGCTATGCAACCCATGGCGAACTAAACACCTGCAATTGCCACCCATTCAAGCGCCATTATCGCGGTCGAGATTGGATTTTTGCGCACAATGGTTGGGTCAACGATGCTGAAGAACACCCTTTGGCTGAAGGGGATACCGATTCAGAGCAAATCTTCAACCAAATCATGGATGAAGTCGAGAATTATCAGAATCGCGGCTCAATTCGAGGAACCTATCCCGCGTTGAAACATGCGATTGGAACTGTTTTTGAGCGATATGGAGAACACATCAATCTCAATTTGTTCATCAGTGATGGCGAAATGCTCTATGTTTTCCATCACTACCCTGGGAAGCCAGTTTATCTCGTCAGACGTTCAAAGGAATATGGAAATGCGGCACTGGTATCAACCCGTGAGTTGAGTGGCGAACCCTGGATTGAAGTTGAAGCGAACAGGTTACTTGTACTCGATCGCGGTGAGGTATTCGTATATTCAAGCCCGTTGATTTGATGATGAACAGCCACTTCGGCATTACATGGCCAATATTTGGTGCGCACTTCGCACATTTGATGACCACGCCAAAGAAATGGGTGGTGAAGCGCTTCAGTCGCCTCGATTTTTCCTCAAGCCATCCGGGGCTCTTGCTGAACCACCTCTAGGTTGTGATCTTGTTTTACCCCAACATCTCGATGAAGTTCATCATGAGGTTGAACTGGTGCTAAAGTTAGGTGATGATTCGGTGTGTTCACAAATCGCCGTCGGTCTTGATTTAACAGACCGCGAAACCCAAAAAATTGCAAAATCCGAAGGCATGCCTTGGACTCAATCGAAGGGATTTGCTAACAGTGCAATCGTTGGGAACTTCTCCGAGCCACCCGTTGGCTTGTCTCACATGCGATTGGAGTTGGCCATCAATGGAAATCCCAAACAAGAATCTTCGATTGGTGAAATGCGTTTTTCACCTCTAGAACTGATTGATGAATTATCGATGTGGGCACCGATTGACGCCGGTGATTTGCTGTTCTGTGGAACACCTGCTGGCGTGGGACCAATGCAACGAGGTGATCATGTTCAGGCCCGCTTGTTGAGCGAGGATGGCACGATTCTTTCGGAACTTGATTTCCTTCTCGCTTGATCAGGGTGGAACGGATTCGTGCATGTTGAGGACGGCCCGAGCCTTGTCCATGTCGTCAACAGAGAATGCCAATTCGGTCGCCCCCTGAATTCTTGACAAGAGATAAATCGATGTGATACTGACGCCGGCCTCACCGAGACGCTCAGAAAATTCTGCCAAAGCACCGGGCTTGTCAGGCATGGATTGAGAAAGCAGTTGTGTTGTTGAGAATCCGATGCCCAATGCGTTCAGTGCCATACGTGCTTCAGTGGTTTGATCTGTGACAATCACCACGTTGGTATCGATGGCACACATGGTTTCGATATTGATTCCATGATTGGCAAATTCACGACTGACCAGCGCCAACTGGCCCGCTTCATCCTGTAGTTCGATTTTGAATTCCAAGCGTCCTTCTCCCATGACTCTCACCGGATTGGGCAGGTCGCGTTTTGGCTATTTACCCACCGGAATATGAAAAATATCCAATCGCGCTCTTGAAATAAGGGAAGCAGGTCGCCCGCTTCCCAGAGGGAAGATGATGGCACACTGGCACGGTATTTCACGACGCAAGTCATCCGGCGGTCGACTCAAGCGACCAAGCAGTTATCGCGGCAAGCGCCGAACCGAAATTTCATCGGAAAAGCAATTCACCATGATTGGGGAACCCAGNCGCAAGAATTACCGAAAGCGCGCCGGCTCTCAAACGGTCCGNGTTCTGTTCGACACTGTCGTTAACGTGGCTGACAAGAAGACTGGNAAGGTNGTTCAAGCCANGCTTCAATCCGTATCCGAAAATGCAGCAGACCCCAACTTCGTCCGGCGTAACATCATGACCAAGGGAGCCGTTGTGGAAACCGACAAGGGACCTGTACGAATCACTAGTCGACCCGGTAGTCACGGCGTCATCAATGGCGTCCTGCTAGAGTGAAGGTTGACATCTGNGGGCGTGTCCCCGGTTTTGGAGGCACNGAAATGGCCAATCATCCCGATCGAATTGTCGTGTGGCCTGGATATTTCGATTCTAAGACAAGTCGCCGCTCAGGCCGACGAGTCTCCAAAGATCGCTCTGTAGCCAATCCAACACTCGATGGTTTGGCCTACGCTGCTCGCAATGCAGGTATCAAGAAGATGAAGCGTGAAGATGGGGTGAGTCATCCCGCACGACCTTCAGAAAAGGAAGGTCGTTTGTGGATTTCAATCAAGGATGCCCAATCTGCAACAGGTACAGATTCCAAAGAGGGGGTCTTGCAAGCGATTGGAAGTGNTTGGAACTCCCAGCAATCTGAAGCCAAAGCCGCAGAGAAGGCGGCCAAAGTCAGTGGGCCAAAGACGGGTGACAAGCGAGGTCGAAGTCAACGCAAATCGTTCAAAGGCGCGAAAGGTAGCAAACCGAGTGAACGTCGTAAGCGGCGTAAGTGAGCAATCAGGATAGCACACTTCAGAATTCCATTGAATTCCTAATTGAAAGCATTCGGAAGATACGTCCACCGAAGATCATCAGAGCTCACTTCAGCATAATGTGCCAATATTCGTGGTTCGTTTGCCACCTTGCTGTGATAGTTCAACAGATTCGGATAACCCTCAATCATTGAGCCATCCAATCCGTCATAATTTCCAGAAAACAATCCGAACAGCTCAGCGAATAGTTTGAGATCAGCTATACTCATCTTTTCGGTTCCAGCGGCCCATCCAGTCGTGGATTCAGAAATTTTACGTTCCAACANAATCAAAACTCTCGTTCCACGTCCATCAGGTAAAAACAACTTTTTGCGAATTTGTATACGTTCTTCAACATCCGAAATTCTGAATGTATCATCTAACAATCCGGCCAACGAAGTTATCCCATCGATGAATTCGTCGACCTTTGCAGCCTGATACGGATCGCTTGGAACCAAATCAGCTGCCTTGCCCGCAAACCGAAGAATAGCCGAAGATTCTGCGATGGTACCTTCAGGTGTTTGCAATACAGGCAGCATATCCCATGGCAATTCACCACTATTCTTCATAATTTCAAATCGCACTCCGTTGACTTGGACATCCTCCCACTCCAGTCCAGAAAGGGAGAGTGCCACTCGGCTGGCTTCTGCCCGACCAGGGATACCAAAGTACACCAATCGCAACATGGCTACCACAGTCACTATTCAATTTGGAATGGGGACTTCTCTCATCCATCCAAACTCATCAGGTTCAACCTGCGTTTGAATTCCCGTCAGTGCATCGTACAATTCTCGNGTTACNGGACCCACTTCATTGTTGCAATACATGGTNCAAACATCTCCGTGACATATCGAACCAATGGGGCTGATGACCGCAGCGGTTCCTGCACAGAAGCATTCGTCGGCTTGCAATGCAAATTCAATATCGATTTTGTCTTCGTGAACTTCGTAGCCCTTGCTACGAGCCAAGTCAATAATCGACGCACGCGTGATTCCAGGAAGGATAGTCCCGGTCAATTCCGGTGTGTAGACGACATTGTCCTTGACACAGAAGAAATTGGCAGCACCCACCTCCTCAACAAAGCGGTGTTCGACGGCGTCAAGATAGATGATTTCTGCAAATCCTTCTTTCTTTGCACCTTTGGATGGCATCATCCCTGGAGCATAGTTTCCAATGGCTTTGACACCACCGGAGCCACCAGGACAGGCTCGATGATACTCATCGCTGACCTTCAGTGAAATCGGATGCATTCCACCCTTGAAGTAAGGGCCTACGGGACAGACATAGATCATGAACGTATATTCGGGAGCGGGAGATACTCCAAGAATCGCTCCAGTACCCCACAATACGGGACGAATGTAGAGAGCCCCTTTACCTGTAGGGGGAACCCACCGGGCATTGGCTGCAACGACAGATTCAACCGCATCCAGGAACATTTCCTCCGGAACTGGAGGCATCCCGAGTCGCTTTGCACCCGCTTGAAGCCTGGCTGCATTCCTCTCTGGACGGAACAGGACAATGCCACCGTTGACACTTCGTTGTGCCTTCATGCCCTCGAATAGCCCCTGGCCGTAATTGAGGACGCCTGCGGCTGGTGAAATGGTGATATCTCCAAAAGGCATCATTTCACCGGGGGTCCATTCATCCCCGAGTTTGCACTTGGCTACGTACATCGTATCCGTTGGGGTAAATGAGAATGTTAGCGAGTCCCAATCGATTTGCTCAGACACAACTCCACCCCTTCGTTAGATTGGCAACGAAGGGGGTGGTTCTCAACCATTGCGCCTGCAATTTCTCAATTTTATCTCGGGGGACGTATACACAGAATTGAAAGACACCCGCTGAAATCAACCACCATGTCCGTCGATGAGGAGGCCTGCATTGTCGCGGCCTCCTACCAAGGTTCAGGTTCACGAACCGTGGTTGAACTTTGGCTTCGAGCCCGCGAGGGCCACTCAACTCTCCTCTTGGTGCACGGATTGCGTCCTTTCTTTGAGATCGCTCTGCCAGGCAAGACCAACGATTCACCGGATGACCTGGATGAGAGGTTGTCCATCGTGAGAGAAGTCAAAGATGTTATGCGAATTCACGATCCAATCGAAAAGTGGACTGATTTAGGAACGAAATTACACTGGAGGGTTGAGGTTAGACAGCCGTTCAATGTTCCAAAAATTCGTGATACTGTGAAGGCACTCGGGTGGGAAGTTAGTAGTGCGGACATCGTGTTTCCACAGCGCTTGCTCCTCGATTTGGATTTGGGACCCCACATTGCTTGGTCGGGGGAACTGTTGCCAAAAGATGGGGATATGATTCGAGATGCGGGAGGCCGAGGCTTGTATCCGACCGATCAAGTTGCACGTTGCCATATTGATGACTTGAGGGCTATTGATGCCTTTGCCGCTCCGCTGATTACGTTCTCATTTGATTTGGAAACCAGTATTGAATCAGGAAAAATTCTGTGTGCAGCTGCTGTAGTCGAGCAATATGGGAATTCGGAAACCCATACTTTTCGAGGCGATGAAAGGGAGATGCTAGAGGGGCTGACTCGATTGGTTCGTGATTCTGACCCTGACATCATTACAGGATATAACATTGACAACTTCGATTTACCGAAAATCAAGGAACGAATGGAAGCCCTGGAAGATCGCAAAGATCGGTTGACACGTGCCATTCTAGCAGGATGGGGGCGAGTGCCCGCAACCGAGGAAGCATGCAAGGGGGGTGGGATGCGTGGTGCACCAATCGTACCCAACCGTCAACAGAACCGTCGATGGACATTGACAGGTCGATGCGTGATGGATGCTTGGTGGGAGGCCCGCATGACTCTACGACCCAAGCGTGAAACCCTGAAGTTTGTCTCCGAATTGTTGTTCCCTGAACGCGAAGAGTTGCGTAAGATGGATGTGGATGCCAGCCGCATGGATGAGGAATGGGCATCCCGTCCCGACGTGGTGTTGGAATACTGTGCACAAGACGCTCTACTACCGATTGAGATTCTCGATGCGATATCTGCTACCGCTCGTAAAGAAGCACTTGCTGCCGTTGGCAAGGTACCCTTGGAAACGGCCATCATTGGTACAACGAGCCAGTGGCTAGACAGCCTCGTGATTCGCCTTGCAGATCGAGAAAATATCGCAGTCCCCATGACTCGTCGTGGTGGGAAATCGGACGCGATTACCGGCGGATACGTCCACGACATCGAAGGGGGTCGCTATCCATGGGTCGCCGTGCTGGATTTCAAATCCATGTATCCCTCGATTATGATTTCAAACAACATTTGTCACACCACACGCGTCGATACATCGGACGAATCCAGCGAAGTGAATCAATCGCCCAGCGGAACCAAGTTCCTGAAGAAGAGTGTGCGAGAGGGTCTGGTTCCTCGATTGCTGGAAGACCTGATGGCTCAGCGTGATGAACACAAGGCTCTAATGAAATCTGCCAACGATGAACCGACTCGCTTGTTCCACGACCAAATGCAATCTGCGGTTAAAATTCTCATGAACACATTCTACGGAGTCTTCGCTTCAGCATTTTATCGATTTACACATCCCGATATCGGCTCNGCCATTACGGCTTGGGCCCGATCGAACATCAAGAAAATCATTCATGCTCTAGACCAAGAGGGGCATCCTGTCGTCTATTCTGATACCGATTCAGTCTTCGTATCGGCACCTGAAGAGGGCAAGGATTCCTTAGTGAAATTTGGTCATGAATTGGCTGGGCGATTTACCAAGGAGGGGGCTGAACTTGAGTTCGAAAAGGGATTGTCGGTATTCTTCAGTCATGGTGCCAAGAAACGATATGTTGGACGGGTGGTTTGGCCAGAGGAGGATTTGCTCATTCGTGGGTATGAAGTTCGTCGAACCGATTCCTTCGATTTGCTGAACAACACCATGATGGGTACTTTTGAGCGCATTCTTGATGGAGATGAAAAAGGAGCTGTAAACCATGTTCTAAGCCTCATTAAAGCGGTCAAAGCAGGCGAGGCCGAAGTATCAGATCTGATTATCAGTCGTTCTTGCAAAGGCAAGGTGCTGAAAGATGGCACCGTTGATTTCACTGCAGTGTATGACAATCCAGACGGTTTGCCTTACGTTCAGGCTGCGCGTAAACGAATTGGCCGCGGTCTCCAGTTTACCCCTGGAATGAAGGTAAGTTACATTGTCACTGATTCACGCAGGCGACCGTTAACGGTTGAGCCTTGGTTGGTGGCCGAAACCGGTGATTCTCCTCCTGAACCTGATTGGATGTTTTACGCTGAACGATTGGCAAGAGCCATGGGAAGAATAACCGAAACATATGGTTGGTCCGCTGATGATTTACTCAAAGGCAGCCGTCAGCAAACATTGTTCTCATTCTGATGCCGATGACTTCCATTTCAGCGAATGGTTGATGATGGACAAACGCGCCCTTCCTTTCATGCGACGCGCGACAGTGCTGCTCACCGCCAGTCTGTTTTTGTTCACTGCAATGGCAGGGTGTCTTGAAACGCTTTCTAGTGATTCACCTCCAACTGTAACCATGAACGTCTCACCTTCTGGGACGGTAAAAGTAGGCGATACAGTCCAATTTTCCGCGACTGGATCTTCAGATCCTGATGGAGACCCACTTTCGTTTAATTGGAAATTCGGCGATGGTGACGTCGCTACAGGCCAAACGGCCAGCCACGTGTACAATTCGCAAGGAGCCTTCACGGCTGAACTCTGTGTGACCTCCACAGATTTTGAAATCTGTGAGGAACGAGAAATCACTGTTGCCGCTGCCGATGCCGCGGAGCCTACCGCATCCATTGTGACCTACAAGGATTCGAGTTGCCTCGGTGAAGATGCGCCGACGGGTACGTTCATTCTAGCTTGGATTTGTGAAGAAGAAATGGACACGAGTGACGAATCCATCGATGCGACCACGACGATCCAACTCGATGGTTCGGACTCTTCAGCCGGTGATGCGAGTACCTACATCACCGATTATTCATGGGATCTCGACACTTACATCGACAGTGATGGCGATGGAGTGACTGACAATGATGTGGACCAAACCGGTGAGAACGCGGAATGGACCAACGTTTGGCCCGGTGAGTACGAAATTAAGCTGACCATTACCGATAATCAAGGATTCACCGATAGTGTTGAGACAGACGTATTCGTCAACTATCGTGGTGCTTGGGCAGAATTCACGATTGACAGCAACGGAACATCCGGGCCCGGCACGGTCACTTTCGAGTATCCTGTAGTGTATCAAAAGCAACACTCCAGTCAAACTCATTCCATACGCTATGTGACCATTGAAGCTGTTTACCCGCAAGAGGATGATGATTGGGCTGTAGGAAGCGGCCAAAACCGATTAGATCTCTATGCTTACAATGGTTCTCAATCAGATTCAGATACGGAAGAAATGGTCAACACCACTCACTTTACAGATGAAGACATGAATTGTGGTGATGATGATCGTTGCACAGAACTCACGTTGCGCACCACTCAATTTAGAAATTTTAATGATGGCGATTTCACAATGTTGTGGACTGTCGATCTGGTCAACGAGAAATTTACAGATGCGACGGTGAAGTCATTCATCATCACTCTAGAGTACAAATAATCGTATTTTTTTGCGACAAAAATACCTTCAGTTACCCATTTGTGCGAGTTTCGCCTATACCGTTGTCATAGACTACCTTCAAATAGGGGAGTAGGGTCGGCGGGCCACACATTGAGGTGAAAACTATGGGTTCACAATGGGAAGATAAGAGCAAGCCACACCTAAACATCGTATTCGTAGGCCACGTCGATCACGGAAAGTCAACCACTGTTGGTCGTCTTCTACTCGACACAGGTCACATCGAAGCGCACGTTATTGAGAAGAACGAGAAGCTAGCACAGGAGCAAGGTAAGGCCGGATTCGGTCTTGCGTATGTTATGGACGGACTAAAGGAAGAGCGCGAGCGTGGAATCACAATCGACGTTGCCCACAAGGAACTGTTCACTCCNAATTACTACTTCACAATCATCGACGCACCTGGTCACCGTGACTTCGTGAAGAACATGATTACTGGTACCAGCCAAGCTGATGCAGCCGTTCTTTGCGTTGCTGCAAACGATGGTGTTAACGCACAGACCAAGGAACACGCGTTCCTCGCACGTGTATTGGGTGTTAAGCAACTGATTGTCAACATCAACAAGATGGACATCTCTGGTGTCGACTATCAAGAAGCCAAGTACAACAGCGTCAAGGAAGAAGTCAGCAATCTGCTAAAGATGGCTGGATTCAACCCAGCTGANGTCCCAATGGTCCCTTGTTCCTCCTTCAATGGAGAGAACCTCTACGAGAAGAGCTCCAACATGAGCTGGTACAGCGGTCCAACACTATTCGAGTGCATTGATGGTATCCAGATGCCACCCAAGCCTACTGACCGACCACTACGTCTNCCCATTCAGGACGTTTACAAGATCGGCGGTATCGGTACAGTGCCTGTTGGTAAGATTGAGACTGGTATTCTACACTCTGGTAAGACAGTTGTATTCAACCCAAGCCAGAAGTCTGCTGAAGTCAAGAGNATNGAGATGCACCACACNGTTGTCGACAAGGCTGAGCCTGGTGACAACGTTGGATTCAACGTCCGTGGACTATCCGCAACTGACATCCGCCGTGGTGACATCGCTGGATACTCAGACAACGAGCCTATGTTCGTACGTCACGACGAAACCTTCGTCGGTCAAATTCAGTTGATGGACATCCCCAAGGCTGTAGCAGCTGGTTACACACCTGTGTTCCACGCACACACCGCTCAGGTNGCAGTTCGCTTCGTCGAGCTCTTGGAGAAGACTTCCAAGGCTGGTAAGGAAGCCAACCCACCGTTCCTTGTGACTGGTGACGCTTGCTTGATTCGCTTCATGCCAACCAAGCCAATGGCCATCGAGCAGATGGATGCGTTCCCCGAACTTTCCCGCTTCGCTATTCGCGACATGGGCAAGACGGTCGCAGCCGGTGTCTGCATGAAGATTGAGAAGAAGTGAGTTCCTCACTAATTGATCATCGGAAAAGGGATGCGCTATGCCAACGGTTACCACGATTAAATTGACGGGTGAAAACCACGTCGATATTGACNCGGTATGCGCATCGATTCGAAGTATCAGTGAGCAAACCGGAGTTAAGCTCCGAGGGCCCATACCATTGCCTACCCGCCGTTTGGTCGTTCCATGCCGGAAAGCACCAGATGGCGAGGGCAGCGAAACTTGGGATCACTGGGAAATGCGAATTCACAAGCGTCTCTTGGAATTGGTCATCGGTAAGTCCACCGATGAAAGTGCACTACGTCAAGTGATGCGCATTCCAATCCCAGACACGGTTACCATTGAGCTCAGCCTGCGAACCGTCGCTTAATCTAGCGATGCGGCTTCGGCCCAACCCGCTGCAATGAGGGTTTCCGCCATCAAGGAGTGGCAGTTGAATGAGTCTCCCGCAAGGAGTTCGATTTCTTCACCACTGGCGTCTAGGATGGGCTCAGGCATGTCCTTCAGAATACGAAGACGCACCATCCCTGTTTGCTCTGATTTTCCGGATTGTTCATCTTGACCACTAGATTCACTCACTGCTGACTCGGAGATCTCGGGATATTCTTCCATCATGGCAATACGATCTTCTTCGTCAAAATCGGGATCGGTCCAGATTTCCTCAGGTACGACCTCTTCTACAGCAGGCGGTTTTTGCCCGGTTAAACCTCCTGGTTGTTCAACAAACTGATCCAACTGAGCATTGCCTGCTGGTGTCACTGCAGGTTGAGGATTGGGGTTCTGAAGCACACCTTGCTGAAGCCCATTCCAAGAGACATTTCTTTTGTATTGTTCAATCAATTCAGCAACCCCTTCATGGAAGGCTCTCTCCGCACCATCCTGACGCTGCCAATCGATTGGCATCAGATTCACACCTGCCTCAGTAGTGGCGTCACCGAAAGGTGTACTGGCTAAATTGGCCAGAGCAGCGTGATTGACAAAGGCATTCAAACGATGTCGAGTCAAATCGGAGATCGTTCTACGGAGGTTGGATTGCCTTCGAGTCAGTGTTTGTGCACGTGCAGAGAATCCTTCGGTACGACTGGTTTCAGCAAGCTCCAACTCAATGGATTGCAACAGCTGGGAACAAACATGCCAGAAATCAGGACGAGGTAGATCAACTGGAAGAGCATGTTTTGCTTGGGAACGCAATAACGCATGTAACTGCGCTTCAATCGCTGCAAGTTGAGGTCCCTGCAGCACTTCTTGTTCCGCCATACCATCACCGCGAGTGGTCCCTCCTCCGTGCCGGTAAATGAACCATTCACTTCGAAAGCGCCCTTCGGGCGCTTGGGTCAACCATCCGTTGTGTTCAAACCGATGGCCACAGGTCGATGGATGAGTGTGGAGGCATGAGGACAGCGACCCTGCTTGTTGCAATCATGATTTTGGCTCCATTCGCCCAAGCTGTTGAGAGTCCATATTCGGGCAACCGAGAGTTGATTGTCCAACCCAATNCCAATGGGGAATTGTCCAATCTAACTGAGGATGCGTTCTCAATCCCAGCCAATTCCACCATTCTCGACGGTTGGGTCAATGTGTCGACTGGGTCGAACGGTGATGGAGGGTCAGGTACCCATTGGAATGTCAATTCCCCCACGCTCAACTTTAGTCATGGGACATTTTCAGATTCTTCGATTTCAGTCTTCGACCATGAATTGACATTGGACGTAAATCATACCGTGGGTCGAATAGATGATTTGGAAACTCTCTCGATGCGATTCCAACAGTACTCATCCGGAGGAACTGCCGACGTTTGGCGGATGGCAGAACCCTCTCAGTTCAATGGCGCCTTTGCGATGAATTACTCCGCGAGACAAGCTGCGGGCGGTTTGATTCCATCCTTGGCATCAGATGGTTCATTGATTGCAGCCACGCTCCCTGAAGATTCGGTNCCGGCTGGGACNCATGCGTGGCTGTCCTCCCCCCCAAGTCCCATTCCAAATGTAGTCAATCAATGGATATTGAGTTTCAATCACTGGTATCACCTGCACCACACCAACAGCTCGACAGGCTCATCTGGTGCATGGCTAGAGGTTAGTTTAGATGCGGGTCAAACGTGGCATTATATCGAACCAATCGGCGGCTATAACTGGAATATTTCAGACACTGCACCGGTTCCAAATGGTGCACCAGGAGTAGGATTTGGTGTATTTGGTGGTCCAAATGCCAGTGGGTGGGTGAATACATCTTTCGATATTTCTCATCTTCATTCCACCAATCACTCTAGTCTATTGCATCGTTTCGTGCTTTGGACCGATCCAACGGGGATGGTCGACCGTCCTGGGTGGTATGTCGACGAAGTTACAGTTTCCAATGATGGAGATATTCCAGGCACATGGTTTCATGGCTCTCTCAGTGGAGAATATGCCCCTGATGCGAATGCTCACCTCACCATCCCAGTCCAAGTCAATGCAAGTTTAGGGACATCAGGTGCCTGGATGGTGCGGTATTGGACTGATTTTGATTTAGAAGGCGGTTCATGGGATAAATTCGAAATTCAGGTTTCCAGCGACAACATATCATGGCATCGAATGTCGCCCGTCGGTGGGATTCCTGGGCCCTATGGCTTGACCGTTGGAGGTCGGACCATCATGGAAGATACAGGAGGTTGGGTCCAAGTTGCACATCCATTCCCTGCATCATTCAATATTCCCNTCAATGGGTCATTCATGCTTCGTGTTGTGGTCGAAACCGATCAGATGCCCTCTTCAGGCTATGGGGGTGCATTGGACCCTCCAGAGGGTGTATTCATTGATGATGTCAGTGTGACTCGTACTGTTTCAGGCTTCACCGATACAATGTGGTCGGAGAACTTCACTACAGACGCCGGCGCTTGGCATGACCTGCTCCCAGGAGGAAGTTACGACCAGTGGCAGTATCTCAGCAACTGGGGAAACAATGGGCCCTATCAATCCAGTTGGTCGTTTGAGAATGCTCCACTCATCGCAGATGGTTGGTCTGTACATACTCCCTCCGGCCAATCTTGGGCCTTTGGAAATGTATCCAATGCCAGTGGTTGGGGTCCGTCTGCATGGCCCAGTGGGCAAGTGGGTGTCGCCATGGGGTTGGAAAATCGGCACGCAGCCAATTCGTGGTCTCACCTGATCAGCCCCTCATATCACATTCCTTTGGGGGCAAGTGCTCGGGTTTCCTTTGACCACTATATCTGTGCAGAAGTCGGTTGGGATGGCGGTGCCTTGTACACCAGCATCGACAACGGGACTTCTTGGCAAATCTACGGACAAGATATTCCACAATTCTATGATGTTCAACATTGGAATAATCCCCAGTCGCCTCTGTATCAACAATGGGCTTGGGACGGTTCGAATCAGAAAGGTGGTGGGTGTACCAGCAACAAATCATTCTCTCATGTTGAAGGTGATTTGTCCAGTTTTGGAGGGTATGATATCATGCTGCGCTTCTCCTTCTTTTCGGATACTTTCATCGAGATGGATGGTTGGTATATCGATAATGTAGGGGTCATCGTTGATTGGTTTGAATCGAATGGTTCGTGGACCAGTGATTTGGTACTCGAGAATTCCCATGGATTTGCNCCTACGATTGATGTCGATGCACGGGTGCCCGANGGAACATGGGTTAGAGCCTCATTGGTCGATGCAAATGGTACACCATTNNCNGGTTTAATCGCCTCTGAAAATCTTGTTTTCCCCATTCTTCCGACGGATGAAATGTATCGAATTCGAGTCGAATTTGGAACCANAAATCATCAACTCACTCCGCGAATACTGGGTTTACATTCAGGTGCGGTTCGAATTTTGAATGGTNTGGACGGGACCAATGGATGGTCGATTCCGCATATTCTTACTCACGACAATGTCGCGGGGAACATTACGAATCCCACTCTGAACACCGTTCGTATTTCAGGGGCCTCTGCATACGGGGATGCCCCTATTGAAGAGATTTCAATCATCGCTGAATCGGCCGGAGCTTTGTACCAAATTTGGGATGGACAAGGTACCTTGCTTGCCAGCGGTGTTTTAGGCAACCAGAGTGTTTCTCTACCTCATGCCGCAGTCAATATTCGGGTTTCAATCGATTTACAGCCTGGAGGTTGGGTCCATCACGCCTCGTTCATCGGTGAACTTGGTGCACCGATGAAAACTGGCGCACTTGACGTGGGAGGAGATGGAGTCGTAGATTGGTCTTGGAATAGCATTCAAGATGGAGCCTTCGGTTGGTTTGATGGACATCATCTTCAACAGAATACACCACTCTCTCAATGGGCAGTACATGGGAATCCAGTCGATCAAGGCGTCGTTCTTCACGCTGAAGATGACATCACTTGGACTTGGGCAAACGGTGTTGAAGACTCGCTGGATTCAGGACAATATCGGATTCTCGAGTACCCAGTATCTTCAATCCAAAATCAATCGGNNCCGTCAGATTTTACCTTCATCGGTATGGCTATTTCATGGGAAACAATCGATTCGGTTACAGGATTAGGTTCGACGCTTCGAGCGATTCAATCTGATGCAATCAATGGTACGGGTCCTGCTTCGATTGCTGCCGGTGAACTTCAAATCCCCATCGTACTGCAAGCAGACATTGGAGGCATTTCCCTCACAGGTTCGATTTCTCATGCCCAACGAATTGTCAATGAAATCGATTCAGTACCAACTGGAACCATGGTACCTGAACAGAACATCACCATCGTGAGTACACACACGCATTTATTCGATCGCGACCTGCTCGATGTCGCCATTCTTCGATTGCAGAGTTCGACAGGAATCGATATTGAGGTTCATGTTGAGGGCCTATCAACCGAACCGGTGGCCACCCAAATATTTGGAGCACAACATATGGCATTGTCCTCAGTTAGTCTGACGACGGTAGGTGACATGGGGCTTCAACTGTACTGGAATTTCCAAACTCAGTGGGCTTTTGATGATGCAGATATCATTGAAGTGTTGTCCGAAGCAATAGAGGTTGATGGATTCACTTTGGGCCCTGCCAGTTCAACAATCGGTGGATCAAATCATCAAGCGATGGAGAACGATCTTGAAATTGTCTCATGGGAGGTACGTGATGAACAATCTCGCTTGTTATCCAACGAGTGGGATGCCCGGTACCCCCTGCATGCCAAATCGGGTTCAATGATTTCAGTTACTGGAACGGTACGATTTGAAGGTCAAGCAGCAACACATCCTGCTCCGAACGCTTACACTGTGGGACTAGAGCTGAATGGGACCAATGGAACATCACAATCGATTGGGACTAGCGGAGAATCGGGAGCATTTTCCGCATTTATTCAACTTCCTAGTGGTTCGAATCATGTCACAGTTTCTCCATGGATTTTGCAGATTGGTCCATCAGGAGTACCCATTTTCGGTGCAGAGGATGCTTCTGCTGGTGAGTTATTGGTTGAGGTCAAGACTGACCCCAATCCACCGAAGTTGGGCCCATTGATGATTTACACACCCGATGGTGGTCAGTTGGCGGATGGCAATATATTGTCCCCTGATCGAACAGTTCCGTTCTGGATTGAGGTTCAGGATGATGAATTGCTGGACACATTTGTATCTCTACGTTGTTGGTTTGAAAGTTATGACGATACCGATCAAGACGGCATCCCAGATGAAAGTGAGTATGGCGAATCACTGCAATTTTTAGGCGGTGCTCCCAGAGGAACAATGCGTGTTGATTTCCCTGCAGTAAGTTTGTCTATGCTCAATGAAAATGATCGCATTTCATGCTATGTCGAAGGTGGAGATTTTGCCGGCCATGCATATGTTGGGGGTGGAGGTCCAGGATTCGAGAATGATCTTGCGACAATGTATGTTCAAACACAACAGCCAACTCAATTATCGCTACCTTCAATTTCACTTAATCGCCACGAAGATATGTCTCTATTAATGGGAATTGAGCACACTTTTTCGTTTACTCTTCAGGATGCAAACGGGCTTGAATCGATAGATTTGATTCAATTAGACGTTGCTGGAGACGGTCAGGGCATCATTGAATATCAACCATTGAATGGAACACTCACATCAACTGCCAGTACTCCCGTAGTTCCACTTTCGGTTTCCACGGAATCACTTGGAGACGATGCCTATCTGATTGAGATTTCATTCGCCATCAACTTTGGGGCACCAGAAGACTGGTTGCAAGGCCAGTGGATTCCTTCACTGAGAATTCATGAAGACGGTGAACTAGTCTCTGGACCAGCGATAAACTTGCAACATCTTGCATGGGCTTTGGACAATCGACTAATGTGGCGTGTCGATACAATCGAGGATTTGACCTTACCCTCTATGCCAATTTTTGAAAATAAATTGAATCTACAACCGGGTGATTCAATGTCGTTTACGGCTTCCATAGTACACCGGGAACTGAACCAAAAAATTGCGATTGGACTACCACAATCTACGACGGTTGAAATCAATATTCTTGACGGAGAGGCGCCATTTACAATGTATTCAGTTCCAGATGGGGGCGGGTTCAGTACAATCATCGATTTCGATGCCAACCTTTGGAAGGGCCCCACTCATACCATTCAGTTTGGCTTGGACAATCTTTCAGGATTAAACGCCAGTTTACCCGCTATGTCGTTTGCAGTTGCCATCGACAGTATCGCTCCAAGAATCGAATTCCAAACGACAAGCCTTGTCCAACTTCGTTCCGATTCACTTTCCAATCAATTGGTGGCCTTCACGGTGGAAGATGAAGGCGGAATGGGTGAACAGGGCCTTGTTCTTCATTGGGTTTTCCGAAGAGATGGGCTTGATATTTCAGGGACGAAATCTTCCTTTGATATGGGCTTAGGTGTGCACTCTGATGGATTGTGGGTTTACTCAAATTACGTCAATATGACCTCAGAAGTCGATTTGTTACCCGGTGACGTGTTGATGGTATGGGTTGAGGGGCAGGATCTTGCAGGAAATGATTTACAGGGTCCAGGTACAGAATATTCACCACGAGTTCCTGCATTGGAAATCATGCATTTCACTCCTGATTTAGTATCAATTTGGATTGAAAATGGAGCCCCCGAAGTGGGCGACATCATCGAAGTTGATGTCCGAATTCACAATATTGGGAATCTAGCGGGTGAAATCAATGTCAGCCTTTGGGCATGGGAGCCGCAGCCAAACTCAGAACCGTTCATCATTCAACTAGAAAGTCAACAAGTTTCTATGGACGCAAGGCAATCAATCTTGTTGAGATTTGGATTTGAAGCTTGGAGAGAAGGGGATTTACAGGTCTACTTTATTGTCAACAGTGATGTTGATTCGAGAATTCCAGTCGATGTCGCCCCGATTCGTGAAGAAGGAGCCAGTTTGTCGTGGTTTGAGCGTGTCTTCGGAGACGGCCCAATCGTCGTCAGTATGTTGGTACTGGTCTGCACTGCACTTGGATTTGGAGCTGCAATGTTGTGGCTACGTGATGAAGAAAGTGATGAATGGGGTGATGAATACGAGGACGAAAACGAAGATGAAAACAGTGATTGGCCCAGCCCTCCAGAACAGTTTCCCGATGAAAATCCACCCCCAATTCCCCAAGATTTACTCGATAGCCACCAAGAGGAAGAATGAACTGTAGAGTTTGTCTCCCACGAATTACGCAGGGGTTCCCGAGTGGTCAAAGGGGGCGGACTCAAGATCCGCTGTCAAGTGCTTCGCAGGTTCGAATCCTGCCCCCTGCACCAATTGAAATTTTGAATTTCCAATTGGAAAATTCGATTTGATATATCAACCATGAATTACAGCCAGATTCAAACGCAAAATCCAACTCGCAGCGAGTATGAGTCAGGGCGATGATTTCATCCTCATAGAGGATGAAGATGAGGATGACTCCCCATCGACTCGGATTCCTTCGCAATCTACAGAACAATCGGATTCCAATTCGGGCACCGACAATGTTGCTATTGCAGAACGTTTTGCAAAACTCAAGAAAGGACTCACTGAACAGGTGGATGCCGTCAAAGATCGTCTGAAGCCCCGGTTGGTCGACGTTGAAGTTAAAGCCATTACGGAAGCCGCCGATTTATCACTGGAAATCGATGGTTCTCACACCTTTGAATGGCCCATAAAGGGGATGGATTGCCCCGATTGTGCAGCCAAGGCAAAAAGGGCAACTCAGCGTATTCATGGTGTAAAAAAGGTCGCTGTTTCTGTGACAATGGGTACAATCTCAATCGACATCGATTTGGGTGAAGGACACACATCGAAAGTCTCTGCAGTTATGGCCAGTTTAGGTCACGAACCGGATGTTCCTTGGCAGCGAATTATGGGGGTGACAGCTTCAGGACTTGCAGCAAAAAACGGTGTGAGTCGAAGAGAGTTAAGACAAATAATGATGCAAATTCCTGCCGTATTGGAGGTTCGATTTGAAGACGCTTACGTCGAAATTCAAACAGTTCCATTGACTGAAAAAATTCTGATTAGCGAGTTAAGCAATGGCCTCGATCGGGTGATTGGCGGTAAAGCCATACTGAAAGAAGTCCAGAATCGGCGCTTAGATCAGGGACAATGGCGCTTGGTATCAACCATCCCTGCATTATTGATTTTGGTTGCAATTCTCATTCTGCCAGAGCGATTCCAAAATCAGAGCCTCTTGTTGTCAATGACACTCATCGGTGTAGGACTCTCTGGATGGCGCATGTTCCTTGATGCATGGGGTGGCCTCAAAAACAAGGAATTGGGTTTTCAACTGTTGACATCATTGGCAGTGATTGGAGCTTTTTTCGGCCAACATTGGTCTGAAGCCCTCATGGTTTCAATTCTTGTTGCAATTGCCGCTCATATGGAAGAATCAGCTNTGCTGAAGGCNCGTGAAGCCATGCAAGGGGGNCTCGATCGNTTNCCNAGNCGNGCTCGCAGNGTGANNAAACCNAAGANAATCACGGGTATNTCGATGATGNCCCCCATNCAGAANNTGTTGTCATCAAGTCAATCNGGATNTCATTCGGNAGATGAAGANGATNTAATNTCGATTGAACTCCNTGAAAATGGAGATCGTGTTGAAATTCGGAGCGGTGAAATTGTTCCGGTAGACGGTGTAGTCATAGAAGGAATTGGTTCACTCAATCGCGCCCCTCTGACTGGCGAGAGCATCCCGATTCGAGTATCTGAGGGCGAAGAGGTTCACGCAGGCTTGGTCCTCGACCGAGGGCCGATTGTAGTTGAAGCCACTGCTGTGGGTGGTGATACCAGGTTGTCGGGGTTAATCGATGAAGTCAGAACCTTCCGAGATCGGCCCCCTAGGGTTCAAGGCTCAATTGAGATGTTCTCTAAATGGTGGGTGCCCCTTGTTTTGGTGGGTGCCCCTTTAGCGGGCCTAATCACAAATGATGTTCGCCTGACCCTCTTACTATGGGTGGTTGCTTGTCCTTGCGCACTTTTACTCGCCGCGCCAGTTCCTCACGCTGCAGCACTTTCTACGGCCTCCTCAATCGGTGTTGTTGCTCGTGGTGGGGATGCACTCGAAGCTGCGGCCGGGATTGACCTTGCATTACTAGACAAAACCGGTACATTGACCAGTGGACAGCCAAGATTAAGCGAAGTTCGTTTGGCAAAATCACAGAAATCAGAAAATGTACTCCGTCTTGCTGCTGGTCTTGAACAGCGCTCGAATCACCCATACGCCGCAGTCATCTTGCAGGAAGCTAGCGGGTTGGGTATCGCAGAAGTCACCTCAATACAGGACGGTGATGCTGGTGTGGAAGGGAAACACAGTGGTAAGAAAGTCATGTTTGGTCGTAAAGATTGGATTATCAAGAATGACATCAAGATCCCCGACGATTTGTTGGAAGGTATCGATCCAGCACTCGGGCTATCAATTCTAGCGAAAGGTGACAAAGCCATTGCTGCTTTCACATTTATCCATGATGATTTGAGACCAGGCGCAGCGGAGATGATTCATGACTTGCAATCGATGGGTGTCGCGATAGAATTGCTTTCCGGTGACACACAAGATGCCGTTGAAACACTTGGAAAAGAGATCGGGATTCCTGCGGTACAGTGTCGTGGTGAAATCAATCCAGAAGGGAAAGCCATGTGGGTGGAACGCCGAAGCCAAGGGCGGAGGACATTGATGGCTGGAGATGGTTTCAACGATGCTGCTGCCCTCGCCGTTGCAGACATTGGTGTTGCAGTTGGCAGTGGAGAGCAAGTGAACTTGGATGCCGCAGATGTCCTCATTCCAGGTGAAGATCCACGTGCCATCACTTCACTGATTCGCATTGCCAAGCGTACACGTGCTGTAGTTCAATTCAACATCGTGATTTCAATTCTAGTTACTGTGATGTTGATGGGTGCGGTATTGACTGGAATGAACAGTCTTGCACTCGCCGTTCTCGTTCATGAGATGAGTGCTTTCCTCGTCATTCTCAATGGTGCTTTCATTGCTTCATCAGGCAATCGAATAAATTTGTTAAAATCTGTTTTGGGTTCAATTCTCAAAGATTATTCGGATGCATTCAAATTATTGTTTTCTAAGGAGACCGCAACTGTTGCGCATGATTGAACAGTCGCCGCCTTGATATACGCGTATGAATCGACGAAACCACGGGGGACGGTCAGTGAGCAAGATTCGTGTTGATGGGCGAACCATGGCATTGTCACATCCGACAAGGCTAGCCATCTACGAAGATCTTCTGGATGCTGAGGAAAAGTCAACCGTCATGTTGCAGAAGAGTACCGGTGTTACTCGATACCACTTGTACCATCACCTGCAGACTCTAGTGAAGAATGGTTTGGTCGAAAACCATCGCGATGAAGGTCGTGCGCGCTGGTGGCGGGCGACCGAACGAGTCAGTCTTACCCCTTCAGCTCAGCCGAGCGTTGGAGATCATCTTCCCAATGATGTGCGTGAATTGCTTGAATCTGGGGCAGAGGTACACTTCATCCCCATACCAGCAGATCGTTCAGCAACGTTGGCCAAGAGTGCCGTCTCTGCGATTGCTGAATCCTTTGGTGTCGATTTGGACATGGGTGTGACCTTTATGCCGAATGGGATTCTTGTCATCGGCCCTCCCAAGCGTCCGTAAAGAGGTGATTTCGTGAGTGATGAAATCCCTGAAATCGAATCAAAGATTGCATCTCCAACAATCGATTGTCCGAGTTGTGACAGTATCCTTCCTCATGAGCTCGGGGAAGTCACCTGTCGTGTATGTGCAGCAGTCGTACGAATCGACCACAAGCCTACGAGAGACGCATGGATGGATGAAAAAGTCGGTTGCCCGTCGTGTTCGAAGATTTTGCGGGTCGGTGTCGATGAACGTCCGTGTGCGCTACGCTGTTCTTCATGTTCGATTGTTTTCAAGGTTACACGAAAGGTCGTGAAAGTTGAGGTTGATTGCCCGTCATGTGAACGACAATTGCGTATTCGTCCAAAGCCCGGCAAACGACGTTTGGATTGTCCAGCTTGCTCAGAGTCGTTCTTTGTGACATTCTGAGAATAATCTGGGAAAGAATCAAGCGAAACCAACTGCTGGTTTGTGGTATGAAGACGACTTTCCGATTGATGGGCGTCGCGGATTGGATTACTCTACTGAATGGGCTATTGGGCACATTCTCAATTGCTTGTTTGATTCTGGCCTTCGATGATTTTTCGACTGTTGATGCAGAATCTGAGCAATATATTTGGATGGCGATGTTATTCATTATTCTCTCGGTTTTTGGAGATTTAATCGATGGACCCATTGCTCGAACATATTCCAAGCGTAGGCACCTCGGCAGCTATCTTGATTTGATGTCAGATTCCATTTCTTTTGGTGTAGCTCCGGCGATTCTGGTGTTTGGATTGTTCAGCCAATGGGGTCAAAATGCACCCTTTTGGACAATCTCAGTTGTCATCGTATGTTGTTGGGTGGTGGTCTGTACGATGCTCAGGTTGGCTCGATTTCAACATGAGTCAGAGTTAGACAACCGTTGGTTTCACGGCTTGGCAAGTCCTGCTAGCGCAGTATTGATTCTGGCTTTATCGGGATTAATTTATCTCCAACCGGAAGTATTCGACATCGATTCACTGTCCTCAGATACTGGGAGTGGAACGCATTCACCCTTAGATTGGATGATAATTCCAGGAATGGCCATTGCAGGCATGTTGATGATTTCAGATCGACGTTTACCCAAGTTCTCAAAGGGCATGGGTATGAACCTAAGTTTGGTTTTACTACTCTCCATGTTTATCGCGACTTTGATTCCAATCGCTGGTTTGGATTCAAACGGTGCGATTACAGCCTCCTTCATTCTGTTGGCGTTTTCATTGAGCCTAATCATCACACACGTATTATTTGGACCAAAAATCTGTGATTCAATGTTCAATAATCCTGAATCAGAAGCATAAATCCCGACATGATTCGGAGTATGACATAAGGTCTGATAATCATAGGATTGAGATTGTTCAAACCTATGGCGGTTAAGTATCAGAAGAATTCGAAGAGAACTCGGGGATGGGACCCTTGAGTGTTAGCAGGGAAAACTTAGCAGAACTTAGAGCGCGGCATACGGCTGGAAAATCAGACCCTACGCAAATGCGCACGCCTNCCCTNGATGANGTCCAATCCATAGACAATCGACTTGATGACGAACGNAGAATGCGNNCNTCNCTAAAGCGCGAGCGACGACTTAGATTNCAAGAGCAATCAGAGCGNNTAGCAGGNATCAAGAGNGCATTGGCAAAAACNGTTGGAATGCAGGCTGAAGGNGCTCTTGCNGANATTGAATCTGAATTACGCTCNGAAATGGAGTCTGAACTTGAGCGACTTGANCGGGACGTTCTTGAGAGAGAGGAAGCCACCCTTCGCGAAGAGATGAANCTCCGCCTTGTCCGAGAAGAGGAATCNATTCGTTCTCGGCTTGAGTTGGAATCAACTCGTAGGTTGGATTCCAGAAGAGATCAACTTCGATCACAGTTGAAGGACGAAATGGACTCGGAATTTGAGCGCCGTCGTGCTTTCTTAGAGGAGCGACTTGAAATTGAGGCGGGTCAAGAACTNCAACGCCAAATTCACCAAATAGAAGACAATCTAAAGTCNGAAATGAGTGTACGTTTAGACGANGAAGAAAGTGCCCAGGCNCGACGAATAGAGGACGCTCAACAAGCCNGGCTTGCTGAGAGAGAAATTCAACTTCGAGATGGTATTCGTCGTCGATTAGAACAGCAATTGCGCCAACGTCTTCGCGAGCGCGAAGCAAGACTTCGTGCTGAATATGAGCGTCGTGCACATCGTTTGGAAGAAGAAATAGCACAAGAGCTCGCAACCGAACTCGAAACTCGTCTAACTCAAGAAACAGAACGGCTAGAGGGTCGGATGCAAGAGGATTTGGAGTTGGCAGTGGCTCGGAAACGAGAAGAATTGCAAACTTCAATTCTGAAGAATCTTGATTCCGAATACGGTGAGCGTCTTTCATTGAGAAAACAGCGACTGAAGGAAAGATTTGACGTCTCATTCTCTCATGCAATCGACGAAATTGATCGAGCACTACACATTGAACTTGAAGACACTGTCCGAAATCGGATTGATTCAGAATTTGAGCAATACAAGGTCGATAGAGAGGCTGAGATCACCCAACACTTGAGTCAATTCCGACACGATCGTGAACTTGACTTGAGAGAACAACTCGATTCACAATACGAAGAAAAGAAAGATTCGTGGGTCTCTCAAATCGAATCGGAATTCTCTGCTAGACAGCAGGCCGCTGAGCGCCAAATTATGGCAGAAATTGATTCAAGAATTCGAAATCAGAGAATTGCACACGAAACAAATCTAGACCTGATTAAGCAAGAAACAAGTCTGGATCTTGAAGTCGAAATGGAAGCAGAATTGGCAGCCTTCCGCGCACAGAAAGAGAGAGAGGTTGCAGAACAACTTGAGCGTCAAGTCGCCAAGCGCGAAGAGATCATGCGCAACAAAGCCCTCATTGAAGTTCGACGAAAAGAGAGCGAAATTCGGGCAGAAATCGAAGCCCAACTCGCCATCAAGCGTGCAGAAATTCGCGACCGTTTGAACCAACTCGAAACCCGCGCAGAAGAATTCCGCGTAGCTGCCGAAGAAAAACTCCGGGTTGAACTCGAAAAGGGTCTAATCACCGAAGAGGATTTGGAGGCAGAAGCTGAACTGAAGCGTGCTGAAGAAGCGGCGGAACTTGAAGGACAAGACAGTCGTCTAGACCGTCGCCAAGCATGGATGGATGCACTGGCTGGAGCCAAGGGCCAAATGCCCACCACTGCAGCAGGGGCGGCACCCGCTTTGGGACGGCCATCTGGAGGATTGGGTGGATTGGCACGACCTGGTGGACTTGGTAGTCCGAAGCAACCAGAATCCGATACACCGAAAACACTCGCTGCGCCGGTCCGCCAACCAATTCAGAAAACAGGAGGACTTGGCGCTCTATCCGGTAGCACACTTGGGAAACCCACTGCACCCCCCGCTAGTGGTGGCTTGGCAGCATTGAAACCAGTTCGTCAACCGATCCAGACCCCCAAACCGCTCACTCCAGAATCAGAGCCCATGTCCGAGGAAGAATTCGATACCGATCCAGAGCCCGTAATCGAAGAACAGCCATCTTTGACAAAGACCATTCTCAGCGCGATGTCTGAGGAAGAAACGGAGCTCGCTGCCGAATCTACCTCTGAAGAAACACCAGACTTTGCAGATGTAATGAAACCATCTCGCGGGCCACCAGGTGGTGGACGATTGGTACGTGATGGCGCTCCACCCAAGCCTGCGACCGGCCCCCCAACCAAGGGGCCACCAGTCCTCGAAGATCAATTGCCATCTGAAGAGGAAGAAGTCGAAACGAAACTACCCACTCTGGCACCAATCCTGAAGCCGGTTCGAAAACCGATTTCCATTGAACCCAAGGTGGCAGAGCCTACAGTTCTGAAGCCGGTTGGTAGAGCCGTACTCAAGCCAATTTCACAGGCTTCAGTCGACGAGGAAGAGTGAGTACATCGCACCCCTACGGGGTGCGTAATCGGACAAAATCACCGATGCGCTCGTTTGAAAGGTGAAGACGCGGTCGTGTTCTCATGCGCGGACGGTCTTTCTGCCTCACAATCATTCTTCTCTGCTCTCTGCTGCTGCCCGTGGCAACAACCCCTGCCGCAGCCTCGCTTGAGGAATTAGGGAGTGCAGGAAAAGTCGCCGAGTTTGATCATGCTGCGATTGGTTGGTGGGAATTGGACAATGGAAATATCTTGATTGCAACTCCTGAGGGGATTGTTACTGCTTATTTGGTTCACGAGAACGGAACCTATGCTGAGGTTTGGTCAGTAGACACCAATACTTCCGTTAATTGCGCAGATTTCAATTCCAATGAAGCGTTGCTTGCACTTGGTACAACAAGTGTCGTTGTTGTGGTCTCAATCGACTACATGGATGAATTGTATCGATTCACCGTCAACGAAGCAGTTGATGGTGTTGCTTGGGATCGAGATGGCGATCTATGGGTGACCAAGCGTCTCTCCAAAAATGCCATTGAGTGGGATGGGACAGCCAGCACACTATCGGGGATCTCAACCATCAGTAGCCATACCAATGGAATTACAGATGTAGTTGCACTTTCAGATGGGAAAATTCTCACCTCAGGTCGTGATAAGCAAATTCGGGTTCATGATGAAAACGGTTCTTTTGTCCAATCCCTTGCGGATTCCACGGCTCCTTTGTTGAAGTTAGGATTGAGCAATGATGAGGCATTCTTGTTCAGTTTGACTGACAATTGTCGATTGGATATTCACAACACATCTAGTTGGGTCCGTGAACAATCAATCAACCTCTGCTCAAATGGGCAAGGTCGATCATTGCAGCAATTAGATCAGCGATTGATGTTGGGCATGTCAAATGGTCGCGTCTTTTCTTTGGACATCGATACGCTTGCAGTGACACAGGAGTTTTCGATCCAAGGTGAAGTCACCGGTTTCCGACAAGCTGATGGCGAGGGCGTTTTCATCTTCACATCATTTGGCAGCACCTCAGAGGTTCACCTTCTAGATGCAGATAGAGACGATGATGGTGTTGTCGACGGCCTCGATGAATTCCCAGATGACCCCAATGAATCGGCAGACTCGGATGGAGATGGTGTGGGTGATAATGCAGATTGGGCCCCAAATGATGCTTCGGAGACCATGGATTCTGACAATGATGGTGTAGGTGACAATGGCGACGCCTTCCCCAGCAATTCCGCTCAACAAACCGACTCAGATGGGGACGGCTATGGAGACAACAAGTTTGGTGTAGGTGGAGATAAGTTCCCCGAAGATTCGACCCAATGGGCAGATTCAGATGGAGATGGATATGGCGACAATGATGAGCTAGGTGCTACGAATCCTGATGCATGTCCGAACCAATCCGGTGGTTCAACCATTGATCGACTCGGTTGCCAAGATACAGATGGAGATGGATATTCAGATCCCGGCAATGGAGTCGAAGCTCATCCTGTAGGAATCGCAGATGCATTTCATCTTGAATCAACTCAGCACTATGATTCAGATGGAGATGGATACGGAGACAATTTAACTGGTTACAGAGGGGATGCCTGTCCAACGCTTGCAGGTACAAGCACCCGTGCGAACATGTACGATCCTGGAACAAACAGTTACACGTCTATCAGTCGATACGGTTGTGTCGATGAAGATGGAGATGGTTATGATGACAATACAGAATCTGCATTTGGTGATTGTTCCATGGCGAACAATCGTTCAGAATGGCTAGATGAAGATCGCGACTGCCTTGGTAGCAACGCCGATTACGATGATGGTGATCCAGAAATTAAGACACTAGAAGACCATTGCAACAAATATCCAGATGATGTTCAGGCCTGTACCGATGCATACGATCCCAACTCAGGTTCTGAAAATATCACACTTTTGGAGGATGAAGAGTTTGATGCAATGGGCGCCATCAAGGATTTCGCAGTCATTGCGGGATACATTGTTGCCGCCATGGCTTTCGTGCTTCCCATCATAGTCATCACGCTTCGATCGATTGGCAAGGCAAGGGACAAGAGAAAACCTGACGCCCAATACACACATCAGGATGCCACCCAAGAATTGGATGCTTGGGAGAGTGGTGATACCTTTGAGACTCGAGGTGGAATTGATGAGCAAAAAGTATGGGGCGAAGACCCGCTTGAAGATGAAGAACCCTCCATCGAAGGCCCTGCAATTGAAGAGTTAGGTCCAGATGAAGAGAATTCGTCCGAACCGGAATACGTCGCTGAGGAAATGTCAATCCCCAGTCAGGAAGAAGAAGTTGAGGAGTCATCAGAACAACCTGAACAGCCACCAGCTGAAGCTCCACCTCTACCATCAGGTGGCCTACCGGAAGGCTGGACAATGGATCAATGGCGATGGTACGGACACCAATGGCTTGAGCGCCATGGAAATCAGTAGACTAGTGGAAAACTACAGGGAGATTATTCCTCAAAGAAGCATAATCTTCTCCGGAGTAGGCTCCTCCAGATTCTCTGAGTGCTGTAGAGATTAGCCACAAAAGGTCATTCCAATCCGATGCTTGTGCATGCAATTCGATATGGTTTGCAGCAGCCAAGTCAAGCAGTATACGAGCATTGCTTCCTCCGTCCATCAATCCCCTGAATAGGGTAGGGGCATCGACAGAGTATGCAGGTGCCTGGCCTTTCATCTAACCACCATAGGGAGATTGACCGAGTCGTTCGACCAGTGCTTCAACATCGGTTTGCCCGATATCACGCAATCGACTGCGCAATTTGTCAGCTTCAGCTCTCAGCTGAGCCATACGATATTCCTGCAGAACTTGAGCTAGCAAGTGATCTACACTCTTGTGATTCCCCATTGCTCGCATTGAATTCAACTGCCTTCGGACGTCGAAGGAGACACTTACGGAGGTCATGTTGGGTGAGCCCATGTTTTCTACCAATGCGGAGGCAGACAAGCCGCATTTTGAGCATTCCGTTGAATTGTGGGTTCATTCGCCGGTTCTGATTTTGTATTGCTGTAGTCGGTTGGGTTCATTGATCCCATACTTTTTCCGAATACGCAAGGCTCTCCGATGAACTTCCTTAGCCAAAGCCCAATATTGTTGACTGCCCTTGTTGTTACGATTCGGTTTCTTGATAATTGCGACGGGGCCACCATCAGCAGGTGCCGCTGCAACACTGATATCTCTAGGAATCACAGTACTGAATACCTGCTCTCGTAGGTGTCTGCGCACTTCGGTCACAACCGTATCGCAAAGTGTTGTTTTTTGGTACATGGTCATTGCAATTCCAAACAATTTGAGGTTGGGATTGATTCGGCGCTGAACGAGTTTGATTGAGTTCATTAGTTGACTCATTCCTTCAAGAGCATAGTATTCTGTTTGGACAGGAATCAGAACCCAATTTGAGGCGGCCATTGCATTGATGGTCAACAGTCCAAGACTCGGAGAGGTATCGATGATGATGTAGTCGAATTCATCAATTGCAGATGCCAATCCTTCTTTTAATCGAGTTTCTCGACCGATTCGTGTTGCCAATTCAATCTCCGCTGCAGCGAGTTGAACATTGCTTGGCAAAATCCAAAGATTCTCTACTCCTGACGAGACAATTGCTTTTTTCCCATCAATCTTCTTGACTTCTACCATTGTCTTCGGTGGATTCTTGTCAGGGTAATTCCCATTCCAAGCGTCCCACATTGAGTCCGCAATGATATCAGGACCAATCAGGTAATCCTCAATGATAGGCAATTCCTCTCCAAGATCATTCATCAACAGATCATACACAGTCCGTCCGAGGTTGTTTTTTGAAATACCGAATGAGGTTGAAACATTGCCCTGAGGGTCCATATCAACAAGTAGAACCTTGGCGGCGGGCCAACCATTCTTTGGGTCACCTTTAGCCAATGCGGTAGCAATGTTGACTGCCGTGGTCGTTTTTGAACAACCGCCCTTTTGGTTGGCAACAGTGATGACCATTTTGTATGGATTCATGCAATCAACCTCAAGTGAGTCATAGGCTCGTCAGCAAAGCCCCTCTTTGAAACACTCGCTTTGACGAGTCCTCGAAGGGCGATTGTAATCGGCTTACTGGATAACCGGGACGGGTACTTCAGAGAGAATCTTGCGCATGATATGCATCCCTGTAATCCCCCGAATCTTCGCTTCAGGTTTGAGAACAATACGATGACTGCAAACCTGCAAGGCGACGCGCTTGATGTCGTCGGGGATCACATAGTCGCGTCCATCAATTGCAGCTGAAGCACGGCCCGTCTTGAACAGTGATTGGCTTGCACGTGGAGAAGCACCGGTAATGACACGGTGGTCTTCACGTGAGCGTTGCACAACCTCAACGATGTAGGATAGAATTGCAGGATCAACATGCACAGTCTCAAGAGCCTTTTGCATAGCGACTACCTTCTTTGGTGATGTAATCTGCTCGACATCGTGACCGTCTTTCCCACGCAACTTTCGACGAGCGAGAATGGCCTTTTCTTCGGCTCGATCTGGATAGCCCATTGACATCTTCATCAGGAATCGGTCCATCTGAGCCTCAGGTAGTGGATAGGTTCCCTCCTGCTCAATAGGGTTCTGCGTTGCCAAGGTGACGAACGGTGCAGGCAGTTTGTGCGTAATTCCTTCAATGGTAACTTGCTTTTCTTCCATGGCTTCTAGAAGTGCAGCTTGCGTCTTGGGAGGAGCACGGTTGATTTCGTCAGCTAGTAGGATGTTTGTGAACAATGGTCCTGGTCGTAGTTTGAATTCGCCTGCTTGCTGATCGTACATGTAAGTCCCCATAATGTCAGAGGGGAGTAGGTCAGGTGTGAATTGGACACGCTTGAACTTGCAACCAAGCGCCTTTGCGAAAGTATTCGCTAGCAAAGTTTTGGCCAAACCGGGAAAATCCTCGAGAAGCATGTTTCCATTGGATAGAATTCCAACCGTAACACGTAGCAAATTTTCTTCTTTACCAATGATAACTTTGGCAACTTCACCCATCAGTCCGTGCGAGATTTGACTCACGGTCGAAATCAAGTCTTTTGTTCGGCCAGTGCCTGCTGCTTGTGCCATCCCTGCTGACATGGTATCACCTTGGGTCTTAACCCAACGCAGGACCACCCCAATTCGTACTTGAACGTTCGGGGTAGGGGGGTCACTCGGTCATCATCAGATATTCTGATATTTAGCAGGTAAAAACGATGCACTGCGTACTATCATCGGCCCCAGAAGTGGTCTTCTGCTCGATGCAAAGCCGTAAGTTCGTCGAGAACTTCTTGTTCGGCCGCAGTTAGTTCGAGTTTTCGCAATCTTCGAGCATGACTTGCTGGGACATCAACCAAGAGGATGTCCTCTTCGTCAATTCCTCTGCCTACAGTCGCTCCCTCAATGGCAACCGCAACTTCGTCTCCTTGTTTTGCCTCTTTGTGAGAGGCATCTCCAATTCGGATGGATTTCACTTGTCCGACTTTGTTCCCATCAATCGTGAGTAGACGTTGTCCAATGTGTAGTCGACCGCCAAGAATCCGGACACCGACAACGGCGGGGCCGGATCTTCGGAAAATATGGTCGGCGAGGATTTTGATTTTACCAGGGTAGACAATTTTCTCTCGCTTTTCATCTTCCAACTCGATTTTTCGCTCTTCAGTCCACGTCTCGAAGCGCTCAAGGATGTGGTAGATAACGTCTGAACCAATGAATTCAACGTTGCAATCTTCCTTAGCCAATTCATCTGCGGTTTCACTTTGGACGGTTGTGCTAAATGCAAGAATCACTTTGTGAAGTGGATCAGATGCATTTTCTGCACCTCGTAGGTCACGTTTGTTCACAGGTCCAATACCAGCACTTCGGATTGGAATTGGAGGTTCCTGATTTCGCAACTCAAATGCTAGAGCTTCAAGTCCACCGAGGGTATCCGCCTTTATGATCACTCCCTCTTCATCCAATTCAATGCTGATTTCAGATTCTTCCCTAGAAGCATCGATCGCTTCATTCCGCTCCTCTTCGACATTGGATAGAACACGCAGTGTGGTTCCCGCCAATACTCCATCCAAATCAGGTGCGGCTAACTTCAAACCTGATGCGGCCTGTACAGTTTCGATGGCATCCCATCGATCTCCTGCATCCCGCATTTCAGCCATTCCACGTGGTCGAAACAATCCGCGGACACGTGTGACTTGGGGCCCATTCTCCGTTGCAATGACGATTTCATCGCCCTTAGAAATCTCGCCTCTGTACAAAATGACATCCAAGGTTTTGCCCAGTCCACGTTCTTCTTTCATCTCCAAAACAGTGCCTTCGGATGCACCTACAACATCAGAGAGTTGCTCATCTAGGAATTTCTCTGCTAGTCCAATTGTAATTGCCAATAGGTCTTGCATGCCTTCACCTTCCTTTGCCGAACAAGGCACCAAAGCAATATTTTGTGTGAAATCAGAAATTCTGTTGTACATGTCTAGGTTGAATCCTTGTTCTCCAAATTGGCCCACTAGGTCCCAGAATTTTTGCTCAAACAATCCTTGTGAATGTGCGTCTTGATCTTTCATCGAAGCGGCAGCCGAACGTCCACTGATGGATTTCCATCCATGGATTCTGTCGACCTTGTTTGCACAGACAACAAATGGTGTCTTAGCTTGTTTCAATATTCGAATAGACTCGAGCGTCTGTGGTTGACACCCTTCCATCATATCGACGACTAAGATCGCAATGTCTGCTAATGAACCACCGCGTGTTCTCAGTGTAGAAAACGAATGGTGTCCTGGCGTGTCGATGAAGAGTAGGCCCGGAGACAAGAATTCCTTGCCTCCCATTAACGGGCTGCACAATTCGTTTAGCAAAGTGGCGGGAACTTCTGTAGCCCCAATATGCTGTGTAATCCCACCGGCTTCACGTGCCATAACACTGGCTTGCCTGTTTTGGCCCAAACTTCGGATGTAGTCAAGTACCGAGGTCTTCCCATGGTCTACATGACCAAGAACAGCAACAATTGGTTGGCGCCGGCTCATTTCAGCCATCAAAAAACCCCCATTTTCCAATTGAAAAATTGATTTTCCAATTGGAAATTACTCATAGACCCATGTCTCTCGAACAGGTGTCCATTCGTTCAGTCCTTCTGGGAACCACAGACCCAGTTCGAATGCTGCTGTTTCCTCGCCATCACTACCATGGATCAAATTGTATCCGATGTCCATTCCAAAGTCACCACGGATTGACCCCATATCAGCTTCTCGTCCATTGGTTGCACCAATGATATTCCTACAAACTGAAATCGCATCGACGCCTTTCCAAGCCATAGCGACAACAGGACCTGAGGTCACAAATTCTACCAAGCCTGAATAAAAAGGGCGCTCTTTGTGAACAGCGTAATGCTGTTCCACCAATTCCATGCTTGGAATGATTGATTTCAATCCGACCAAACGCAACCCTTTGCGCTCAAATCGATTGATGATTTCGCCCACCAGTCCACGTTGTACTCCGTCTGGTTTTACCATGACATATGTTGTTTGCATATTTTCCACCGAACCGGCCGACCGAACTCCCCTATTTCAGCACGCCGACGGTACGAAACAGTAGGAAATCGCTGATTTTGTCAAGTGGGATCTTACTGAANGCCGCCCTTGACGTATCGACGAGTCCACTTTACTTTACGTGGATTTCGTCCAAGTTTCATGTTCTTCCTAGCCTTAGAGTCCTTGAACCAAAGTACGGTCCCATCACGCTTGACGTACATTACGCCCGTGCCAGGCTCAATCTCTTCTCCAGAAAAACTGCAAATTCGTCGCTCTACCATGTTTTCACCTCAGCGGACATTCAACTTGCGAGCTTCACGACCAGTATCAAGGAGCATCAAGATGTCTCCTACACGTACGGGTCCAACGACGTTTCGTGTGATAATTCGACCAACGTCACGTGGGTTGGGTGCGTCATTGACACGAACTTTGACCTGAGTCGCCTCTCCAGTCATTCCAGTTCGACCGACCACTTCGACCACTTCTGCTGGCCATCCTTCTTGAGTCATATTCTATACCTCCAAGAATCACGAAGAATTCAGTTCAGGGCGTCTGCCTGCTCCTTTACGCCGTTGAATGCTTCTTGAGCACCCTTTGAGACTTCCATTAGAGCAATTGCGGCAGTCTTTGCACCGCTAGTCATTCCTGCTGCCTCAGCGAGATATGCTTGATCTTCGACGTAGATGAATGGGATGCTCTTCTCTTTGCAGATAAGCGGNACGTGTGCAAGTAGTTCAGCAGGNTTGACATTTTCTGCCATTACAATCATCTGTGCAGTGCCGCGCTCAGCAGCTTTTGTCACTTCGTTGCTTCCTTTCTTTAGGCGTCCTTCGCCGCTTCCGACAAGCTTCACGAGCTCGTAGACACTGTCTTGGACATCTTTTGGGGTTTCAAATGCTATGTGTACACTCATTGGATTCACTCCTCATGTTGGTAAGCCGCCGCACGGCGTGCCTCGTATAAACGCAGCGGAAGGTACTGCAAACCACCTGGTGTGTCAAAGTACCCGCTGAATCAGGTCCTCAACGCCTCTGGCGATCGCTGGTGCACCGCTCACAACAGAGCGAGGATTTGGCAAAGAATCGGTGGCATGCACGCCATCGACATGATTGGCGAGGCGCGTAATTGCTCCTCCAGTAAAGAGTCCATGGGTACATGCCGCATGCACTGCCTTGGCACCTTGACGTCGCAATGCATCACTGGCTTTACAGATGGTGCCGCCGGTCGAAATCATGTCATCCACAATGGCGACAATTGCACCATTAACATCCAAATCCTTGGCTTTGTGTTCAATTGTGTGTGCGTCAATCCTAGTTTTTTCAAGGTAGGANAATTTGCAGCCTATCGCTTGTGCAACATGACTGGCNCGTTCNATCGCTCCTTTATCCGGGCTTAGAACAAAATCGGGCTGAACTTGATTTTGAAGATGAACGGCAATCTCGGGCATTGAGGATACAAAAGATACGGGTACATCGAGATCTTCTAACACTGCAGGTGCATGCAAATCCAAGACTACCATCCCGTCACAACGACGAGTCAACAGGCGCGCTAGGAGTTTAGCAGAAACGACTTCTCCTTGCTGAAAACGCTTGTCTTGTCTTGAATAGCCGAAATATGGCACTGCTAAGAATATCCCAGGACCAGCATTCTCCATTTGTTGTTCTCCCTCTCCCTTTAGGTTGCGCATGTCTCCGCTACGGACATCGTAAATCGATTCCATCATCAGCAGGGCTTCGACGATCCCTGAATCTGGGAACGTCGTCGCTACGACAACTACTGGATTAGAACGAATGGCTTCGATGCTCTCCTGGGGGACTCGAACATAGCCCTCTGAATCGGGAAAACGTCTGACTTCAAGGGGGTGGTGCTCCCAGCCCAATTCGCCGGCTAGGGCCTCGGCTAATTCGAATGCGTTGCTGCCCGAGACGACTGGCATGAACGGGCCCTAGCATCGCCCGTTCTTGTTGTTTGAGGTGGACGAGGCAGGATTTGAACCTGCGACCTCCCGGTTATCAGCCGGGTGCTCCAGCCAACCTAAGCTACCCGTCCAGAGCATTCNGGCGACCGGCGTCCCCGAATTAACGATGACGGTTGTCATCAATCCTCTAGAATGNCTTCGTTAATCTGAATGTAACTCGGCAATGAGCGTAATTTTTCGTACGTACGCGAGAGTACGACTTCATCGAGACGTGCACGGGTTCTGGCCAAAGCCGTTACCGGGATATCGATGGTTTCTCCTAAGCCGTATCTGCGCCGTATTGCTGAGCGAAGCTGGACTGTGATGCCTCTGTATGTCCGCTTGACCTTGACCATACCGACAACAACTCCCAGTTCCATTCCATCGTCATCGAGTACGGCCCTGTCCAATAGTTCGTCAGGAGCGTAGAGTTGTTCTTCGATTCGAACCGTATTCCTCCAACGTCTTTGGAGTTCTCTCATTGATTTTGAGAGTTTTACAGACCCATCATCTTGGATTGAATGAATCAATTCTTTCGATAGAGGTGCATGTTCGGCGGGCTTTCGCATGTATTCTTCTGCAACGTCGGGTTGCACCTGAATTCGCATGGATCTAACTCGATCCTCATTGGGGTGATATCGTTCCCCTACAATAGTGCCCACTAGATTGTCTCCGACGTATACTTCTCTCTGTAGAAGTTCCTGAATCCTGTAATTTTCGTCTACCATTTTTTCCGTCTCCTTAATGCAGCATCCCATCCTGCTTACCATCCGACGGTACGAGTGGGCTATTAAACCATCCCATGTCCAATTTAATTCAGTTGTTCAATTGAAAAAGGCTGATAATCTATTATTTTTCAATTGAATATTCAATAATCAGCCCATTGTGCATTTGACAAATTTTAATTGAAATTAAATATTTTTGAATATTATCAGCCAATTGTCAGATTCAATTATTTATGTTCACGAAAATCAAATTTTCAATTAACCAATAATTTTTCCGATCGGGATGATTTTTCCATTATTGCAACCGTTGTACAAGAATATTCATTTGGGGCCTCTAAGTCGACTTATCATGCTTGAGAGTTTGATGCGCCTGCGCCAACTCGCAGGGGAGTCGAAGGGCCAGACAATTGGACTGTCTGATGAGACAATCGAGAGGTTCTGTGAACATGATCCGAAATTAGTTGAGGCGATTGACGAAGCTTCGAATGTTTTCGATTCTCTCATCGATGAATTTGGAATTGATGTGATTTCACAAGATGAGTCAAATCTAATCTCTTCACTGCAGACTGATTACATCAATTTCTATTCTGCTGCGACGATCAACCCCTATGTTGCTATCGCGGCTAGGGGGCCCTGGGTGATTACTTCGCGAGGTGCTGTGATTCATGACAATGGAGGCTATGGGATGCTCGGTGGGGGGCACGGTCCACGAGAGGTCATCGATTCAATGACAAAAAATTGGGTGATGGCCAATGTGATGACACCATCATTCAGTCAATCTAGATTGGCAGCTCGCCTAAAGAAAGAGTTGGGCCACTTACGTGGAGATTGTCCATTTTCCAAATTTATCTGTATGAACAGCGGTTCTGAATCGGTCACAGTCAGTTTGAGAATCGCAGATGTGAATGCCAATTTACAAACAGGGCCAGGTGGGATGCACGAAGGGAAACCGATCAAGTTGTTGGCGATTGAACAAGCATTCCATGGGCGAACAGATCGTCCAGCTCAAATTTCACACTCTTGTAAAGAAGGCTATGACAAGAATCTGGCGACATTCAGAGATCGAGACAATCTATTGTTGGTCCCTGCCAACGATACAGATGCATTGCGTGCAATGTTCAAACGTGCAGATGATGAAGGCTTCTTCATTGAAATGATGGCCATTGAACCGGTTCAAGGTGAAGGGAATCCCGGACAGTGTGTCACTCGTGAGTTTTATGATGAGGCTCGACGATTGACACTCGATCATGGAAGTATGCTTTTGGTCGACTCAATTCAAGCTGGGCTTCGAGGGCAAGGTTGCCTTTCAATCATTGATTACCCGGGATTTGAGACCTGTGAAGTTCCCGATTTGGAGACCTGGTCGAAAGCCCTCAATGCAGGACAATATCCACTCTCAGTTCTAGGTCTGTCTCCTAGGGCTGCGGAATTCTATGTGGTTGGAATTTACGGGAATACCATGACGACGAATCCAAGGGCCCTGGAAACTGCCGTTGCGGTTTTGGACCAAATCACTCCTGAGTTAAGAACCAACATCCGTGAACGAGGTAATGAATTGGTAGAGAAATTGACAGCATTGGCTGAAAAGATGCCTGAAATTATTCTGAAAGTTCAGGGAACTGGGCTACTATGTAGTGCAGAGTTGGACCCTGAAACTCATCAGGTGGTTGGATTTGGTCAAGTTGAAGAACTCTGCCGAACCATGGGATTGGGTATCATTCATGGGGGAAAGAATGCCTTACGATTCACACCTCACTTTGGCATCACATCCGAAGAGATTGATCTGATTATTGAGATTGTAGAGCGTGCCTTGATTTTGCATGCCAATGACAATTCGTGAAGTGATGGTGTGTCAGAGGAACTGTCGATTGATTACATCGATGTATATTCGCCGAATGGTGAAAGTGCAATCAATCAATGGGTTGGCGACATTTTGGCTGGAATAGAGCCAAAAGTCGATTCTACAATATATCATTGGGTGCATATTCGTGACGCTGATAGTGCACATCGGGTATTATCGAACAATGGTATCAAGGGTCACTTTCAATTGTGTGGGAGAAGGGCTTGGACTCAACAAATGGTTGTTGATGAAATCCGTCGCTTGTGGACGAGGTTTGAAAATTCCATTAATCATAGTCATACGATTGATTCTCTAAGTGAGACACCATCTCCTGCTGCCGTACAATATAGTGGGGAGCGTAGACGGCCTGATTTGGCCCCCCTCCACAATGCGTTAGTTGAATGTGGTACGGATGGCTGGCGCCCTATGACTGCAATGCGCGTTGGGTTGATGGAATGCATCGCTCATTCATTTGAACAAATCCGATCCTAGGAGTGGCAGCAAAACACTGGCATCCCCCTCAACGGTAACTTGGGGTGCTTCTGGACGGATTTTTCCCCATGAAATTGCTTCACGTAATCGAGCACCTGAGAGGCTACCATCGTGCTCTGATGCGGTTGTAATTCCAACGGCTGAATCCAAGCCACCACGATACTGATTCCACCAGATTACATGGTGTTTAGAGATTCCTCCACCTACCATAAGTGCATGACTTTCCTCACAAGTCCATGTCAGGTCAGAGAGGATTTGCTCATCAGCGAGGAAATCAATCATAAAATCAGGACTTCGTTGACGATGCATGAATAATTGGGCGCCGATGGAACCATCAGATAGGCCAGGGATGATGATTGGAATCCGATGCTTCGCAGCCCAATGCAACAAACTATTCTCATCAGAAATTCGATCACCAAAGGCCCAACAGAGCTCTACACTCCCAAATCCTCGCCATGGGTTTTCTGGATTCATTGCCCTACGCTCTTTCTCTATTTCTTCTAGCCAAGGTAGCACAGATTGTTCTAGAATATCTCCGTAGCATTCATTTGGAACGATGACATTTCCAAGTCGATTCAACCCTTGCTCTCCCAATTCAACATCGTCCAGCTCAAATGCACCATGGTAGTATGCTTGGTAAGTCCTTGCAATGTCGTGATCGAGTGTCCCACAGGTGGTGATGATGACATTGTAGGCCTTCCGTTTGATCGCCTCAACAAAGAATCCTCGGGTTCCAGTGGCACATAGGCAAGCAGGGAATGACAACCAATTCAGAACCCCATCTCGATTGGATTTGTTTATGGCTTCAGAAAGGACATCTCTTGCATGTGCAAGTTTCGTCGCCGAAAATCCCCCTGCCTTGGCCATTTGATTAATTAGCGAAGAGACATCCTTTGCTTCGCTAAATGAATAATCTACAACCGGTGCATCAAAATCATCGCGTCTTAGTGCCATGGGAACGAGCAGGCGAGCCGGCACCTTAACTTCAAACAGTGGTTTTGAATTTTCAATTGGATTTTGAGTTTTCCAATTGCAAAATTCTATCTCTCAATTGAGCGGCTTTCTCAAATTCTAGTCGTTCCGCCGCTTGAATCATCTCTTTCTTCAGTCGTTCAATCATGACATCATCAGTAGTGGATTCGGTGTCGACCTCATCAGAGTTGGGCTGTGATAAGTTGGAGAGAATATTGTCTCCCCACTGCCCCGCTCCTAGATCAAATTTCTTGACCAATTCGTGTGCTCGATTCTTGGCAGCCTGGCTCGAATGTCCTCCAACGAATCTTTTTCCTCCAGTGACGCCCTTGCCCGCAGTTCCAGCCAATAATTGGTCGGCTTCTATGCCCATTACAGGCAAGGGTTTGACAATGGTTTTTGGAACAATCCCGTGCTTTTCATTATGCGCAATCTGTCTCTGGCGCCGTTCTATGGTCTGTGAAATCGCCGATTCCATTGCTCGCCCCATCGAATCTGCATATAGGATCACTTTTCCATTTTCATTTCTAGATGCACGTCCGATGGTCTGTAACAAGCTACGTTCGTTCCGCAGAAACCCTTCTTTATCAGCATCAAAAATCGCCACCAAACTAACCTCGGGGATATCTAGTCCTTCCCTCAATAGATTGATTCCGACAATGACATCGATATGTCCAATCCGGAGTGCCTTGATGATTTCACTTCGTTCAAGCGTATCGATTTCCGAGTGTAAGTAATGTGCTTTAATTTCCATTCGTTGCAAGTAGTCTGCAACTTCTTCCGCGAATTTGATCGTCATGACGGTTACAAGGACTCGCTCATTGCGTAAGACACAATCATTGATTTCGTCCAACAAATTCTGTACTTGACCCTCTGTAGGGCGGACCTCAATTTGTGGGTCCAATAAGCCCGTGGGGCGAATTTCCATTCTAGAAATTCCCTGTATTTCTCCTAATGCATCTTTCAGCAACGGTTTCCGTTTCTCACTGGGGTCTTGTTCTGGCATTTGTTGTCCTGTGCACTCGCAGAGTTGTTTCAATTCTCGTTCTCCAGGTGTGGCACTCACGTACAACATTTGAGGCACCATAGACTGGAATTCGTGTCCTTTCAATGGTCGATTATCTGCAGCCGAAGGCAATCGAAATCCATGATCAATGAGGTTGTCTTTCCGAGCCTTATCTCCATTGTACATGCCTCCCAATTGAGGTAATGTCACATGGCTTTCGTCCATAATCACGAGGAATTTTTCCTTAGATCCATGGAACGTTTGAGCACATGCTGCAAAAAAGTCCAACAAACAATATGGTCGTTCACCAAAGTTTCGCCCATCAAAATGCATTGAATAGTTTTCAATACTTCTACAGTGGCCTATTTCTCTCAACATATCAAGATCATATCGCGTTTTGGTTTCCAAGCGATGTGCCTCTAGATCCATCCCAGCTTTTTCAAAAAAGTCCAACCTTTCTTGGAGTTCAAATTCAATGTCCTCCATAGCTCGTTCAAATCTCTCGGGACTGGTCATGAAAAATTCCTTGGGGTGGACCCAAACTTCCTCGANTTCGTCAATCGAGTCCCAAGATACTGATTCACATACTTGTATTCGAGTAATCCCGTCTAAATCGAATTGAATGCGCAAGGGGTCATCTCGACTGGGCATCCATAAGTCAAGGACTTCTCCTCTCAACCGCAATTCACCACGCGAAATTTCGCCACTCACTCGACGATATTGTAGTGCAACCAATTCCTTGACAACATCATGTGGCTCTACTTGCTGACCAACATGGATTCTAGCGTGTTGTTGCAAAAATGTCTCCGGGGGGTTCAGTCCGTAAATCGCTGAAACAGTGGCCACAACTAGGACATCAGGCCTTGATACAAGGGAAGCCACTGTGGAGAATCTTTCCTGTTCAATTCGTTCGTTCATCGACAGTTCTTTTTCGATGTAAAGATCTCTTTTCGGGAGATATGCCTCAGGCTGATAGTAGTCGTAATGGGATACGAAGTACTCCACTGCATTTTTGGGGAAAAGTGATGACATTTCCTGCCACAGTTGTCTGGACAAGGTCTTGTTGTGAGATAGGATGAGTGTGGGGATATTCAGTGATTGGATGACATTGGCCATTGCAAATGTTTTCCCCGAACCAGTGACACCCAACATGACGCATCTCGATTGAGAATTTTCCAATTGAGAAATCGTTTTATCAATTGCACTTTCTTGGTCCCCTGCTGGTTCATATTCCGCATCCAAGATAAATCGAGAAACACTGGGATCGAGGTGGGCTTTTGCAGCACCATCTAGGGCCTTGGATAAATCAAAAGGATCTACACTATTCATGCAATCATCAATCCTCCAAGCAATACCCATCCAGTGGCAACGCTGGTGTAGAAAAATGTCTTCTGGAAATCGACCAAGCGCTGTTGCGATAGAATCACAACGATATTTGTCGCACACATGAGGGCTGCTACAGCCAGGAACGAAATCTCGTCAATAGGATTAGCGATGGCAAAACAAGCAAACCAGACCAATGTCAATTGAATGCTGGTTCGTAATGTGTGTTGTTCACCAAATCGAGCAGGAAATGAATTGATTCCGTTTTCTCTATCATTTTCCAAATCCATCAGCGCATAGTTGAGGTCAAAAGCAGCGATCCAGAACATGACTCCTAGGCAAATCCAGAATACTGTGGGGTACCAATGGAATCCAGTGATGGCTGCCCAACCCAGCACACTCCCTTGAACACCGAGCCATGCTCCTGCGGGTGCCAAACCCAAACACAACCCTAACCATAAGTGACAGGCCCACGTAATTCGCTTCATGTATGGGTAGGCAACAAATGCAAGTACTGGAAGCCAACTCATCGCCAAAGCAACTTCATTCAATTGCCAAGCACCGAGTAAAAGCATCAGTAGAAACAATCCAGACAGTGACCACGCTGTACTCAATCGCATGGTGCCCGAGGCCAAGTGGCGCCCCGATGTCCTCGGGTTCTCGGCATCGATTTTACGGTCGATGATTCGATTGAGTGCCATGGCCAACCCCCTAGCTCCAATTGCTGCAACCAGAATCCAAGCGAGTTGGGCTAGGCTAGGGTCACCTGCTAGTTCCGCTCCTATGAAAACGAAAGGAAGGGAAAACAATGTATGTTCGATTTTGACAAATTCCAGAATTTCCTTCAGGCCCACGAGCGCACCTCCTGTTCGTACCACACGTCGACCTTTTTCTGAACATCGGGGTCGTGTAAACAAACAGCAGGCCATCTCCGAACTGGCACGGGTCCCTCTATGCTGGGGATAGGTGCAGTTGCATCCCAGCAGATTCGCCCACCGTCATCTGAGAAGTGCAAATCACGTTTTACTTCGAATCTGCAAAATAGCTGCCAAAGCAGCGTACGCATTGCATCATCTGCTTCGAGATCGACACTATCGTCAGTGATAAACAGCCATCGAATATTATTTGAATTATCCAATTGCCAAATTGAATTCATCAATTGAGAAATTTTTTCCCTTTGGGCCGCAGCTGCTGATTCATTTACCTCGTCGGTGTTTACGAGTTCTGAAGGCCCCTCCTCAATGTTCGTTGTGATGACCAACATCGATGGACGCAGCCACCGATATTGCGAGATGCCATCTACAGCGTCTAGTTTGACTTTGGCCCCTTCTTGTTGCCGTTTCGTGGAGGCATCGATCAATAATTTCGAATGAACACCCTCAACCGGTGCAGCATGTGCCAGTTGATCTGCAACCATACCGTCCAGGACAATCAAATCTTCAGGAATTGAAACGTTTTGATCTAAGATGTCCAATAATGCATTCAAATCCTTCACATTATGGTCGGGCCCTGTGGCAACAATGCTCTTGAGAAACATCATTTGTCCGGCACCCCACAGTCCTAGCGCAGTTTTTCTGGCTTGTGCGGGATATCGTTGTTTTGAGGCAACGATGGCCAAATTGTGGAACCCTGTCTCAAGAGGGAGGAATACGTTGCAAACATCGCGATGCTGAAATTTTAGCACAGGTAGGAATGAATCTCCAATGGCCTCCCCTAGATATCCATCCTCCATCGGTGGTTTACCTACGATGGTCATCGGGACCACAGCGTCTTTGCGATGAGTAATCGCCGTAACGTGGAGGACGGGGAATTGCCCCTCAAGAGAATAATGTCCGAAATGGTCTCCAAAGGGTCCCTCAAGGCGAGTTTCTCCAGGGATAGTATATCCTTCAATGACAACATCGCATTCAGCTGGAACCCATAGATCCTGTGTCAGGCATTTGGTGATTCGCAATCTTTGCTCCCCCAACATCCCTGCAAACATATATTCTTCGAGGTTGTCGGGCAATGGCGCAATTGCACTGAACATAACTTCAGGTGGCCCACCCATGCAAATGGCAACAGGCATTCTTCCATCGTTCGCCTCGGCATGCTCTGCACCATGCTTATGCATCTGCCAATGCAATCCAACTTCGGTCGGCCCGAACACTTGGGCTCTGTACATTCCGAGATTATGCTCTTCCGTCTCAGGATTTTTTGTGACCACTAAAGGCAGTGTGATAAACGGCCCTCCGTCATGCATCCAGGTGGTTGGAATAGGCAATTTGGTGACATCCGGATTCGACATACGAACTTGTTGACATGCTCCCTTTCGAACTTTTTTCGGAGGAAGTGCCAAGGCGCGTTTTGCCAGAGGCCAAGCTTTCCAAGGACGCTTGACAAATGTTCCAATATCAGGCTTCATCAGTTCGGTCAATTTCAACCCGATTTCATCCGGTTTTTTCACCCTCAATGCCTGGTTTGTACGCCTTCTAGTGCCAAACAGATTCATTGCTAAAGGAAGTTCAGAGATTGTTCCATCTGCCAACCTCGGTTTCTCAAAAATAACCGCAGGCCCATCGTTCTTCACGAGTTTGTCTGCAATACAACCGGCTTCCAAGTAGCAATCGACTGGATGGGTAACACGAATCAAGTCTCCTTGGTCCTCCAAGGCGCGGATATACCGGCTCAATCGGCGCCATCCCATGCATCCCGGAAACGTTCATCGTATGAAATAGAGTGTATGTGAGCCGGTGCCTAAGGCACCGTGTGTTTCAAGGCCCGTATCGGTCGTTAAGCATCCAATGGCAACCGAGTGTGATGTGCTGGTCGTTGGTGCCGGACCCGGCGGAGGCTCAGCTGCACTTCATTCTGCGAGAGCAGGTTTATCGGTGATTTTGATTGAAGATCATGGGGAAATTGGTACCCCTGTCCATTGTGGCGAGTGCCTATCAGACGTGGCGGTCGCCAATCTTCAATTGGATATTCCCGATTCTGTGATTAGCAAACGCGTTGATGGAATCCGCGTGATTTTCCCCGATGGGACACAAAAGAAACTCTCTGAATCCGGTTATGTCCTTGAAAAACATCTCTTTGAGCAATGGATTGCAGATGAAGCAGTCGCCCAAGGTGCCACGCTCAATTTGAATCACAAATTAACTGGCATGACTCGAATCGATAAAGACGGCCAGTTTAGGGGGTGGCTCTGTGAAGGCAAAGGTGACGCGTTTCCCATTACTGCAAAGGTGATAATCGATGCATCAGGAGTCGCTGGTATCTGTTCAAAGTTGACCAAACTCAACGAGCGACCGCNAGTTATTGCCGGAATGCAGTACGAAATGCTAGATGTTCCAACCGATGGTTATCTTGATTTTTACATCTGGCCTGAATATGCCAAGAAAGGATATCTGTGGATGATTCCTAAGTGTGATGGTCGAGCCAATGTTGGCCTGGTTAGCGAAGCGAAGAAGGGCATCATCAAAGACTTAGATTCCTTCATCGAGAATACTCACTTTTCGAATCTTGAGGTGGTCAACCCACCGTGGAGAGAAGACGCTCGATCCGTACGAGGCTTCGGTGGAACCATCCCAATCTCGGGACCTCATGAACGAACTTATGCAGATGGTTTGTTGCTAGTTGGTGACGCAGCAGGTTTCACTTCACCATTGTTTGAGGGTGGTTCTCATCTTGCGCTCAAATCAGCTGCATTTGCAGCAGAAACTGCCGCTGCTGCGATTGCAGCAGGTGATTACTCAAAGTCCAATATGGAGCCTTATCAGGCAGCATGGAAGAAAGAATTCCCTCCCTATGAAAAAATACTGAAAGGAAAAACAGCATTGTATAACCTAACGGATGATGAGATGTCACTGATGGGACGTTGCTTTCCACAGGAAATGTCAGCCATGGGTCCACACGGCAAAGCCATGGTCGGGCTGAGATTGCTATTCAGAAAACCCTCACTCTATTTCAGACGCATTGTCCCTGCCATGCTCGCTTTTGGTTACAGCCGCGCGAAGTATTACGGATGGTGAATCGATGCGAAACCTGCTTGGCATCGCTTTGATGCTTCCATTTCTAGCACTGTTAACCTTCTTCATTCTCGACGTTTCTAGCCTAGAATACGTCTGGATGAACGGAGGTTCTGATCTCCCGCTACTGTATCGAATCAGTGCAATATGGGCGGGTCGGGAAGGGCCACTACTTCTTTGGGTCGCTATGTTAGGTGGTTTGCTTATGATTGATGGAAAAAAGCATCATTCAGAGTCACATGAACAACATAAACTCAGAATTCGGCTGTTAGTTGGATTTTCGATGCTATTGCTACTCATCTCCTTGATGATGAACCCCTTTCGCTCTACGCCCGCAGACGCCTTCTCTCGCCCGGGTTTGAATGCCCTATTGCAAACCGATTTGATGGTCATACACCCACCAGTCGTCTTCGCGTACTACACTTTGTGCATCGGCGTAGGTGTGCATGCAATAACTGCAATGTTGATCCCTGGCGCACCTGCTAGAGATCGAATCTTGTATCTGGCAAGGCCCGCACTATGGGTCGGTACTCTCGGCGTTGGTTTGGGGGGATTGTGGGCATACACTGTTCTTGACTGGGGGGGTTACTGGGCTTGGGATCCGGTGGAAACGGGTTCTCTACTTCCATGGTTAGCATTGGTCATACTTCTACATTTGAGATTGCCAAAGGGAATGAGCAAGGAGGATCATTGGTTCATTGGCCTTGGGATTTTACCTGCCTTCTTTTCGTTTCACGCAACGTTGGTCACACGTGCCAATGGAGTTTGGCAGAGTGTTCATGCATTCGTTGCTGAAGGGGACATCGATCCTACCATGGGACCGATTCAGAGAATACTGGAATTGGGTTTCGGCGATGCTCCAGGGATCGAGGTTCACCTTTACCTACTCGTACTTGCAGGCATGCTTTGGCTGATTACTCGACACTTTGCCGATGATTCCAACCAAGAATGGGCTCCTTTAGGAATTCTTACTGGGGCCCTATTGGGCCTTCAAATCGGAACACTGGAAGTTGGCATTCTTGCGGGGGTATTTGGTTTTCTACTCTGGAGCCAACGTGACTCAGGCGAGAGAGTTGTTTGGATGTCTTCAGGAGTGATGCTGATGTTGTTCAGTTACTGGGCTTTCTTGTTGACATCGATATACGCGGTCATTGGAATGCTACTGTTTTTGGCACCTTTGTTCCTATCCAAGGATATTCAAGATCCACCATTGGAATGGACCGATGGTCGTTGGCAGCAACGTGTTGTCCTGTGGGTGCCATTGGCTGTAGGTGCCCCGTTTCTTCTGCTGACTTGGTTGCTTCTACTTGCAGAAGTTGATGGTACGAATTTAGCCTGGCACGAAATTTTTGGTCTACCATTACTATGTCTGTCAGCACTCGGCTTGACCGTATACAGCTGGAGGAAAGTAGTCAATCCTGAGCGAATTCCATCTATTTTGATTCTCGTGATTGCACTGAGTGCATTGTTTGCACAACAGTTTGGGAATGCTCTACCGGGTGATGCAGATCATTTGTTTTCAGAAGGAATCACTCGCGGTATGATTGCTGGCTTTGCTATACCTTTGTTCATTTTTTCAATCCCACCGATGGTTCGATTGGTTTGGGTTCGAATTGGAGAGTTTAATCTGCGCAGAAACCCCTTGCAATTACGCCGAGTGGCCATGCATGTAGCTCACTTGGGGATTCTACTGCTTTTGGTCGGGCATGTGTTTACAACAACGCTTGTTCAAAGAGGAGATCCTAGCCACATCGTCATGTTGGCCAAGGACACACCGATCGAACACAACGGATATTGGTATACATTCACAGAACTCGATGCATACGGCCCTGATGATGAGCAGTGGGATGAAAAAGTGGGAGACGGTAAGATATTGGTTACCGTTGAAGTCAGGAAAGAAGCCGATGGCGAAATCATCTCAACGCTGACTCCGGGCATGTTGAGATTCGATGAAGGGGGCATCCCTGCGCGTGCCGAAACGGATATCTGGCATCGTCCTCATGGCGACTTAGTGATGATTTTTGACCAAAGTCAAGCCAATCAACTCTATCTGACATCATTCATGCAACAGGGAGAGTCTGTAGATCGAATTCGAGTTGTGATTTACGACTTGACCGGTAGCCATTTGGTTTGGGCAGGTTGGTCTCTCATTTTGATTGGCACAGCACTCACATGGATCATGGTTCCTCCTTCGCTCAAAGATGAGGAAGAATGAGCCCTACGGGCTCGGGCACTGCAACCGCACGCTCATAAAGGGGAAGTCGGTCGCGGGGTCGCCCACAATGCTGGGTAGGTGAAAAAATGGAAAACGGTTCAATTGTCCATATNGATTATGACCTCTACAATGCAGACGACGATTCTCTNATCGAAACGACTCGTGAAGAGGTAGCGAAAGAAGCGGACAAGTTTGATGAAAACCGGACTTATTCACCGCTCGTCACAGTGATTGGCGATGGTCGATTGATTGCCGGCTTTGAGGCACACCTTGCCGAAGCAGACGCAGAAACCGACTACGAATTCGACATCGCTCCTGAGGACGCGTATGGGGAAAGAGACCCGAACGCGGTNGAAACCATGGGCCAAGATGTTCTTGCTCGNTCCGTTCGAGACCCTGACAGTTTGGCCATTGGTGGCCCTGTTGAAATCAATGGAAAGCAAGGGGTTCTCCAGATGGTCCGAGCTGGGCGTGCTCGTATCGATTTCAACCATCCGCTTGCGGGACGAACATTGCGCTACAAGTACAGAATCGTCAAGGTTGTCGAAGACCGTGCAGAGAAGGTTACGACCCTGCTTGAAACCAATACNGGTCGCGATGGNTTTGAGGTNGNATTTGACGGAGATGACCTGACCATTACTCTACCAGAATTTGTCGCATACGATCAGAATTGGGCATTCACTAAGTTCAGTTTGATTCGTACTCTCAGAGACCACGTCGGAGTCGAGACTATCGTCTTCCGAGAGGTTCACGAAGCGCGGCAAGTTGGCGAGGAAGAGTAATCAAAACTCTGTGAGGCTCGAAAATGAGTGAAACCAACTCACTCCTCCAAGAGAAGCCGATGCCAGATTCCCATTTTTCCTTAATGGAACGTGGCGCGGCAACCATCATTCTGACTGGAATTATTCTCCTAGTCGGGGCGATCGTCGGACATGATGTGGCTCCCGGTAATATCCTGTCAGAAAGTTATGATACCTACTTTATTGAACCACATTCGATTGACTCGACCACTGGAGATGCTGGATACAATCCTGTAGATACGGTGGCTTACTCTCTGTTGTTGGTTTCATTTGTTGTCGTCATATCAGCTTGGTTGAGGCGAATCGGAGTCCCCCCTCGAGATGAATCAATTCTTGCATTGATGCCTTGGATTGTTTGGGCTTCTTTGGGTGAGGTGAATGAGGACGGNCTCCTCTTTGATCCAAACGGNATGGGTGGCTTATTCGTCTCTCCTCTCATTCACTTTCACGTCGCNGTTTGGGTCATTCTGATTGGTTGGATGAGCCATAACGTTGACAAGAAATCTGGATTTGATGGAAGGACAAAGGTCACACAATTGGCAGTCATCTTACTCTTGCTTCAGTGGGTGATCTTCATGCCCCAAATTGGTCAGCACTGGGAACAAGATATTCTAGAATGGGTTCANTCCCCTCTCTTTTTNTCTCCATTTGCAGGTCTTTTACTGATCGTTCTGATTCATCCATTCCTGGAGTGTTGTACGGCCATTGAACAGGGCCTCATCCAAGCCGGAATCGGTGGTTGTTTTGTGCATCTTGCTGGCTGGCTAATGTTGTACATTGAACCATTGAACAATCGTGAACCCATCTCCATGCTTCCGTTCCTATTCATCGTGGGTGTTCCATTTGTCATCTGTGCAGTCTTATGGGTGACCGGACAAGAGGCTCGTGCACAACTAAAGCACATGGGTCTCGAAGCAGGTATTGTTCCCGAAGGAATCACCGTTGAAGATTGGGAGCGGCAGAATTCCTCAACATGGGAGCGCTTGGAATCGCTTTCTCCGATTGCAGTCCTGGGATCGCCAGTTGTCTTATTGGGCATGTATGGCCAAATGGTCGACGGTCTGGCAACCAGTGTTGGTTTGGAGAATTACGGGTACGGTGAGAAGCACGTGGCCTCTCAATGGGTCATCGATGTTGCCGGNACNGCTTGGGGTTTNGGNGCNCTAAAGTTTGGTNTGGCNGCNATGATTTGGTGGTTATTCGCCTATGCTCGATTTGAATATCGTCATCGACACCTTCGTTTGTTGGTCTTACTGTGTCTNCTTGTCGTNGGATTGGCACCGGGTTTGCGTGATGTTTTGCGTATGACTCTAGATGTTTGATGCAAGCGAGTGTTCAAGGCCGAGTTCGTATTCGCACCCCTTAGGGGTGCGTATGGACCGACTTCAATCAAGAGTGAATTCGTCAGATGCTGCGTTCAAGTCAAACCATGAGCACAACAGTGCTTTACTGGATACGCTCCGAGACAGATTGGAAACCGCACAACAAGGTGGCGGTGGAAAATATGTCGAGAAACATCGCAGCCGTGGCAAAGCTCTCCCTCGTGAGCGAATCTCAGCCATTTGTGACCCAGGGACACCGTTCCTTGAACTGTCACCATTGGCTGCATTTGAGTTGTACGATGGAAAGGCATCCAGTGCTGGAGTCGTGACGGGCATTGGTGTCGTTCATGGGAGAGAATGTCTCTTCGTTGCCAATGATGCAACTGTGAAGGGTGGATCGTATTATCCGATGACGGTCAAGAAACACATCCGAGCGCAAGAGGTTGCTGAAGACAACCACTTGCCTTGCATCTATTTGGTTGACTCGGGTGGAGCNTTCTTGCCAATGCAAGACGAAGTTTTCCCAGACAAGGGACATTTTGGACGGATTTTCCGNAATCANGCCATGATGAGTGGCAAAGGCATTCCGCAAATCGCAGCTGTATGTGGTTCATGCACAGCAGGTGGCGCATATGTTCCAGCAATGTCAGACGAATCGATTATTGTCAAAGGAAATGGGACCATTTTCCTTGCAGGTCCCCCATTGGTCAAGGCCGCAACTGGTGAAGAGGTCAGTGCTGAGGATTTGGGAGGGGCGGATGTTCACACAGCGCAGTCTGGTGTTGCTGATCACTATGCTGAGGATGAACCCAGTGCACTTAGAATGGTCAGAAATATTGTTGAAAATTTGAATTCGGCAAATAAAACAAAGCTAGAGGTCCATCCACCAGAGGATCCCGCGTATCCAGTTGACGAAATTTTGGGGATTATTCCAGAGGACAATCGGACCCCATTTGATGTCCGTGAAATCATTGCACGGATTGTCGACGGTAGTCGATTCCACGAATTCAAATCTCGTTATGGCCCCACACTCGTTTGCGGATTTGCACGTATTCACGGCTACCCTGTGGGGATTGTAGCCAACAATGGTATTCTATTCTCTGAGTCTTCTCTGAAAGGAGCGCATTTTGTNGAACTGTGTGGTCAACGAGGGATNCCATTGGTATTCCTNCAGAACATTACAGGNTTCATGGTGGGTCGAGAATACGAAGCNGGNGGCATTGCCAAGGATGGTGCCAAATTGGTGACAGCAGTNTCCTGTGTTCCAGTTCCCAAGTTCACGGTCATTATTGGGGGGAGCCATGGTGCAGGGAACTATGGCATGTGTGGTCGTGCATACGANCCGAGATTCCTCTTCATGTGGCCAAACAGTCGCATCTCAGTGATGGGGGGTCCTCAAGCAGCGGATGTATTGGCTACCGTAAAACAAGATCAGCGCGCCAGAGAGGGGTTGGAACCAATGTCTGAGGATGAATGGGCGACATTCCAAGCTCCAATTTTGGACAAATACGATGTCGAAGGTTCTCCTTACTACTCTACTGCGAGGCTGTGGGATGACGGCATCATCGACCCTCGAGATACACGTGATATCCTTGGGTTGGCCATAAGTGCNAGTTTGAACGCCCCCATGCCAGAGACGGATTTCGGAATNTTCCGAATGTAAAGGAGCAATTGAGATGTTAAATTTTGCAATTGAAGATTTATTGCCTGAAACGGGCCTTTGTACCCTTGAAATCGATGGTGCGGTGGCGAGATTAACGTTCACCCGTGAAGATGTATTCAACGCGTTGAATATTCAACTAATCAGTGAAATCATCTCGTTACTCGAATGGACCAAGGAGCGTTCCGTTGGTGAGCGTGGTACACTACATGATTCGGCNGGAAATCCATTCCTCCGAGTGATTGTCATCTCTGGNGCNGGAAAGCACTTCTGTGCAGGTGCAGACATCAACATGATGCGTGATGCAGGTGCGAAGAGTGCGGAAGAAAATCGAGCCGACTCAGAGCGCCTTGATCGATTGTTCAACAGCCTGTGGGCACACCCATGCTTTACCGTAGGAAAGGTGCAGGGCGTCGCGCTTGGTGGGGGCGCAGGCCTGATTGCATGTATGGACCATGTGATTGTTGAACCTCGGACTCGAATTGCCCTTTCCGAAGGAAAACTAGGAATTCTTCCCGCAGTCATTGGCCCCTACGTATATCGAAAGGTCGGAAGTGCAGAGTTCCGCCGATTGGCGATGCTTGCGGGCCGTATTGGTTCCGAAGAGTCACTTCGAATCGGACTTGTCAACCAAATGGTGGAATCTCTGGATAACTCGGAANTACCGATTATTGATGAAATTTTGACAACAGGACCAATGGCGGTAACNGAAGCCAAGCGTCTTGCACTAAACTTTGATCGCTGGACAGGAACGGACGAGGAACTTCGTCGATGGACGTTGGACAAAACCAGTNAAATGCGCGGTTCTGAAGAAGGCCAAGAAGGATTGGCCTCTTTCCTTGAGAAGCGTTCACCCAATTGGAATCAGGAGTGAATCAAATGCTTGAGCCGGATTGGATGGTGAATGCTCCCCGACCAATCACCAAGGTTCTGGTCGCCAATCGTGGCGAAATCGCCTGTCGTATTTTCCGCTCTTGTGCTGAGTTAGGCNTCGGCTCTGTAGCGATTTATTCTGAATCAGATCGAGGTTCTCTACATCAGCAGACCGCAGATGAATCGGTGTATCTACCAGGGGATACTCTTGCAGAGACTTATCTGAACATTGAGGCCATTTTGTCGGCTGCAAGAGAAACCGGAGCTGATGCGATTCATCCAGGGTACGGTTTTCTATCTGAGCGAAGTTCGTTTGCAAATGCTGTGAAGGCAGCAGATCTTGTATGGATTGGGCCTTCGGCCCATGCCATNGATGAAATGGGTGACAAAATTAGTGCAAGACGTGCAATGATTGAGGCAGGTGTTCCTGTGATTCCGGGGGAAGAACTCCCACTCGATGAACCCGATGATATGGTCGATGAGTTGGTCCGTGNAGCAACTCGTGTCGGTTACCCATTGCTACTCAAGGCCAGTGCGGGTGGTGGTGGCAAGGGAATGCGGGTTGTGCGTGAGCCTCGAAATCTGCAGCGCGAGTATGCTGCTGCGAGCCGTGAAGCCGCCACCTCATTCGGAGATGGAACCGTATATGTTGAACGTTTACTAGAGAAATCTCGGCATGTTGAAGTGCAAGTATTGTGTGATTCACATGGTAACGCAGTTCATCTCTTTGAACGTGAATGTAGCATACAGCGCCGTCACCAAAAAGTGGTTGAAGAGGCACCATCTCCGGTTCTGGATGAAATCACTCGAAATCGAATGGGTGAAGCGGCTGTGAATGCGGCCCGAGCCGTGGATTATGAGGGTGCAGGGACGGTGGAATTCTTGTTGGCCGAGGATGGCGATTTCCACTTCTTGGAAATGAATACACGGTTGCAAGTCGAACACCCGATCACTGAATGCATTAGTGGAACAGATCTAGTTGTTGAGCAGATCCGTGTTGCTGCGGGCCTACCACTGCCATTCAAGCAAGAGGATTTGTCGATCCGTGGACATGCCATAGAGGTTCGAATTTATGCNGAAGATCCAAGCAACGGTTTCCTCCCTGCAATTGGACCCTTGGCCCTGTTCCGGCCACCTAGTGGCCCCGGAATCCGGTTGGACACTGGGGTCAGGGAAGGTGATGAAGCACGGATTGACTTCGATCCAATGCTAGCGAAACTAATCGTTCATGCACCTGATCGAGATGCTGCAATTCGGAGGATGAAGCGCGCTTGTGAAGATTTCGTTCTACTTGGCGTCACGACGAATTTGGGTTTCCTGTGTGACATCATGGGTCATCCAGCTTATCATGCGGGTGAGACGACAACAGATTTCATTGAAGTTAATTGGCCTGAAGGTTGGAACACAGAAACCTCGGATATTACTCCCTTTGTCGCTGCTGCGGCTGAGCAGTTTGGGTTGTCACGCAAAGCAGCTGTCGTTGAATCATCGGAAGGAAGAGGCAGCCCNTACAACCCCTTCCAATCCCTGAGGAGGTCCTTCCCCTGAGGTGTTGCCATGGTTGATTTGAGAGATTCACAGGGCCGTCGGTGGCAAATCTCCATCGGCTCGGAGCATGCGATTTGCGATGAACAAGAGGTCATGAATACCCACTCGTTTGAAATCGATGCTAGACCCAATCGTCTGTGGGTTGACAACCGACTGGCTCACGTAGTCAAGGTAGGAGATGACTGGTGGATTCATCTAGACGGATCAATCCATGTCTTGGCAATCGATGAACAGGGTGCCGGAGGTGGGGGTGAAGCCGATGGTATGGTTGCTCCAATGCCGGGTAAAGTTCTGGAGATCCTATGCCAGGTGGGCGATACTGTTGAGGAGGGCCAGACACTGATTGTCATGGAAGCCATGAAGATGGAACACCGAATTGCAGCAACAGAATCTGGAACGATTACAACAATTCATCACAGTGTGGGCGAACAAGTCGACGCAGGAGCCACATTAATCGATATCGAGTCTCCTGATTCGGATGAATAATCCAATTGAATAATCGATTTTCCAATTGGAAAATTAACGATAAAACAACCACTCNTTATCGGTTGATTGATTTGGATNGAATCGGTAACCGTCGACGTCAAATTGCTTCAAATCTTCAGGATTCTCGATTTGATTCTTGATCATGAATCGCGCCATAGAGCCTCGAGCACGCTTGGCCGAGAAACTGATTAGTTTCAATTTACCATCTCGCATTTCTTTGAATGTCGGTGTAATCACATTCATCCCCAATGTCGGTCGAGAGGCTGACTTGAAGTATTCATTAGAAGCAAGATTCACCAATGAATTGTCCGATGAACCCTCATTACGCTGTTGCAATAGGTTTGCGATTTCATCTCCCCAATAGGCGTANAGGTTTGAACCGCGACCAGTTGNAAGTCGNGTCCCCATCTCAAGCCGATGAGGTTGAATCAAATCGAGAGGNCGTAACAAGCCGTAAAGACCGGANAGTATCCCGAGATGCTNTTGTGCNAATTCCCAGTCCCTTTGTCCAAAATCTTCGGCTTGCAATCCGGTGTAGGTGTCNCCATCAAACATCAAGGCTGCAGGCTTAGCATCTTCACACTCAGGATCTGAAGAAAATGATTGATATCGNTCATAATTTAATGNAGATAGTTGGTCTGAAATTTTCATCAATTGTCCGATTTCATTTGCAGATTTGTTCTGCATTTCTTTCACTAGACCTGTTGTGTGTTCCAACAACGAGGGTTTCGTAAAATCAAGATCACGATTCCAACCAGAGCAGTTCAATTTCTTTGCAGGAGAGATTACAGCATACATTTNTTCACCATCCACACGGTTCAAGGTGGGTTTTACCACCCATTCTTTCGACTAGACAATCGGGGACCTTGACCCGTCCATCTTCGAGTTGGTATTGTTCCATGATTGCCACCAAGGCCCGACTGGTTGCGACCGCTGTTGAATTCAATGTATGTACAGCGGCATTGCCATCGGTTGTTCGATAGCGCATTCTGAGCCGATTCGCTTGGTAATCGGTACAATTTGAGCAGGACACGATTTCTTTGTATTCGCCTCGCCCAGGCAACCAAGCTTCCAAATCGTACTTTTTCGAGGCCACCGTACCCATATCTCCAGTGCAGATATTTACCACCTCATAGTGAAGCCCAAGACTGTCCCATAGGTCAACACAGTTGTCCAGCAACTCTTCGTGCGCCTCCCATGACTGATCAGGATGACAAATAATGATTTGTTCCACCTTTGTGAATTGATGAACACGCCAAATGCCCTTGTCGCCTTGACCGTGGGCACCCACCTCTCTACGGAAGCATGGAGATACACCGACCATCTTTATTGGCAANAGACTCGGTTCAATCACTTCATCCATGAACATCGCCGTTAGGGGGTGTTCGCTGGTCGCAATCGTGTAGAATCCTTCAGGCTGCACATTGTACATTACCGATTCAAAATCACCGAGATCNGTNACTCCCTCGTAGGCTTCACGATTCATCATNACNGGCGGTTGAACGAATGTAAAGCCACGTTCTGCCACGAAATCAACAGCATATTGNTGCAAGGCCAGCTCCAAATGTGCCANATCNCCCTTCAAGAAAAAGAACCGACTNCCTGCAATTTTTGCCGCTCGGGGTAAGTCCACCCATTTGTTCATCTCAATCAATTCGTTGTGGGTTCTGGGTTGGAATTCAAATGCAGGTTTTTCACCGTGAAGGCTGTGTTGTGTATTCCCCGATTCATCTTCACCGACCGGGACATCATGATGGAGAATGTTTGGAACCGACATACGAATNCGATCTCTTTCCAACTCGTGCTGGTCTGCCAGTTTTCCGAGGGCCTCAATTTCCGCAGCAATCTGTTCGACTTCGGACTTTATTCGCTTGAATTCATCATCATCGCCCGCTTTCTTNGCAGCGGCAATTCCACGGGCAGCTTCGTTGCGCTTTCTTCGAAGTTGATCCGCATCGTAACGTGCTTTGCGCCATGCCTCATCCAATCGAATGACCTCGTCGATTGAATCGTGTGAAAGACCACGCTTGTCATGATCAGCACGAATCACATCAGCGTTTTCTCGGAACATTCGAATGTCCTGCATGGAGCCCCTCCGGTTCCTACGGAACCGTCCTTCATGCTTGAAAGCGACGGCGATTAGAACAGACTGATGTTGAAAACAAAGGCCGAACTACCGATGAAAATCATTCCAGAGATGAAGTATCCTAGAATCGCNCCCCCGTTTAGCAATGGCAATCCAGCCTGTGGCTTGCCTCGAGCGACATATGTCATGAGTACACAATAGCCAACCAGACTGCCAATCATGGTCCCAATCGCAACCCATACAGGAGCGGNCCATCCGAGTGGCCCCTCCACATCTGGAAGCCAAGACATGGCAGAAATACANAGCAATCCAGGGAAAATGACGTCGCCCAACCCCATCAACATGGTTTCTTCCATGCCTTTTCTGGGTGCTGGGGGCATGGGTGNTCCATCGATGGGAGTCTCTGGACGGGCCATCTGAATCCGCCCTCGTGTGGGTTTTTGNGGTGCGACCAACATCACGGGCAATTCCAAATTGACCATGGTATCGGCCAACTCAAGCATGTGTTTGGATTTGTATACCGCCCATGCATCATAAATCGCTGCAAGTACCATGAAGATNATGATGATCCAAGGCACAAATGAGACGCCCAACATGGTGATTGTTCCCGCACCAACCAGTACACCAACTGTGTTGATGACATACCATTCAGGACGCATAATCAGTGCAATCATCATTCCAATTGACAGGATTAGCGCAATGAGTCCAGGAATGGTGTAAATCAGGAATTGTCCGTTATCGCTGGGTATGAATTCGTAGTTCATCGATGACCATTCTCCATTTTGTTCCATCAATAGAAGAGCACCATCGATCTCTGACTGAGAATTGTCGACGTTGTGCAAAGCCATGGGCACTCGCGAGGCATCTCCGCCCACATCAAGACTGCGCGTTAATTCACGCAATCCACTACCCATGAATATCCGTAGATGATCTCCCTCAATCACCCATAGATCATTGCTACCTCCTGCGCAACAATCTGCGAGTAANAGCCCTCTGACAGNCTCAGCGAGTTGCATGCTCATTCGCTCCTCAACACTACCGTCTTGATCAACATCGACACCNAAAACACGTCCTGATGAGGTTCCGAGGAGCAGTGTATCTTGACCGGATGCATTGATTCCGGGCATGGCTCCAAGGGTTGCTGCATCAAAGGTTTCTCCGCCACTAAGAGTAATGTTCCAAGTGGTTTCNACTTGCTCTCCTGCTTGAGCNCCACCGACNTGTTGCCCGAGTGTGGGGAATTGTACCATGCCCGCCCACTTTGGAGATACGATCAGGAAATGTTCCGACCCAAATTCTTGAGCNAAAATGACATTTTGTGCATCAAATTCACTTGGGAACNGCCAGCCATCACCACAATCACGTGGCCCAAGATCACCATCATTGTGGAACGGAATGGCTTCTAGATAACCATCAACAACAGTCCAATCTTGCGGTACATTGTCTTCTCCATCACAGGATTCCCACTTCCAGTCAGGAGGCATTTGCTCAGGTTCCGTTACCTCTTGTCGAAAGCCAACATAACAATCCTTTGGATGCTCTTCTTTTTCCTCTCCGGTTGCAGCATCAAGAAGAACCCATCTTGTGCCTTCACACATGACGATTCCGTCCTCAGTATGCGTGATNCGTACCGTTTCTGAAACAAAACCNTCTTCAGGGATAATCTGATGACTCCAATACTCAATCTCACCCGCATTTCCAACATACATCAGGGTTCCATTCCCCGATAATGGGTCATCGACATAGTAGAAATTGGCTCCGCCTTCCTCAACAGATACAATGTATGCCTCAGACACATCCATTTCATCCTCGGTTAACGCTGGAGGTTCGGGGACCAAAACCATCGCGGCCAATGGATACAATGTGTACATCATGGCAATCCATAGAATCCCAAGTACACCCCACTTGATGAATTTCTCCATATTTCTCCTTGCGAGATAAATGATTAGTGCTGTAAANATGAAGATNAAAACCAGCTCAAGGAGGATGAAACCGGCTTTTGTCGCCCCTTCTGAACCAAATGCACGAATCTCATCATGGTCGTAAAATGGTTGAATTTTCATCGCCAACAGAATGGTGACTACGAACATACCTGCCATTCCAACCATCGAACCGGCCTGATCTTTGAGTTGCTCAATCAGAGAAGGCTCAGCAGAAGCAGATTGGGCATTTTCTGCGGCTTCAGCACGGCGCTTTGCGGCGAACCCGTCTCCCGACATGTCTCGGGCGACCCTCAAAGGCCATTTCAAGGCGACCGTTCACCGGAACATGGAGGCGGACGTATGGAAGAGGATGTGTGGTCTTGGTTGGACTCTCTGAGATCCTTTGGTTACAACCCCTCATTGGAAAATACTGCAATCCTACTGAGTCGATTGGATCAACCACAACAGTCCTTTCCAGCCATTCATGTAGCCGGTAGCAATGGTAAGGGCACGTGTTGTGCCATTATGGCCAATGCATTGACTCTGTCAGGTGTTTGCACCGGACTCTTCACGTCGCCACATTTGATTTCC
>PBPV01000003.1 GCA_002724815.1 Methanobacteriota archaeon | reverse complement strand
CTGACATCGAATGCCCCCGTTGTATCCGCGTTCTGGCCCCTGTTATTCAACCCGACGATTGGAAATCAAAGCTTGTCACCGCAATTCTCGCAATAACTTGCAGTGTCGGAATTTTTCCAGCCACAACTTTTGCAAATATTGCCAGATGAATTGTCCACAGATTCGACGGTGTCCACTGTAGACACTCCACGCATCTCTTTTGCGTACCAATCATCAGACTCACTTGTCAACACTTGAGCCACAGGAGATTCAACCACTGTCGGAGTAACAGTACTGGTTTCCTTGAGTTTGTCCAACACGCCACCAATCAGAGTTTTCTCGGGCTCTGGTTGTGCATGGGTGACGCCTGTAACCGACTCAACAGGGCCGCTCTCACCGGTCACTCGGGAGGTTGAACGACGGACATGTTCCGACTCTGAGAACAGTGCGACCTTGTCTTGATCTTCATCGGCACGCTCAATTTCAGATGTGAGGCGTTCACTAGTCAAATCGGAAATCGACCCATCCAATCGCTGCAATGCTTTTCTTGACATCTGGCCCGAATCAATCCCACGCGCATCCGCTTCCAGCTCGGACATGGCCAAATCGGCCTTGGACCAAACTCCGCGATCTTCAGCAGCGTAATCTTTCTGCAGGCGCTTAATTTGACGTTGACGATGCCACTCATGGTCTCGGACAGTTCGTGCGTTGCGGAAGAGGAAAACACCGATGATGATCGCCACTCCAAAGTAGATGACTTTGCCCATGAGGTCTGGAATCAAACGTGCTGAAATCGCAGGAATCAGTTGGTAAATTGCGATGAAAATGAAAATCGGCATCGCGAAAAAGAACCATGCATTGAATGGGTTCTTTTCGTTCGCCATGACTTGACCATGTTAAACAGGGATTTCAAGCAATCTATCTGAAGTCCCCGATTACACCCGATCATTTGCAGCCTTTCCAGAGCGGAACAGACCCGTGAGTAAACCAATACTGAAGGAAATGTGTAGCAAGATTAGCAACAAGGGCACTCCATACAGCATCGAGAGGGTGCTTGCCCGCTTGGCCTCTGATGCACCGACAATAATCAGTGTCAGAGTATACGCAAAAATGGGCCACAAATAGTTGGGGAGATTTAGTGTCGATTGCCCATCAAGGGCCAATCCAATCACGAGTGCCAGGCCAATCCAAGGGAGGAATTCTCCGAGGCGAATTCTTGATTTGGCATCGAGCAGGTGTTTCATCCGCCAAAACCCATAGCGATGGCCCATTTTCCACCACTTGGCAATCGTTGTACGCTTGGCCATTCGAACAGGGGTANGAGGNGTNCGCCAGAGAGGCCAACCACNCCCAATGAGCCGCATATTNATCTCGCTATCCTGAGTCGTAAGGTAACCCTCATTCCACCCACCGACGGATTCAATCGCTTCACGCCGATACAAAGTGAATGGTGGTATTTTTGTTGGCCCTTCTACCTTGAATCGGGCAAATTGGCCCGAACCACCCAGTGGACANGACAATGCCGCCTCAACCCATTTNCCNACTCTCTGAAGTGGCAAATCAGATTCAATGACAATCGANCCCAAACCCCCTAACTTGCAACCAATTTCTGACTCGATGGCAAGCATTCGTTGAACGCGGACTTCAATGTGATCCTCTGCGACCCATGCATGGCCAATCATCTCGAGCACAAACTGAGTATCCTGATCGAGATATTCAAGGGCTAAGTTTCGTGCATGAGGGACGTAACGATCCGGATTTTCAAGCAAGGTAATGACTGGCCCGCCGGCCTCCTGACTTTCCTTGGCAAGACGATTGACAATCTCAACCGTACCATCCGTAGAGCCCCCATCAATGACCAATATTTGATGCGATGATGCAGGATAAGTTTGGGACATGAAACTACGCAGGCATCGCTCAATGTGTTCCACCTCTTGCCAAGTTGGAATGATGGTAGCGACCCCTGGGGTGGACTCCATGTTTGTCGGCAACATTCGGTGTGTGTCAAGGTTCCGTGCCCGAAAGCGAAAAAAAGCGCCTTTTACCAACAGTCTTTGTTCGCCATGACATCTACACCAATGGTGACGGTTTCCACGACCCTCTCTGCACACGAAATTGGCAGCAAGTGTATTGAAGCTGTGCAGCGAATCTTTCCTGATTTCCAGCCGGGAATAGAACTCGAATCCGAGGAATTCCCCAACCACAGAGATGCAATTGAAATTTCTCAGGAAGGAATTGCAACCGATTTGTTTCTTGAATTGCTAAGTGAGCAGAGGATTCTCGATACAGCATTGGATGCAATGTCACTCAACATGAGTACCACTTCAACCGCAGACAGTACTCAATACACGACGTCATTCCTGATTTCTAGGCAGGCTGCCCTAATGGGCAAAGTTGCATTCGTCTTGGAGTCTGAACGAACCGTTGGAGGAGTGATCAACGTGTTGATGGAAAGTCCAGACTTGACATTGTGGCTGCAAGAGGCCACTTGGCATCCGGGTCGTAGAGACGTGCCAAGGTCGGTTGGCGATGAGTTGAGCATGCGAGCAGATGGTGCTGTCACGGAGTGGTTCGACAAGAAAGGCCGAGCGACAATCCACCCAGATGATTAAATTGAGGAAAAACCGCGTTTAATCAACCCTTGAACAAAGTCAACATCAGCAGGAAGCCAATTCAGATTTGCTGCTGACCCCTCATCAACCCAGCGGAAATCATCGTGTGCATTCTGAGAATACACTTTGGCATCTGAACTGCACTGGAAAAACTCGATGCTGACAATCATCGAAGGATAGTCGTGTACGATTTTGTCGATCAATGGGCCCACTTGGGCCTGAATACCCAACTCCTCAAACAATTCTCGCTNCAGTGCCATGCTTGTGGTTTCTCCAGCTTCGANCTTGCCGCCGGGGAACTCCCAATGTCCACCCATCACCTNATTAGCAGCTCGTTTACAGGCTAAAATTTCACCNCGATCATTGACCAAAACACCTCCGACAACNTGCACCACCGGCTTTTGTGAAATACGNGCAGACAATTCCAGTAAGACCTCCAATTGTCTGTCTAATGGGACAAAATCAAATGGGGGGATGTGGACAAAAATNGCAGGAATTGGNCGACCACGCCTTTGCAAGTCNTTTGATTGNATNTGGTGNAGAGTNCGATAATAGGTTTCGTTGCAAACAAATCGTCCACAATCCTCACTGATTTCGACCAAATCATTGTCTTGGAATGCTGCCACAATCGAAGGNCGATGAATGGTGGTGTGAAGCAATGCCAATCCNGAATCATCNACGAAGGATTCCTGTATCATTCGACCTTGGTTGTCAGGGATTCTGAAATCACTCTCATTGATTGCACACATCTCAAGACGGATTTTNTNAGCATTTTCGTTCAAGCCTACGTGAATGACTGCATCGAANTCTCCAATTTCCTGNAGGCTGCGGCGACTNCCCTCTTCATCGACGCTCAAGATTAGACCGTTGAACTGGACTTCAANCTGCTCAGATTCCAAACGGTAAGGAGGCGTTGTAACAAGCTCTTGAACATGATTTGTTTCAAGCAACAGCTCGACCAATGCTTGAGANGGATTCTCCGCATGCGAACCAAACGGTTCGAAGCCGGTGAGCCAAATTCGGGTCTTCATTGTGTGGAAACGATGGCTTGACGGACATAGCAATTATGGATGTGGAATCAGCCAACGGCCCATGGACGAGATGGAATTGGAACTCAAGGCTCGCCAAGATAGCATGGCGCGTTTTGAAGATCAATCCGGTCGAGATGGGGCCGATGGAAGCCTCATTCTTGCGGACGCACTCACGTACGCTGCCGGTGCAAGCGCGTTCATCACTGCCGCCATCGATGCGATCGAAAGTGGTGGCTTTGATCGTAGAATCGGAATATTACTAGGAGCGGGGTTCGGCCTGTGGCTGTGTTCACAATCGCTCAACAATTTCCGGCGCTTACTCCCCGTTTGGCTTCGCGTTGTGCTGGGCATGCGCATCCTNCCAGAGACTTTTGAGGAACAAAGTACGTTTTCGAGAAAACGAAGAATGTGGACCATNGTTGTGGCCGCCGGTCTGACAGCCATCATCGCCGTTCAGTTCACACTCGATGATACGAGTATCGCAACTCGTTCTGGCATCCCATTCCACTTCGTATTGTGGGCCATCGTCGTCTTAGACATTCTAGTAGCAATCCAATGGTCACGAGTGATTGGGAATGCAAACCGTATTGTGGATAGACCAGGTGGATGGTCATGAACAAGTAGGCAGAGGATTGAACAGGGTGAACCGTTAGGAGAGGGTGAGGAAGAAGATGGAGACTGAAGAAGAGGACTTGGTCGTCACCTTGTCCACGGAGGAGTCCTCCAGCGGGAGACTCCGAAATATCCTCGGGGTCGTTCGGCTTATCTGGACTGAATTAACCGCAGGTGTTGGAGCATGGGGCTCTCTCAAACCACTGGTCGCCGGAGTACTGGCTGCGGTTCCGTTCTTTTTCCTCGGTCAGCACTTTAATCGACAGCACCAGAAGGGCTTCGANTGGATGTTGCTCCAACTACCGCTTGGGCTGACAATCATTCTTTGGCCGGTACTTTGGGCATGGTCAATCATTGACGCATATCGAGTTGCAATGGTTGCCGTCTCTGATGCTGAGAATCGNCGCCGAGCCCTCGAATTGGTCAATTGATTACCAGTCATCAGGAATCTCCAGTGGGGAGAANAATTGGCCTGCACCTTTGGCACTTGCAAGTTGGTTGCGCGCCAAATGTTCCCATTGTCGCAGTTGCATTAATGCGTCTACCAATGGCATCTCAGTTGCATTCATGGCAGATCGGAGAATCGTATCAAGGATATCCATCCGGTCATCGTCAAGGTTGCCTAATAGAGTCTCCAAGGGTGGACCTTGNGCGACTTCTCCATCTTGTTCACCAAGGATTGGCCAAGGTTCTGACAGGATCGAGGGCAAGGATTCTCCTTGAGCTCTAGCCTGAACTTCCAATGCATCAGTCAATTGTCGAGTATATTTTGAGAANACCAATGATACTTCAAGCAAAGGCATGGAGTATTGCCGNAGAAAATTGACGANTTGTTCCTGAAGAAATACCATCTTCTCNGTGGTTTCNGCCTCTGGGCCCGGGATTGGAATCCGTGGCAAATCCTCNGACATGGATGCCACCGCACTAAATCTGTCCAGATGAACGAGCAACGTCAATTTGTTCTTGAGTCCAACCTGCTGACAATAACTGCTCATCAGAAAATGCGCTATTAGAGGCCGGTTGATTGTGGCCGCCAGCAATGTATTCGGAGGCCGCACGATCTAACTCACTCTGACGAAGGTAGCCGTTTCCATCAGCATCATAATGTCTAGCGAATGAAAGGAAAGAGGCCCCATCATGGATTCCGTTGGTTGACACCACATGGGAGAACACACTGTCGTTGAAATCCAATGGTACACTGGCTTCAGTTGCTGGAGGTGGCGCACTTTCGAAACCTGGTGGTGGAAGTGGGTTTGCCGGAGGTGGTGCACTTTCGAAACCTGGTGGTGGAAGTGGATTTGGTGGAGGCATGTCCTCGAATCCTGCAGGTGGCGGGATGGTGGCTAACGACTGATCTGCTTGTTCGGACTGATCCATGGACTCAATTTGCTCATCAAGACTGGCCTGTTTTTCACGTCGATATAGGACCAACATGGATACTCCGAAACAAAGTGATGCAACAGCAATGATGTACAATACAAACAACCCACTGGATTCGTCGATTTGTTTGGAAAGAGCCTCGCCATCTCGGGCGGTGTAAGGTTTGACTTCAATGGGCTCAATTGTGACCCAATCAATGTCAATATGCCGATCCCTTGCAATCAATTGATAGCGATGAATCTCGCTTTCTTCCACCGGCTCGGTTGGCAAATCCAACACCACAGACCAGTTGGCCATTGGCTCAAGTTGGACGGAAGTTTCGATATCGGCCACTTCAATCCAACGACCAGTCTCAACTTCTTCAAGCAGAACAAATGTGATTTCGCCCGATTGATCATTTTCATTGACACCTTGAATCAATAGTTTCGCTGTTTGTCCACCAACTGGAGAAGGGTTTTCCCAATAAATCGAGGTGGGTTCATCACGTAGGTTGATGTCTGGACCTACGCGGATTAAACGCCATTGCGTTAACGGTGTGTGCTCGGTATTGTTCTCTGCTAGGTAGGGGTTGCCCGCTTCATCGGAACCTGTAATCCAAACATCGACAATGTATCCAGGCAACAACTCGATGGAACCTGAATCGGTCAGATCCATGATGCCCTCCCAACTCCAATCGGCCCCGATCGGAGTGCCTTGTTGGAACGGTTGGTTGCCTCGTGAGATTTCGCTGGTACCGGCCCGGATTCGCCAGTGGATTTCTGCGGGTCGATCCGTATCAAAACCGTGCTCATCAGAAACATGGAGGCTTACAGGGAGTTGGGATGTTTCGCTAAGTCGCACATCTCCTGAAGGTCCGATAGAGCGGATTTCAGGAGGCGTTCCGTCGACGACCAACTGTATGCGGGGTTGTTGACTGGTGGTATCATCTGCCAAACCCGGTAGATTCTCCAAACTGGCGTACATATCAAGGCCACCACTTCGGACATTGGGGACCAAAATATCCAGCGTAAAGTCGCCCCCTTCTCTGGGAACCGCTGACCACGAACGCTCCAAGTCGCCGACAACGATGTCGAAAGCACCTTCAGGTGCGGGCGTGGAATCTTCACTAAACAAGATTCGACCTCCAATTCGAACCACTTGTCCGGCCGCGATCAACTCAGGGTCTTCGCCGGGCCGGTACAAATTGCGGCCCGTGGCCAAGTCCGTAGCCGTGAAGTGACCGGGGACCATGTCGAATCGCAAATCATTGTCCAGACTCCATTCATCGTAAGCCAATCCACCGGTGTCCTCATGACAAGGGATATCAGTGTTCAAATCACAAGGCCAATCAATTACTTTGACAATTGGAACAAACAAAACATCTCCATTGGTGTCAAATTCCTCTGGGAACCACCAAGTGAGCTGGAATCGAATGTCGAGGTAGAGAATGCTGCTATTGGTCGGTTCTGTTGAATATGAACTGTAGAGATTTGAGACTGCAACTGCCGTACTACCGGATTCAAGATGCATCTCATGTCCGGATTCGGTCGGTGTAAAGTTCGCCCAAATTGAGGCCCTTTCGTCATCAAAATTCTCAACCAACGAGAGGTGCACTGACTGAATGTCCTGCCAACCATTCCCATCACCGATGAGCAAACGGGCGATGTATTCGGTTCCCGGATGCAATGGAGACTTGTCGTCGTGTCCAAGAATCGTGGAATTGTCAGATTCAATCACTGGAGAAAATTCTTCGCGTATCCAATAAGTGACCAAGTCAGCATCCCAATTTGGAGTGATGGTCGAACCNATCCCGCAAGGAGTGGGTACGTCGGGACATACAGGACCGCCTCCTCGAGCGAGAACGTTGTTTTGTTGATCCGTCCCACTCACATAGAACGATACCTTCTCGCCGTGCTCATTTGAACTATCATCAATAATCCCATTNAANACATTGATTCCATTGGGCAAATTCTCAGGTGAACGCAATAATGATGTTCGATACTCATTGGCATCNGGTAANAGATTGTAATTCAAATCGTCTTGTGACTCCACCCAGTAATGCAGTGTGATTTCAACGGGTGGATCAACTGAATCCTCAATGACTACACTGACGGATTGGCTACCGGCATGAACCTCGATACCATCTTCAGGCGTTGCACCCATCACGAGTGGGCTGTTGCCATCAAGCACAATGCGCATCGTGTTGAAATTCGGATTGATGAATGTTGAACCATTTGGCAATGATGTTGCGGACACTTGGAACAACATGCCACCTTGACTCGATTGTAAAGGTGTCAAGAGAGTCATGTAATACTGCCCAAATGCAGGATTGGCTTCGAAAATGAAGGATTGAGAATCACCCATTGGCTGGCCATCCTGAGTCAGATTTTCCCCTGTTAGTTCAAGATAGAATTGGCCTGCCTGTGGAGACAGGGTCGTGCCTTCAAAGGCGATCGTTCCCGAAAATGTGAGATTGGTACCACCTCGCATCCAATCATAGGGCAACAGTTCCCGGCCTGCTTCATCAAACGCCTTCATATCCAATAGCTGGATATCGTTTTCAATTCGCAAACCTAAATTCTCAGTTCCGTAGTTATTGACGGCCAATCCTAGATCATCGACAACACTGATGTTGGCTTCGGTTGAGGTTTCGTCATCCCACTCCCATTCAGATTGAATGGGCATACGGATACTGACGATATCTCCTGAACTAACCACTGAAGTACAATTGCCTGAATCAAATCGTACAATATTTGCAGGGTCGGATAACTCAGAGCATGAATCTCCAGCAACCCATCGCAAAACTGGGTCTTCACCATGGGATGAGCCGAGTGTGACATCAACACGCTGTAGCATGCTCGCATCATCACCAATCGCCAATTGAGTGACCAAGATTCGGTCAACACCATCCGGTACCAGCATGCCACCGTCCAGTGATGCACTGATGACACGTGTCTGATAGCGATAGGTGATATCCAAATCTGAGAGACGTATTCGACCTGGACTGCCAGCCCGAATGGTGAATGTGATGTTGACAGTTCCTTCGCCATTCTGAGGAATCTCAGCATTCAAAGCATCGACTAAACTTTGTCCGCTGACAACAATCGGATCTTGCAAACCACCCGTACCTACGTACTCATCTTGACCATCGTCTCCAATGTCAATGCGAACAGCACTGGGGTAACCTTCCTCAAAGTGTAATGTCAATTCATCCAACGCAGGGGAGACGGTGGAGTCGGTTGTATTCAAGGCGATTTTGTAGATGAGTTGATTGCCAACACTGGTGCCCCAATCGACTTCAATATTGTTCAATGCCTGAACCCAATTCTGACCGTTGTCATTTGAAATCAGTACCGAGACTCCTGTGTTTGTGGGTGTATCGTCTGTCCAAGTGGCCCGCATCCTTCCCACTTGAGTCCCCGTCTGAAGTGTTGGAGACGTCCATTCCCCTGCACCATCGTATTCAGTGGCATGATCGATTGAAACCCACCAAGAAACAGCAGTTGTACCGACCAATTGCACCTTCCACTTCAATTCAGTGCCAGGATGGTCAAAATGCACTGTTTCGTTGTTGGTCACAGAGACCCAATGGGTCCCACCGTCAGCACTGATCCAATATTCGACACGGTCACCTGCCGCACTCGTAGACCATGAGACCTCCATGTTTGCGGCGACGATGTCCTCGTCCACCTCCAAAGTTTCACTGACCCAAATAGAGGTCCCTGGCTGTGCTGTAATGAGATAAGTGATTCCACTACCGTATTCCCGGTAACGTTGACCCTGAGTCCATGAGTAATGATCCAGAGTGTTCAGACGTTGCCCATCGTAATCCAGGCCGTATCCATTCGCAGAAATCATTACACTACCGGTTTGCTTTGTGAGTACACTGCCGGCGTCGCCTGTAATTGCAAAACAGTCTAAGTTGTCAGAACTCCAAGATTGGTAGGTCCTGAACCAAAACAAATCACCGTGAACAGACATACCACGCACTTGCCCAGAGGACATGAAGTAGGTGTAGTAGTCCGTGCTGTTTCGTTCAAAGCCTCCAGCACCATCAAATTCGTACTGGATGACTGATTTTCGCACACCATGGTTGACCCAAACGGTGTCTCGAGTCCGATCATACGAAATCCCGGTATAATCACCATAACCGCCGCTACTGACATCGTATGTTGAAATGCATTTCCAAGCCAGTGGATGTTTGATATCCCATTCAACGATTCGATGATACTGAACAGCATTTTGGCCGCGGTATGAAGAAATGATGCCGAAAACACGCTCATCATCAGTGACAGCCCAATCTCTCCAACCGTATGCTTGCCAAGTACTTGCCAAGTTCGGAACTGTGCAGGTCCCGAGATCTAAATCTGGCTTGAGAGGTTGGTTGTTGGGGCCAATCGTCATTTGACTGCCGTTGCTATGGAATAGAACCTTGACCGTGTTCTTTACCGAATTGGAGTCCCAAGTTGATGCAAAAATCATGTCTCTGTATACGAAAGCTGCACCATTGTATGTTGCCATGGTCCCAGAGGCCAGAGAGCGTTGTGAACTGAATCGAGTTTCGCTTACATTGGTGGTGTGTGGTTGACGAATAGCGAAAGATGCATTGTCGTACCAAGCAGTCGTGCTCGAAGGAGATGCATCGAGGTCATGCGATTCAAACCATGTTTCGCTATCTTTCATCGAGAGCGTTACTGAATCCCCTTGTGTATCGACATAATCTGAATCCCCCTCACTCCAGTCCGCTCTTGAGGTGTCCGTAATACTACTCCATCCTGTTGCTGATGCGCCCGAAATGGTGACTTCTGCTCCAGTGACTTCAGCACCAATGGGCATGGCGACTTGGATATTTCGAGAGGGAGTACCAGATTGGTAGATGGCAATGGCTTCAGATGAACCGTCAGCAAACGTGTACAAGTGGCGAGCACCGCCACTTGCGGAATCAACTTCCTCAACCATAAGAACAGGCTGAGGTTGTGAAACCATACCAGCTGCAAACAGTGAGGCAAGGAACAAACCGACCAAGAACAGACTCTTGAACACGGTAGATTCACGCGACATGGACTGGCACCTTGAACTGACACAGAGGGTATGGGCTATCAACCCATTCCCTACGGGTCAGGCCCCTATGGGGCCAGACCCGGAACAACCAGAGTATCAACTCGTCGTGCGGTCATCATAACGAATGGGAGAGCCACCGTCGCCACGTACACCATTCACCATGTCGTCATCGATTTCGAACCAATCGTTAATCCAATCGCCGTCTGTATCATAGTTGGTAGGATCGGTACCGTCAGCAATATTGTCACCATCGATATCCAAAATCCACCAACCCCATACGTATTCACCTTGGCCAATGTTGGGGAACCGATCAAAGGAGCCCCATCGGCGTTCCCAGTCATCNGTCCAATCTCCTCGACAGATGTCAACGTCATCGGTCGAATCGAGCACCATGTAATCGACATCATTGTCGAAAACAACATGCGCGTACAAATCGTCAGATGCATTGATTCGATACATTCTGAAATAATTGGCATAGATGTCGTTGGGAGTATCCGTTTGCAAAAGATAACCACGCAACTGCCACCACTCCATGATCTGTTCACCATTGTAGAGTAGTGGAGAACTTCGAACCTGTGTAGCACTGGCCAGAGTCGTATTACCGTAGAATTCTTGNAAATTATTGTACGGGATGTAAATACAGGTGGGTCCAGAACAATCCCAACCACCATCATTGTCAGGATCTTCCGTAGAATCCGAGGCATCTCGAGGATCGAAGGTGGCCCATGTCCATTCCATGTTCGGACGACCNAGGTCCATTCCGGAAACGTTCAATGGTTTGTTGGTTGTACCAAATTCTTCCCATACGACCTTAATGTGTAGGAAAGAAGACCAATTGTCATTGGATTCGTTCCAACCCCTGTCATGTTCCCACCAATCTGGAAGCATGTCTCCATCCGTATCATCATCGATGGGATTGGTACCATACTTGTACACTTCACGACCATCGCTCAGTGCCCATGAATAATCGTAAGCAGTTGTCACACCGCCCGATTCCTCTCTGATTTGTTGTACAGCATCGCCATCAGTATCGTTGGAAATGGGGAGTGTTCCCAAGTTCCATTCCTGGAGATTGGTAAAGAACAGCGGACTGTTACCCGGTGAGATTTGTTGGGACGAATCGTAAGGGGTGAATGATCTGAATTCCCAAGCACCCTGGATTGCAGGCATGTCGCCTGATGTTCGATCAAACCACCCATCTGCATCTGGATCGTAATCAACGTCCAAGGGGTTCACTGGATTCAGGCTCCATCGCCAACTATTGACGGGTAGTGTTTCAGTGAAAATCGAATAACAGAATTCCCATCCATCGGGCATCGAATCACCGTCTGAATCTGGATGCGTTGGGTCCGAAATACCGACCAAACTCAAATTCCAGTTGTCGGCATAAGCTTCGTTGATTCTAGTCATTCGTTCGCTGCTCATGACGTCTTTCGCAACAAACAGGTCATACAGGACACCACGGGCATCATTTTGACTCATGCCCAACTCTTCTTGATGCGCGACCATCATGTCTTGACCATAACTAAACAATCCCATTTCAGACGGGACCGTGAATCGTTCGGTGAATTTCCCGTAAACGCGTGACTGGTATTCTGCCAGGTTGTCAAAGGATTCGTTTTCATCAATTTCNCCATCTCCGTTGCAGTCCCATGAATCGTTATCCGAATCAAAATCTACATCAGCAGCAGAGAGAGGATTCATTTCCCATTGGTTTCCATCCAAATCCCATTCAGTAAACCAATACTCATACCCATCAATCATCTGATCACTATCTGTATCATTGTTGGTCGGATCAGTGATTCCAATGATGGTTGACAAAAGCGGTGGAGGTGGAATGTTCGGATTGCTTCGCCAGTCCAAATACTGCTGAGCTGCAATCATTGCTCGATTGCCCTTTGCGAACAGCATCGAGTTGATACGCTGCAAAAATGCATTCTCGTTCTGCGCCATGGCTTCTTCCCACATTCGTGGTGCATCTGGAGGCGACAAACCGCCATTGGCAGGATTTTGCACNGTTAAGTTGAGTTCTTGCAAATCGGTGAGAGCATCTTGATCAGCATCGTAGTGGCCATCACCGGGAACCAGTGGATTCAACGTCCAAACTTCATCGGATTGGTTCCATTGTGTGAACAGCAATTCAATGCCATCGTACATCCCGTCACCGTCAGTATCGGGATTATTAGGGTCGCAGGTAAGACCAGTCAATGCAACTTGCTCTGGCGTCAAGAATGAACCGAAGGAGGTCGTGGAACCAGCCTCACTCCAGATCTGAATTGAGGCGATATTTCCTACGCCGAAGACATAGAATTGTGGACTGCTTTGCTCTGGGTTTGTTTCCGAGAGATTGGCATCGATTGAATTGTACTCTTCCCAATTGGTCATACCATCACCGTCGGGGTCACCCAGTGAATCCAATTCATTGACTGGATTCANTGTCCAAGATTCTCCAAAAACATTCCAACGTGCAAAATACACTTCCCACCCATCTGGCATTCCGTCACCATCAGTATCTCGATTGAGAGGATCACTGCTACCTTGATCGGCTACCGGAGCNATGGGTTGATCTTGAATCACTTCGTTGGTCGCAAAGAACCCAAACGGTTCGGTTGCAGAGCCGTTCCAAGATTCATTGAACAGCGATGTTGAGAATGACAACGAGTTGCCATTTTGATCGACATCTCCCATCATTATCAGAGACGATACGTAGTACTCCATCCAATTGGTGTACATCTCGTCGGGTTGTAGGATACCATCATGATTGACATCGTATCCATCTCCGTCAGGATTGTTTCCCGCATCAGAGCCATTCAGTGGGTTCAACCCCTCTTGCGCTGAAGACCAAGAGCAGGTGTATCGAGCCTCCCAACCGTCCGGCAAACCATCTCCATCGGAATCTGCGAGGTTGGGGTCAGTGTCTACCCAAGTCGATGCGCCCTCAGCCGTCTCATTGTGTGTACTGAGTCCCTGTTCAAGGACCAGCAATCGAATTTGTTGCCACTGATATTCGCATAGATTCGACAAGCCATCATTGTCCGCATCTTCGTCTGCATCAGAAGGATCTGTCGGGTCCAAAGACCAATCATTTCCACCAGTGAATGTTTGCCCAATCCATCGACGATACTGAATTTCCCAGCCGTCGGGCATCCCGTCTTGATCGGTGTCGATGTTGGTGGGGTCAATACTGCGATCTGTGGCCCCACCCGAACCGGAATCGGACCAACCGGTGATGTACGTATTTCGAGCGGCTTCCCCGGTGGCATCATCACAGACGTAAGCACCGTTCAAGTAATGGCAAGTGAAATTGGTACGTTCAAGGAAGAAGCCCCAATACTCTTCACCGTCAAACAGTCCATCACCATCAGTGTCAGCCAACTGCGGGTTGGTGGTATTCCAGCCCTGTTCAGTTGAAGAAACAAACCTGAATTCATCAAGATTCGACCAACTACGATCAAAGTAATCATCGTCATCAGGATTGAAGTTGACACCGTCAGCATCCGAATCATCATCGCGATCATACGGATTGGTTGGGTCGAGACCATGCACGAACTCCCAACCATCTGGCATTCCGTCTGAATCAGAATCATTGGAAAGTGGGTCGATTAGAACCATATTTGCATAAACACCCGGATCAAGGGCAGCGAAGATGTAGGGCGTACCGTCGACTTCGAGAACAGTCATGTCAACAACACGTCCCGGAATTCGAGTGTGATCAGGTTCGACTCCAGAAGAACGAACATGATCCGCATCAAGGGCCCAAGTCCCCCATTGTGATCCAACAATCACCTCGTCACCGAGGGGTAAAATCGACTGGATGTTGTTTGCAGTGAATTCATCCTCATTGGTCATGCGATCATAGGAGAACGCTCCAAGAGGATTAGACGGGCCGACGACCAAATCGAATTGATGGACACCGCCTCTAGTCCCAACCCAGAGCGTTTGCGGACTGGTAATTTCACCATCTCCATCGCGCGGACCATCGACCACCAGGGCCTGAACTCTTGCTGCCAAAGCCGAATCGATGGCATCCGCTGGAATCACGAATTCTTCGGCATTGGATATATTGAAAATCCAAGTTGAATCAAAGCCACCCACAAAGTCGGTGCTATTGGCCATCAGTAGACCACGGTCGGTACCGACGAACAAACGCCCGCCTTCACTGGGAAGGACAACATGGGTCGCAACTTCGACCGTTGTATTCTCTTGTTGTTGAAGANCTGCAGTTAGAGGGACGACCTCTGTCCAGCCACTGATTAAACCTTCAGAATCAAGAGAGAATCTCCAAACCAATTGTTGATCACCAAATCCAATCAAATCGATTTGAGCGCCACTGCCTGTTTGCAGCGGTGTAATCAATTGCAATTCGGGAGAATCATGTGTATCAATCACCGAAGAAATTTGCCCCTCTTCATCTAGAGAGAGGGTCATCAACCCCATGGTGGTAGACAAAAGAAGGACGCCATCCGAACTTCCTGCGGGCCAGAGATGCAAGTCCAGTAGGTGTTCACCAGAGGGAAGGGCAAAGTGGTTGGAATCATTGGTTGAAGGGCTCATCACTGTGACGCCACGCATCGTGCCGATGTACACCAAGCCATGGACATCATCAGAAAAAATCGAGTGGGCATTGTGATGCAATATACTCGGCGATGTACCTTGATCATACGCTGTCACGGTCTGGCCCGCAGACCCAAGCGCAGCTCGCTTCACACCAGCCGTAACCCAGTTATCGTCATCCAAGTAAACGGTGTATTCCTCAAGGTTGCTGAACACCTCGCCCAAATCCAGAGTTGCTCCAGAAGTATCCGGGGAAATCGCTCCATCACGATTGACATCCCAACCATCAATGTCACTGTCAATCAGCGCATCGCTGCTATTCCTTGGATCGAGTTGGAAGTAAATTTCCCAGCCATCAATGATTCCGTCACCCTTCTGGGTTTGACTCAATGCCTGCCCGGGATTGCCCACCCAGCGATAGTAGTCAGTGTCGTTGTCAAGTGGATCTGTTCCCAACCAGCCATCATCACCGGTGGGCCTTGTTTCCTCTGTTTTGCAGGGGTCGACAAGGTGCGCGATTTCTCCCGAACATCGCAAGCCATCAAATTCGGTCATCCAATTCTCAGGTGCCCCATACAGATACTCCTCTGCGTTGGTGTAGAATTCGTGTGGTTCGATAGTACCATCCCTGTCAACGTCAAATCCATCTCCGCAACCTAGCGTCAAATCTCGACAACGGTCGCTATCGATTTGTCCATCGCTGCTGTTGAGGGGGTCAAAGGCCATGCAATTCCAAACATTGGAGACATTGATGTAACCGGTTTGTGACATGCACATCGCCACTTCGTAACCATCCGGCAAACCGTCTCCATCTGTGTCTCCTGAACGTGGATCTAGATACCAGCGCACCCCGGTTTCGGATGCCTCGGCGGGCTTGCCTGGAAGTCCGGTTCGATTGTTGGTNAAACANGAATNCAAGTCNTATGGCCANCANTATTCCATCAACGCAGTCAANCCNTCGTAATCGTGGTCGCTCTGGTTGTCNGTCCCNTTGTCTGCATCCAAACCNGGAACGNTTCGNGAACGGTCNCCNAANTCCAACACAATGGGCTCACTGAANGCCTCTTCNTGCAAATCNGGCATNCCGTCCTTGTCACGATCNGTAATGGGTGGACCNTCNCCCGTGGTATCCCCGGGGTGGATGGATTGNACGGGGCTGTTTGGTCTGACTTGACTNACGAAAACCATCGAGCCAAGNAAAATGAGGGTTATCAGAAGCGCTGTNTGTTTACGACGCATGGTCTCACCTGTGGGTTACACCCACAGAGGCATCCCTGCTCTTACGCTTATGATGCTGATGGAGCGTCGTTCGGACGCAACTTCACCGAAAATCAACATGTTAACTCCAATAATGATACTATTTATTAGGCATAAAATATCAAATTCGTGTTACGAAAAACGTCCACAAAAGGGCATCTTTTCACGGCGATGAGCGCTTCATTCAAAGGGTGTATAGTCCCCCCTCAGGAAGTTCGGGATGACAATGGAGATTACACACCTCGGTTCGGGCAGCCGCGGCAATGCTACGTTGCTGCAAACTGACGAGGCNAAGGTGCTCATTGATTGCGGATTTAGTGGNCGCCAAATGGANCGGCGATTGGGTCAAATNGGCGTCGATCCGAAGAGTGTTGATGCNATCGTATTGAGTCACCATCATACCGACCACGGACAAGGTGCAGAAATTTTTCACAAACGACACGGGGCGAAACTGTTCGCCAACTTCACAACTTGCGCCCATCTTGGACTCGATCCCGTCAACCAATGTCGAATTTTTGAGTCACTTGAGCGAGTTCAAGTTGCACCCGGTTTGTCGGCCCTACCTGTGCCCGTCCCACACGACGGGGCGGAGAATGTTGGATTCATCATCAATTCAGGCACGGACCAACGTGCTGCAATCGTNACAGATTTGGGTGAACCAACCGATGAGTTGATTCAGCATTTGAAAGGATGTGCCCACATTTCGATCGAATCGAATTACGATGCCAAACGTTTGGCATTGGGCCCCTATCCACCAAGCTTGAAATCGCGTATTTCCGGCAGAGGTGGGCACCTTTCCAATCAGCAAACTTCCGAGTTGTTGGCAGAAATTCTCGGACCTGAAACCCACAGTGTTGTACTGTGCCACCTTTCTTCCAAAAACAACGCTCCACACTTGGCAGAAAGCGAAGCGCTGTTCAGGATTGAGGATTGGTCAGGTGACCTTCGAGTTTCGACCCAAGATGGACCTGAATTCAGCCACTGGGTTGGACAGAGTGAAGCCGAGATGATTACCCTGTGAAATCTTCACCTCAGTATGAGGTGAAAACCCAATGGCTAAGAACATACGGCCACATCCGGGACCATGCGCCCATCCTCTGCCACCTGNCGACCGGCGGATGAGCGGGCCGTTTCGGAAATCATGGGNGTGACCATGNTACTGGCGATGGTCATCTCNACAATGGCNGGTGTCGTCGTCGTCATGCAACCGTTCATGGAGGATTTGACNGACAACCGAGATTGGGCTNCNGGAAGTGTGGCCGCNACCCAATTNAACGACAGGTTNTTGGTCGCTGCTGAATCNCCACCNGGAACTGGAATTGTNGTCAATAGNCAACATGTTTCNGATACACTCAAACCNCTTCGAAANGCAGAAATTTGGCAGATAAGTGCNGATCTTTTCGGCCACGANCGNANNNAGGTGAGTTTGGAAAATGGGCNGTTCAATGTGACCTCNCTAAACGGAACTGCATCCACCGTNGAGGTTCNGACGAAGGACGGTTNNGANNCTTGGACNTTNCAGGATGGCGAAGGTGAAAATTCGACGAANTTGAGNATGCANGACTGGATGATTGTTGATGTCAAAAATTCNGCTGATGAATTGATTCATCGTTGGGNNCAAATNCCNCTGGATGGTGTCCAGTTGCGAACCCCNCTCACCGAGGGNACATTCCAAGTCAATCTNGTCAATGGAGCCCGAATTGANCAGTTGCCCAANCAACCGATTGANGTNCANAGTTNNCCAAGNCTCGATTANGAGAGGACNCTNGAAGGTGGATTGCGAGTCAGTGTAGTGNTAATCGATGTCGAAATCTCCGGNATTGAGCGNAGTGTAGANCAATCNCTTGATGTTGAAAGNCNGGGNGNATTGATTGTTCTTTGANCATGAAGCACGNAACCTCAAGATGATNCCGNAATTCACTGGAGTCGACAACCCTGAATCTCGATATCTTCGACANTGGACGGACGCTTACGACATACATCGNGCCACNGGTGATTCGTCAGAATACGTNGGATTCGGNCCNAATGGNAGAATNTCTGGNGCAGAAGNAATGACATTGTATCCTGCCACTCAAGACTTCCACCTAGATGTCATTTTGCAACAGGTGGTGGTTCAATGATTCGCCGAAATCATGACGATGAAGCAGTGTCAGCAGCCATTGCTACTGTACTACTCTTTGCAGGTGTAATTACGATCATCTCAGGCATGATGGTCACTGTCATCCCCGTCATCGATGAGCTCCACGGTGCTGTCGAGAGAGAAAACATGGTTGGCCAGATGGAGGATTTGGCGGCAGAAACAAGCCGCCTGAGTGAATCTGGCACCCCAGGCGATGCGGCTACCATGAATATCCGACCTCATACGGGTTCACTCGCATGGGATATGCTTGAGGGGGGGACATGGTATTCAGCAACACATCAACCGAATAGTGCATTTAGGCTTGAAGGTGTGCTAGATCTTGACAACCAAATGAGATTGAGACATGCAGAATCGCATATCGAAAGCATCTGTGCCACCGATTTACATGCTTCAGCAGAATCAATTCACCACTATCGCGTTCCAATGTTAAACGGTACCGTTACGGCAACACCCATCAACGCCCTCACAACTCTGTTGGGTTCAAACCAACTGTCTCACGAGACGAACGGTTCTGAGGTAGATTACACGATGGCAACTGATGATGTTTGGGAAGCAACAATCGACAACTCACAAGGAGAATCATGGATTCACAGTGAAATGCCTCTGCGTGTTGTAATGTGGCGTGGAGAGGGAGGTGCTTTCTTAGCGACTCCGGATCAACCTAATCCAGGCTCTGAAACCGGGAGAAGTTGGACCATCCCATTGATTGCAAACTCCCATGCGATTCACATTGAAGCCGATGCCCCATTTACGATGGAATGGGAAACAAGTTCACAGAGTGGTACGGGAAGTTCAACTTCAGTCTCGGTATCTCAAGTGCCATCTGGTGAGCAGGATGCGGTCCACATTTGGCAAGGCGAAATCGAAACCAACCAATTGGAGCAACTTGCCTTGCGAACCTCAACCAATGCTCGCACCATCATTCATTGGGGTGATGCTGTCGTACTTGATGGAGCCGGACCTGGAGCCATACCTTGGCTAGATCGGGGGGGCTCCGCAACTGGAATTCATTTCCGCCCTCCGGCAATGGATGGCTCACTGATTATCCACAACCCGAATAACGATGCAACGACTGCAAAGGTGAACAATTTGTTCCATTCAATTTCTGGCCAATCGAGCATTCGAATTGTTTGGGAGGCGGGGGCAAATTCGTGGATCGAAGGTTCAGATCCGATTCAGGTCGAGTGGGTCCTTGATTCACAAACCGTCGGCCAAACCCTCACTCATTCAACAGGTTGGAGACCCGGTAGTTTTGCTTTGATTCCAGCATCGGACACGGGCCGAATGTCTGGGAATGATTGGAAATTTGAAGCCCCCACGAGTGGCGGTGATGCCGAAATTCCAGAGTTGGGTGTGACTGACATCGCCCTGCAGTCGGCTGGGCCATCTGCATCATGGTCAACTCAAACGGACAGTGGAATTCTGACCCATGGAGATTCGGCCATCGTCATGCCCATCGACAGCACACACATTGGACATCTGTCAATAGAATCAACATCAAATGCCCTACGAACCTATATCTCAACGGGAGAAGATGGTTCTACAGAGATTGTAGAAGATGGTGCTGAGCGATGTGTGAATATCGATTTACGCGCTTCAGGATGGATTGATGTGGAGTTGCCGTGGGATGCTGTAGGCAATTGGAAGGATGGAGAAATCCGAAACGCTTGGAAAGATGGGTCGCACTTCTTTGGCGTCGCCTTGACACTACGAGGCAGTGTTGGCGAAGAACCTCATGTAGCGATTGGCTCGGCATGGGCCATGCATTTGCCAAGATTGACATACACGTTTGACTCAAGTGTGACTGATTTGCAAATCCTAACGCATGGAGGATTCGTTGGAACCAATCATCCAGAATATCGGGCTGATGTCTTGGTCCCACCACCTTCTCGTGAAGGCCCCGGCCCTCGTTTGGCTGCGACTGTACCAGTCACCATGCCCACCCCTGATTCTGTGGCCGGGAACTCCGAATTGGAGTTGACCCTCAGACTAGATGTTCGAGATCAAGTGTCGACCATTTACGCCCATGAAGTTCGGCGCGGATGGGATGGACCCTATGCGGTTGCAATCGCCGCAGAAAGTTCTGCCGAGGTTGAGTTTTCATCAGACTGGTTGGCGTTCCCCGGACAATTGGACATGCTCGATGATTATGTTGGCTGGGTACAAACTTCACCCACGATGCCAGAGGTTGTCTATCATGCAGGAGGACAACCCGTTCTGTTTAATCTGCAGGTCGCTAGCCTGTCCTGTCATGCAACCACGGGAGGTGTAGCATAATGTCGCGGAAATTAATCAACGACGAGAATGCAGCCGCTACTGAAATCGGATACGTTTTCACCTTCCTCTTGGGACTGATGTTTTTGACCACGTTTTCGATATGGGTTTGGGGACTTGAAGTTTCAACCCAAGAGCGTTGGACCGAACATGCACTGGAGGAAAATTTGCTATCCGTAGGTGCCGCAGTAGAGCGTGCAGATGAAGCCGCTCGTCTCGATCCGAATGCCCGCTATGCTGAACCGGTGAACTTGCACCTGTCGACGGCTGCCGGATTGAATATCGAGATGTGGCTGACCGATGATGCAGTACACATATCGGACAGCGCCGAGGTATATCGTTCAAGTCAACCCATTTCAGGTGCGGCTGCGACTGTGCACTCTGGAGTGGTCAACTTGGTTGGAATCGAGACCGTCTGGGTCGTTCTACAGGACGGTGACGTCACCCTTCAGGTTGAGCAGCCGGGGTTCTAATTCCCACCCATGATTGCTCGATGCATCTGACCTTGGACCTCACGCATTCGTGCGCCTGCACCCAATTCTCTGAAAACGGTAAGAGCACGTTGTAGGTAGTTCATGCGTTCGGCTTTCTCTGGTGCTGCTTCACCTAAGCGAGCCAATAGTTCACCAATCAGTGGGCGGAAATCATTGGCTTCGGCCATGGCTAGACCATCGAGATAATGCTCAACCGCCTCTCCAGTGCGTCCAGCATCGGACAATGTTTCACCAAGCAATATTGTGATTTCAACCGCGCTACGTTGATCGGTTTCTTCAGACATTTGTGTCAATGCTTCAGAATAGTGATGTAGGGCTAAATCAGGATCTCCGGTCCTCGCATACAAGCGACCTAGGACTGCACGGGCCCTCGCATGGAGACCCTTATTTTCAGCCGCTTCTGTATCCTCATAAGAGGTGAGTGCATGCTCACGGGCGCGGTCGATTTCTCCCATTTCAAGTAATGCGGATGCCAACTTGATTCGAGATTCGACCAGATCTGGATCGTCTTCAGATTCNAGTAACTCTTCGACGTTACCATAGACTTCGAGCGCACGCTTCGTATCTTTTCGATGNCGGAAAATGTAACCCATGTTGGTGTATGTACGNGCTGCACCTTTTGCATCCTTGGTATCGATGAAGATTTGCANAGCACTCCCATGAAGATCGAGTGCGGAGTCGGAGTCTCCACGATGAACCGACAAATCCGCTTTGCTGGAAAGCAAACGACCCTCCATTTCNCGCATCTTATGCCGCTTTACGATTGGGAGACAGGATTCATATTCAGTTTCAGCATCATCCCAGCGACCCTGCATGGCCAAGATATCACCGCGCATTTCGAGAACTGTAGCCCATGTTCTGGGTCCAAATTGTGATTCCTGTAATTCAATCAATAGAGGGAGTAGTTCCATGTGCCCACTACGTACCAAGGAACGACCATTCTCATCAAGCACATCGCCCAGTGAATCTGAATCACCTGAATTGACTAGATGATAGATGTATTCCAGTTGCTGCTCAGGTGCATCCAATCGTTTTCGATACCATGCACAAGCTGCAGCATGCAGTGTCGTCGCAGTTGCAGAATCAAACGTTCGAAGCAAGAATTCACGGACCAAGTCATGTACATCGTAGTTTTCGCTATCCACTTGCCGAGCCAATCCCTTTTCGACCAAATCATCAAGCAAATCAGTCTCAATTTCATGATTGGAAAGGGCCTCTAAGGGCATGGGTTCACGATACACAGCAATGGCACCTAACACACGCTTTTCAGCACCAGATAAACGACTGAAAATCTCCTCTTCAACAAACTTCTCAAGGGTATCATGGAACGTTGATCCGACCGAACCGCGATTGATGAGTTGCAGAATTAGGGGATGTCCACGTGAGAGTGTGTAAATGTGCAAGAATGTCGACATTTCAATATCAGGCATGGTGGTCAACAGGTTGCGACTAGCCGATTGATCCAATCCCTCGAGTGGAAGTACAAGAGCTGAGATGTTTCCATCTGCATCTTTCAACGGTACAACAGCACGGAATGAACGGCTAAACATTACCAATCCACACTCTTGCATGTCCGCCATTCGTTGAGATAGTCCGCGAATAATCGCAAANAGAACTTCATCGTTTACCTTGTGCAAATCGTCAATGATTATCAAGGCAGGAACTTCTTCCAATGCACCAACGATGAGGTTCACTGCAACCGAGGCTTGAGGGACCGCTGTCGCGTGGACATAGTCAGACAAATCATCATCACCAATGGTAGACAACCACTCTGCACAGGCTTCTAGGAAGGCCCGACTACCCTCCCAGTCCTGGCATCGATGATACAGCAAATTACGCCGATGTGTGTATTGCTCGATCACTTTTCCTGCCAAAGCAGTCTTGCCGATACCTGCAATCCCTGGCACCAAGAGACAAGAAGAACGGGCGTCGAGAAGTGCGCAGATATTTTCCAACTCAGTTTCGCGTCCGAAAAAGGCTCGAGTACGAGGTAAATCACCGAGTGATGTGACCAACTGCTTTTCGACATGTTTGTCTAAATCACGTTGAATCAGTTCTTCATTGAGGGTGCGTAAATCCAGCATCCCATTGTCGTCAATGTATCTCAAAACATCTACAGATCGTAGAGGAAAAGTTGCCAAATCAATCGAACCGGCAAGGGTTGTCGTATGTGTCACCCCAGACTTATCGACCAAACGAACGGGATATTCTGAGAGGCGCTTCCATGTCTCTTCCGCCTGAACCATACCAGAATCCGTCAAAAAGTATGCTTTCCGTTTACGGCTGACCCCTGCAACGTGCGCTTGACGCTCAATCAGATGATTTGCATCCTTGAGACCAGCAATTGCACGAGGGACGTTACTGCGCGCAATGGCGACAGCATTTGCGATTCCCATTTGTGAAAGTGCGAACGGAACTTCAACAGAATCAGTGTAGTCAGCATAGTCTCGCAAATGGAGCATAATTCGCTCTTGGACACCCGGACGAGGAAGGCTCATTTGACACTCACCACACCTAATGCTACGTTACCCCTTTTGATAGTGATGTGAGCAATCCCAACTTGACCCAAGGCCAAGTGGGTTGCATCACTCATTATCCGGGACCCATTTGTTCTGCTCTGCGTCCCACTTCCAGCCGGGGTAACCGGCGACCTGAGGTGCAGCGGCAGTCTGCTGCTGTACTACGGGTTGCTGAGCAACCGGTTGCTGAACAGCGGGAGCTTGCTCTTGCTGTTTGGCTTTGGCCCAAGCATATGGATCGACTTCTTGCTCTGGTGCCATCATTTCATCCTCAAATTCTTCATCTTCAAATTCAACGAAGAAGAATACGAATACTGCACCTAAGGCTGCCAATACGATCAGTGCAAGTAGACCCAAACCAATCCACATGAACAGGCCGCTACCTTCCTCATCTCCACCTTCGACTCTGATTTCTGAATCTGTATTGGTAGGCTGCTCAACGCTTCCATATTCGAACACAATGGTGTTGTCACCCTTGTCCAATCGGTTCGCAGGAATCTCCAATGTCCAAGTTCCATCATCAGAGACTTCGGTGTTGCCCAATCGGATTCCACCGGAGGTTTCACCCACGACATTGACGGTCGGTCGGCCGCTACCAGTGAACACCAGAGTATCCGTCTGGCTCACTTCAGCTGGACATCCAGCGACAAATCCGCCATCCACCATCAATCCAGCACATTGCGACGAGAACGAGACTCCTACGACGTCAAAGTTGAGCGGGTCGGATGCGACGATGCTGCCGGCTGAATCGCGAACCTCAAAGACGACATCAGAGAGCGACCAGTCTTCCATGTTTGGAAGATAGAAAGACATCGTGATTGGATTGTAATTGGCGATACCATTACTTCCGATTGTGATGACCTCATCATGGTAATCATCCTCAAGCTTGTCCGCTATGTCAAGGACATAGTAGGTGAGATCATCACCATCAGGATCAGAGAAAAATTCGGTCAAGTCAATGTTGTGCCCTGAACCACAACGGTTCTGAGACGAACCGGTTTCTTCACAGAAAATCGTAACCGAATCTGGCCATGCTGTGGAGTTGAACACAGGTCGGTTGTTATCCTGATTTGGTGGATTGTCAATGATTACTTCAATCGATGCAGCTTCACTGTATTGGAATCCATCGAAGGAACGGACTTCGATGATGTAGTGATAGTTGTGCACCAAGTTGGTCGTATCCCAGGTGGTCGCCCAACCTCCGTTGGGCATAATGTCNGTCACCAATGAGTGGGAACCTTCAGGCATCTCCAGGAATCCTGCTTGTGGGTCTTTGATGACAATTTCAACCTTGGTCACAGTTCCATCGGTGTCACGTGCCACACCGCTGAGCAAGGTTTCTTCGCTAGCCGTGATGGTTTGCAAGTCATAAGGTGTAAGCAGTTGCACTACTGGGAGTGCGTTATCATTGTCAATCTCAAGCGTCATTTCGACAGGTGTACACTCATCTGCACTGTTAATGCAGAAAGCCGAATCACTGGCCCAAACCTTCACGCTGTAAGTTCCCGAAGGCAGGTGACCGACCGTCCAATCGGCAGACCAAGCGGTACTGCCAGGCTTATCGAACAGATTGTAGTAATTGTTTGGACCTTCAACCTCAAACCAAATCCGCTGGATGTCGCTACCGAAAATCCCGGTGTATGCATCCGATGCACGACCCTCAAAGTGAACGATACCATCGTCAATCTGCGAACCCGCAGCAGGTCCGTCGACCCAAATGGTCGGCGGCTCTGTGTTCAGCTTGATTGTTCGAGTTGAGATNTGAGACTCAGTGACACCATCAAAGGCTCGGAATTCGAATGTGTAATCGCCTTCAGGTTGATCACTCATGTCGTATTCAAAGTACCAATTCCTGAATGGATGATTGTTGTAAGTGACTTGACCATTGGCATTGCTATCATCGACAGCGTACTTCATGTCAATCCAATCACTGGTGAATGGGTCCTTGACCTGAACTTCTTCGACGATGCCCTGTTGATCCCATTGAGCCAACTCATCCGAGGCATAAATCCCAGCCCAAGTCCCATCGTGCGCGGTACCCGTGAAGTTCACTGAACGCTTGAATGAATGACCGTCATTCTGATTNACTGTGATTGAAGGATCCATGTTTTCGAGNGAGATNATTTCGGACAATACACCCACTTGACTGGTCATGGTAATGCTGTATTTTTTGTAGCCTTTACCAAATTTGTAGGCTGAGACGTAGTACAGCGACAATTCGCGACTATTGGCCCCGTTTTGACAATCAGGATCATCAGCATCCATTATCAAATCGCCATCATTGTCAATTCCATCGCTGCACGAGTTTTCTCCTTCATCGTCTGCGTACCGGTCGGGGTTGATGCCACCNGGACCTCCACCCGTCATATCGAGGTGGAAATCACTGGCGAGAGAAATCTCAGGNGTCCAACCCAAACTATCGGTCGTCANGGTGTACAAATCGTCACCACGNCTGTCCTCGATGAGAACGGTGGCATCGCCAACNCGAACGCCTTCAACCAGTGTACGGAATTTGACAATCTCGGCCTTCCGGATTTGGACAGCCCACTTGATTGGAGAGGTGTCAATGTAGATGTTTGACGTATCAAGTCCAGTCAAATTCGAATAAGTAAACACGGTCGAATTGTTGGTCAACTCCATCGACAATGGGAAGTTCTGTGGGGGCCAGATACTGGTTGTAGGAATCAGTACTTGACCGAGCCAATTGTTCCACTCGTATGCTTCAGCGTCAGGCCACGACAAAGAGACCGGATTGGTCGTATTCGAGGCTTGATTGGGGATCGGAATATTCTCCGATTGAACAGTGATGCTGCTCTTGGTCACGTTGTAGGTTTGGCCCACACCNGTCCAAGTGTTCATTGAGAAGAATCCCAATGAACCATATTGAGGATCGTTTGCATAATTGGTGTCGTGATTCCGAATCATCGCACCGGTTCCAGTGGAGTTGAAAGCATTGTTTCGTACATCAAGAATGGCACCCACTGCACGTAGACCGTCTCCACCGCCGCCGATNTCGATGTCGTTATTGTACAGTGTTAGAGATGAACGGAAAGCNTGTACAGCTGGGCAAGGGAAAGCCCCGCCCCAAGCCTTCTGCCCGGTACATTCGCCGCCACCGCTGGAGAGGATTGAATTGGCCACATACATACGATTCTCTGACGGAGAAGGCACGTTCCAACCGCTGTCACCGAAGTGATATTCTCCCGCAATAATCGGCTCTTTGGCAGTGTCTTGAATGGTGACGTTCTCAACTCGAACGTCACTTTCACCGATTGACCAGATTCCATTCCACCCACCGATCGGCCCAATGGAACCACCGTTGACGTTGACTTGACTCTTGGAAATTTGAATTCCAGAACCGCCGGATGCGCCATCGATGACATTGTTGTTGAAATCNACCCAAGCGAAGTTGAATGCAGTCAATGGGCTACGCTCATCAGTTGTGACCTTGTTATCTTCAATGATCAACTTGTAAGCAACATTGTTTCCAGCGGTCTTCTTGTTGTTCACGTCAATACCGTTACAGGCGGTATTGATGGTTGAGGATGAGACGTGTCCNGCTGAGTCATCTAGTCGGATTCCATAGTCACCGTTGTCAATCACAGCATGTTGGACATTCACGAACGATTCTTCGACCCACAATACGTGACGACCATCATCATTCTGCCCACATCCNTTGTCTGTGCCTGTGAATACTGGAGAGTCGATCATGAGTGGTTGCAATACACTGCCAGCACCATAGGCTTGGATGGCAGAACCGACCAATGAAGTTTCATCGTCACCAACAGTGAANTCNCCNCCAACAATATCGGGTCGACCCAAATCCAAGATGAGCAGACTGGTCGTGTTGATTCCAGTGAATTTCAGACCCGTCATGGTTGGGCTTGAACCTTGAGCGACAATCGCACCATAGCGTACTTCNGAAATTTCGGAGACCCANCGNGGCATCCCNTATGCATTGGTAATCGACACGTGATTCAGTTTGGTTGCCCCAACATCGACTGTNCTTCGCAATAGGATACCTTCGTTGCATGAAGGATCTCGATTGTAGTGCTGGTTGTTGAATAATCCAGCACAATATCCGGTTGCAGATGCATTCGCCGGATCTTGCCAATTGAATGTAATTCGCGAAGAGTTGCTGGCCATTCCGTTTGCACCACATGCAACGTCACCTGCACACAATCCGCCTCGAACATCAATAATCGTGCCATTGGGCATTGTTANTGTTGTNCCAGGTTGAACAATCAGATTGGCACCTGTACCCACAATCACAGAACCTGTCAATGTGTGAGAACCGGACCAAACTTCAGTTCCAGTAATCGTACCACTAGTGGTTTCATTGGCAGCGACTGCGGTTGGCATTAGCCCAACCAGTCCGACCATGACGCTGGTGAGCATCAAGAACGACAAGAATAGGCTCTTTTTTCGATGTGTTTCTTCCATGAGGGTCCCTCTGTTTGCAAATACTGGCAGAGTGATATCGACTATAATAGAACCGGTGTACTTCGCCGCATAAATATCAAAANCNGCNGAAAATATCATTCAAAACCGNAATAATTTGTTCATATATTTCAAAATATAATTTAAAAATATCATTATNTANNCATAATATCTTACTTNTGTATCAATTTTAATTAAAAATATNGATTACTGTACGANGGCATCNGCCACGGCACGCTCCCAAGCCACCGCATCAAGGACTCCATAGCCCCACCGAAGNTGGTGCCCATCTCCTTGCAACGGGTTGGGTTGACAGGATTCTGCGAGCGCTTGTTTCACCAACANAATGACTTGTTCAGGATCGTCAAGTGTGTCCAAAGCAGCCCCGTGACGCTCAAGGATGAGCGCAAGAGCACCAGTCACGAATACGGTTGAATCGCTGGTCCCTGTGCTGGAGGAATACGGAATCGAATAGGTCGAGTCAGACGTTGAGATGATGTCGACTCCTGGTGCGGAAACTTCTGGCTTTTGATTGGGGGGTTCTCGAACGGCTCCATCGGCACCTTCCGTTTCTGAGCCGGTAGCCGTTCTTTCCCACAAGTCACCGTTGATATCAACCGCACCGACNGCGATGACACCACCCACATTTGCTGGAACTGAAACATCCGTGACCCCGGTGCCCGCTCCGCCTGAGTTTCCGGCTGCAGCAACGACAAAAACACCTTGATTCAGTGCATCACTAACGGCATCTGCTGTGAGTGAACCCAGTGGATTTTCAGGGTCAGGATCACCGCCAAGTGACAAGGAAATGATNTCTGCATCCATTTCGTTCCAACACCATTCGATTGCATCAGCCACAGTGGTTTCGGATTGGGTTTTCCCATCGGTATCAAGTGCGGCTGCAATGATCAAGTCGACATTCGGTGCAGCTCCACGGTAATGTCCATTGGCAACTAGAATCCCTGCCATCATCGTCCCGTGACTGTCTTTACCTCGATCCTGAACAATGGAGTTGTCATTTCCAACAAAATCACGATACCCCACCAGGTTTGCATCCTTTAGCCCGGGGTGTTCTGATTCAAAGCCCGTATCCACGATACAAACTCGAACGTCTTCTCCGGTCAGACCATATTCATCTTGCAAGGCATAGATGTTGGTGTTCTCATAGGCCCACTCTGAATCGGGAGTCAAAGCATCGGCAAAGAATACCGTCATTTGTGGATAAGCCAAGATGAGCAAAGAAACCATGCACAATGCCACCAAAAGTCCCCAGGGACGTGGCTTCGAGCGTCGCAGTGTATCCACCGTCGCATTCCTCCATGCTTCAGCTTCGTTGAGAGTTGCACCGTACGCTGAAGGAGCGTAACCAGGAGCGTCTGGATCAATGGCCGTCAACATCCTCGGGTCTTCCGGCTCTGGAAGGTACTCGAGGTTACGTAGGCGGTCTGGTGGCATTCGGCTCGCCCCAAAGGGGCGAGAGGGGGTTCATGGCACTTCCTCAGTTTGCAAGGCTAACGCCAAGTAACCGCAATATTGCTGCCGAAGCAACCTGTCAAGCAATCAGAATGCTTGGCCACCACGTCGTCCACTGAACTTCCAGAAGAGCCAGATGATACCCACAACAAACGCGAATACAATCAGAGCGACCCAATTGTTGGATTCAGTTGCAACTGCTGGTTGGTAATTGATCTTGATTGGCATCTCCTCAGGAGTGTTTTCCAAATCCTCTGCACTGGAGTTGATCTTCAGTGTGTAAGTGATTGAACCCAATTCATTGACCTCATCGATGAAAATCGAATAATCGGTGACTTCACCCTTAGGGATATCTAGCATCAGTGCACCAACAACGGTATTGTTCTCATTGAGNACGATGACTTCAACGTCTCGTGCATCCACGTCACCCGTGTTTTCAACTTGTGCGAAAATCTCGACCTTCTGATTCATCGGTGCGAACCCATCCATGGATAGGCCACGTGTTTCATGTTCAATGATTTCCAAGTTTGGCAATGCAGTCTTGATGTTGAGCGTGACCATGTCCGACGTGTTTCCATCTTCACTGGTAATTGTGACCGTGATTGGGAAGTCGGCATCGCCTACCCAAAGTTCGTTTGCATTGATTGTCAATGAGTACGGTTGGATGGTTCGTGGACCCAAATCAGGCAGAGTTTGTGGTCCCGAAATCGACCACAAGGGCGTCAGTCCTGCTGGCAAATCAGAGATTTCTACTGTGTAAGTATCGTCACCATTCCCGGTGTTCTCGAAGAAGAANGAGAACGTCTCTTGCTGTCCGATTTGAACACCAATCACATCAGGGATGTCGCTTTCATCGATCTCAATTCCGAATTCTTGAGGGATGAATACCTTCAACTCATATTCGTCGTAAACTTGAGTGATTTCCTCTTGCATCTGCAATAGAAGTGAGTGACCACCCATTGCAACTGCGTGTGATTTGTTTGCAGCTTGGATTCGCATGGTCACATTCTCTGTAAGACCGGCTTCCAATCCCAGAGTAATTCGCATATCTGCAGACCAACAGTTGTCCAGTACAGCATCATCCCATTCGCCATTTTCATTGGCATCAACAAAGGTTTCACCCTCATCGTAAATGCTGTTGTTCGCCACGACTGCGCCAGTGGTATCTGTGAATGCTTCTGCAGGTTCACAGAATGTATCTGTTGTCTCCCCGGAACCGACCCAGAATGATACGTCCCAGTAGCTTGCATCTGCTCCGTTCATCTGAGCCTTGAGCAAGTACTCATCTTCGGCACGGTTGCCGTTGTATACAACTTCGAGATTGACTTCTCCGACCTCGTAAATCTCAACTCCATCGGCACCTGTATCTCCATTGTCGATAATCGTGAAGTGATCTCCATCATCTTCGGATTGGGTAATCCCTACATGTGTGTCACCGATTTCAAACGAGACCGAGTGATCTTCTTCGACGCTGAACTGTACAATCTGCTCTGGGGATTCAACTCCACCACCAACAACCTCTGTGCTCTTTCCTCCGTTGTAGGTCATATTCACACCCTGCTCAGAGGTGACAAATGTACCACTCATGCTGAAATCACCCGCAGGCAATAGCAAGGTGACCTTACCCTCTGCATCGACGGTTTGGTTCCAACTTGTGACTTCAGTACCAACAAACACGAGGTGTCCGCCACTGATAATGAGTGAGTCATCGGCTAGTGTGCGCTCAACTCCATCGTAGTCGTTCCACTTGGTCGAGACATGGAGCATGCTCGCAGAAGACAACATGGCATCGGCTTCGCCACCTTCTGCGACTGCAGCCTGTAGGAGAGTCATAGCCGCAAACTGACCTTCGTCGCCGTCGTAAGTTGCGTACAAAATCCAGTTACCCGGTTCTACATCAGCACTCCAAGTCCCATCCCAGGAACCGTCGTCTAATACCTTGGTTGGTGTCACAGAACCATACTCCATACCGGATTCAGGGATCAATTCAAGGACGATTTCATCTGAAATGAGATTCCATTCGGAAGGTAGGACGTGTGTAATTTCTCCACCCACAGTGACGATCCCAGCTGTCATCTCGATATCCGTTGTGTTGACTGTGAAACCAACATCCATTGAACCGATTCCATCACTGAATCCAGTCTTGCTCGCGTGAACATCATAGGTATTGTTCACGGGTACGAAGACTCGCCATGTCCCAAGCACATTGCTGGTCAAGTTGACGGGCCCGAACGAATCACTACTGACGACCACGTTGGCGTCTGCAATGGACTCATCACCACTCCACATACCGTTTCCATCTAAATCACGGAATAGGTTTCCAGCGATTTCAACCCACTTGTTTAGAGTCAAATTGAGTTCTGCATTTCCGGAACCCGATACAATGCTGATGGTGGTGTTGTCCAAAATCCAGCGGACATTGATATCGGTTCGGTTCAAACTGAGAGTCCAGGAGCCCTGCATTAGAGAGGCATCGATGACACCATTTTCATCACTGGGCCCGAGAATGAATTCTCCCAAACCGTCCTCACTGGTTGCAGTGACTGTGAATCCACTGAGCAATTCGTTGCTACCCTGTTCAACGAGGGTTAGGTTGAATTGAGCCGCTTCAATGGTCTGCCATTGTGTGGTTACGCCAGGTGTATTTGCATCAACTGTGAGTGTACCACGGAACAACTGCAACGGATCATCATTGGTATCATCTCCGTCGTCGATGATGAATTCATCCACATAGACCAACCATTCACCTTCAGGTAGATACTCGACAATGGTACCATTGGCATCGGTATCGAGATTGAAGGATTGATCACCATCGATTTCTTCGAAGTAAACCGTCCAATTCGACATAACACCGCCGGATTCGTTTCGCAACTCAATGGAAGTGAGCCATTCGGGCATGAAGCCCATCTCAACATCAAAGGCCTCGGAACCAATGGCGACTTCTACGGCACCGGTCGAGTTTGACAATAGGGTGTTGAAATTCGTTGTATTCTCATCGCGTGGATCCTTGGCATCGGTTTCAAAGAACCAATTTCCTACACGCAATTCCAACTCAATGGAACCATTGTCCCAACGCGCATCGTCAGCGCTGATATTGATAATCATCGATTCTTCAAATGCGTTCGAGGGCACCATACGGAAGTCGACAGGTAGAGAGGTTCCATTCGACATATTTCCATCGTGATCGATGAACGTGTGGATGGTTGTCATGACATAGTCAGGTTCTGCGATAAGCATGAGTGTATTATTATCGCCTAACGGAGAGTAAGTGACTGGCTCGACATTGAGTGCATCGTTATTGATGCTTAATGTCCAGTTGCGAGTTTCATTTTCAGCTTCGGCTTCAAGCAGATATGCTGTGAACCGACCCTGTGCGGTTTCAACCGGCCATTGCCAAGTCACTCCCGTAGCACTGTCAAAGGCCTCAAGCATGAACGGGTAATCTCCGAATCCTGGCACCGTCTGTGTGTACGGTGTACCTACATCGTACAGGAAGAGATCACCTGCTGCACCAACGCTGCTCTTTGGAACCAAATCGATGCTAATGCCACCGCTTGGGACGACAAAGTTCTCACCGGCAAGTTGTGAACCAACCACAACATACGCCGTCAAGTTGATTTCTGCACCCACTGGAATCTGCATTCCGAACGAGCCGTTGTCATCGGTCAGCGCAGACTCTGAAATTCCACCCCATCGAGCGAAGACCGCTTGATTGACGAAGGGTTGTGATATTTCATCGGGCTTGTCACTAATATCATACATCACAGTACCGTTAACCCAGGCAGATTCGGTGTATTGAAGCACCAATCCAGAGATACTCTCTTGCAGATCAATTTCCTCATAGAGAATGTAATCGTCATTGAGAATGCTTTCTACAACCCACGTGTCACGAGGCAACTCAATGTTGTACGATCCGCCGCCGTTGTCTCTCGCATCAATAGTGATAGGAGAGAACTGGTTCGAGAACGACAAGTTTTGACCCTCTACAGGTTGATCATCGTGATCCAGCAATAGGAATTCAATGTCAAACATGGGTGGAATTCGTTCAATATCCGATGGCGTCACATTGCCAGCGGTATCAGCGAGAACCGTAATCGTCTGTGATCGGTACTCATCAAACCCGTCGTCGTCTCGATCCATGGTCACGATGTAATCGCCCTCAAGTACGGGTCCAACACCAAATGTCCCATTTTCATCGGTCTCGAACCAACAGGGGGACCAAGCCACTCCACCACAGGGTTCAGTGACATCTACATCAATCTCTGATGCGTTGACCAACTTCAATCGGCCTGTAACGACCTCGCTTTCTTCTTGGTCCATGGCCAATGTACTGGCCGTTCCTTGAATCCAAGTACCGGGTAAAGTCAATGCAATGTTCTTGGCATCTGGGCTGTCACGTGTCAATGGAACTTCAAGTGGCATCGGTAGAGTGGCCTCTTGACCATTGCCAAACAATACAGCAACGTGGTATGTCCCTGGAATCGCATCCACAAGGTGGAATGAACCTGGCTTGACCATGTCGCCACTGAAATGACCAGTTCCCTGGAATGTACCAGTACCGTTGAGGGTACCGTATGAACTCAGAGATTCATCCGACGTGTCAACGACGAATGTACCGGAACCAATGATGGTCTCACGGTACATCTTTGTGGTAAAGAATGAGGTACCTTCCGAGGTGAATCGACCGGTTGCATTCGCAACCAAACCATCAATTCGGTATGTATCGGTAACATTGGCATCTTCCAAACAGTAGGTTGCATCTTCAGGCATTGTACCATTTGCACCGCAAGCTTGCTCTGTTGCGTTTTCGATTGTACCGACAAACGTTCCAATTCCAAGGATATCACCCGTACCCGTGTAAGAATGATTGTTTTGGATACTTCGCGTGTAATTTCCAGTGAAGTCTGTCGCAGTCACGACACCCTCTTCTGAAATCATGGTTCCCTCGCCTGTGAAGGTGACTTCTCCAGTGGCTCCAGGGCCGTATTCTCGCTCACCCTCAGTTTCACCGGCAGATGTGGTGATGAAGTAGGCATCTTGGCGGGACTCATCCCAGATGTTTGAGATTCTCAGGTCCATATTGGCTAAAGGCTCGCCACCAAAGTCAGATTCACCCGACCATTCGATGGTACCGGTTGCACCAGAGGCTTCGACTTGGATGTCAAGAGTTAGAACGGATTCACCGTTAGAGTGTCCATCCTCACCGTTGACAATAATCATCGATTCACCCAACCAAGTCGAACCGGAAACATTGCCGAGAATTCCTGTGACAGGGTTCACAGTTCGATCCTCGTTGACCTCAGTTAGCAGGTCAGAAATCCACATGTTGGATTCCTCGGCCGTTGAGGTCACAAACATATCACGGGCTGCTGTCAAATCTGAATCACCCATGAAGGCTGAGACTCGAATCTTTCCACTAGGAACGGTGACACTGAAGTGCCCGTTATCATCGGCCTGTGTCGAAGCAATTGGAATCCAGTAAGTACGTGCATCCGTATCGCTGGAGCCTTCACCACTGAATGCATCTCGCTCAATCAGAATCTTAGCGTTGGGTACTGCACCAATTTCACCGAGTACGACATCGCCCTCTAGTGTGGCGCCCGAGTAGTACTTGAGTACCTTAACTCCGGTGTTTGCATAAGCAATCGTTTGCGGGTCATCTTCGTTGGCATCATACCAATTTGCCAGAACAAAGTGGTTCATCATNGCACCAGGCAATGGGTAGGTGTAGGTCAACAACGAATCTGGAGTACCATATCCGCTGAAGTGTTGCCTTGGCTGCCCCTGACGCTCGACGTTTTCAAGGCCGAGAGTGGAGGTACCATAGCCCACGTAGGTGCGCGCAATCATGGTCTCAAAGAAGTTAGGAGAGTGCTCAACAAGCACATCTTCCAGCTCAATGATCTCTGCGTCACCACCCGACTGACTGGCCAATAGTTGAGCAAGATATCGCTCTTCGAATTCGAGAGCAGACATTGGGCCTTCTGAGGTGATGTATTCCGACGTGATGTAATTGTCCGGGTCCAATCCACTGAGTGTTGTAGGTGCGTAGAAAATACCTGTTGGGTTACCGTAATGCATTCCGCTTTCCGCATACTGGTAGCCACCCACGGGGTACAAACGGTTGTCTACGGCAAAGTATCGAATGTCATTGTTGCGAACGATGGTCTCTCCGGGTCCACCCTCGTAAGTCGCAACTTCGTAATCAATCGAGGTCAAATCGTGATACAAGTCAACGAGTTCGTCCAGCGAGAAAACGTGTGTCAACAAGTCTCGTGCGATGGCGTATCTTGCGTTCTGTCGGTGAAGTGATGTCGAGACATCATCGAAGTCATCGTACAGATCACTGGTGTACCAATAATCACCAATGATGTAGTGAGAGGCACTGCATGAGAATGCATTGTTCTCTGTGTAGTCAGCATCGCCAGGGTACAATTGCTCGCCACTAGAGGAACGAGTGTCGATGGAGGATTGACCATCCACCGGACATTGGTCGACCCAATCGGAAGCCGTGTTTCCATTCTTTGAGTTGAACATGCTAATGGCTGACTCCTTGTCTGTGTACTCGTCAACCAGTACACGATCTTCGTAAACACGGTAAATGAGTTCTGAAGATCGAGTTCCGTCGTCGTTCAATACCGTGCCTTGCGCCAGTTTGGTGTCATCAGAGGTACCGATGATGGTGAATGACCGATCGCGGACATCCTGTGCATCCGACATGGTGTTGATGGCGACCCATTCATCCCATGCCGCATCCCCATCAGTTGCTGAATTGAGGTGCTGGCGCATTGCGTTGGCAAATGCACGNGTGAACTGTTCATTGTCTTCAGATCCCTTGTCAAGGGTGTACTCATGGCGCATGTCACCTTCTGCAAGTGTGATGATGAACAGTGCGATTGTATCTTCTTCACCGTTGGCCAACAACATGTTACCGGCCGCAGGAATTCCTGACTGGAAGTTGTCTGCGACGGTCGGGTGCTGACCTTGAGCNAAGGCTTGGAATCCGTAGTCCCACCAAGAGACGAAAGCGGGCCTCTCTGAGAAGGTGACTGTCGCATCTTGTGTTTCGAGCCAGTCGTAGGCTTGGTTCCATCCTGCACCGTTGAAACCAGGTCCGAATGTACCCATGTACCAACATTCNCCCCGACAGGAAGTCATGTTGTCTTCACCAACTCCATAATCGACGTATGGTGAACCGTCCAAAACGGACCAACCGAAGAAATCGGCGCGAAGTGCGTCTGGCACAAGACCGTAGATGGTTTCATCCACTTGCTTTTCGCCGACTTCTCCACGTGGAATACCTGAATCGATACCGTAAATGGCGTGTTGACTGAACAACAAAATCAGAATCATACCGATTGCAGGAACACCGAGGTGCTTTCGGCCGGCTCCAATTGTTGAACTGAACCGAGCACGGGGGGACGTTGCACCCATTCTGCGCCAGGTTTTGACGTATTCGCGAACTCCGCTGGATCGCCAAAGACCGACAACTGCAGCAGAACCCATGATCGCCATAATTGGCGTAGCGTTGAACATGAATCGGCCTGCTGACCAAGCCATGTAGGATGCCAAAAGAATCCATACAGCCAAGACCAAAGATGCTGGACCCATCAATCGTGATGGATTCTTGGGGTCTCGGTTCTTGAATCCGCGCCACAATGATGCCAATCCCATCCCCAACGAGAAGATGAACACAAGAGGACCAAAGTTGGCGAACAATTGTCCGCGACTCGGAGCTTGTGCTTCAGCAATGGTTCCGAAGACCTTGTTCTTGGTGAAGTAGAATCCACCGGTTGTCANTACGTCCCAACCGTTGGAGANTNCCAACACTTGGAGGATGTAGAGTGTACCGAGCAGAACCGTGGAAATCCCAGCACCCATGATGATGACCATCAACCAAGGCTTGTCTCTGAATGCAGTCACAATCCATCCATTGATGATGGTAAATCCAACGATGTAGAACAATGGCTGGAAACCGCTAGCGTCCCAAATCAGGTTTAGTTGCAGGTTGCCATAGAAGGGCAATGGCAAGATGAATGTCGTGAGCATCATCACGATGATCGCGGCAGTCACCGGCATGCTGTCTCTGCGTCGAACCAAATTGATGGCTGTCTGTACGAAGAAGGCAGCGTAAACAATCGCTAGACCGTAGACGAATCCTTTCCAACCTAGGGCGACCGTCGCAAAAGAAACACCAGCCAAGATGGCTTGTGCCATAGCAGCAGGGTGCTCCTTGAATGCTGCACGAATTCCCTTGACAAGGTGAAGAGGGCTCCAGTTGGAGTCCTCGAGTAACTTATCGTTGCCAATGGAATCAACAGCGCATAGCCAGAAGTAGAATCCAAGTGACATAAACAGAATCACGAATGCATCGTGATCAGCCAGTGCAAACGTGCTATGGCTGACGTGCCCAGGCATGAGTGCCATGAGCCAAGCACCGATGGCACCTGCACCAGTTCCGAAGAAGCGCTTGCAAGTAGCTGCAATCGGCAATACGGTCAATGCACCGAATAGTGCGGGCATTCCAGCGATGGACCACCATGCAGCGTCATGAACATCTCCTTCTAGGAAGGGGTCAAGTGCAACACCGCCCAAAGCCAATGACCAACTGAACAAAGGTGGTCGAGGATTGATTGAGCCTACAGGGTAGGCACGATCCATGTCAATCACAAAGTGGCTGTTCTGAGCAAGGATGTAATCGATGGCTCGCTTCATGTACCAGGGGTCAGAACCACCGGTCATATCCCACTCTCCGGTTCCAGCCGCATTCATGGCTGGAATAACGTTCCACATGACACGGACGGCAAATGCAGTCAACAATGCACTGCAGATTGTAATGGCATACCAGTGCTGTCCCCACCATAGACGTGCTTGTCCATGGCCTCGGCGCTCAGGGCCACTAAGTAAGCGGCCAGCAAATCCGAGATAGATGAACAGAGCATTGGTCCAGAAGAATATCAGGAACCAAGACAATCCACCGAGATCGCCGTTCAAGAAACCAATTTCATGCAGACCAAACATGGCCTTGCTTTGCCAAGTTCCGATGCTGTACAATATCCAGTTTAGGCTGATGACGAGACCCATGGTTCGCCAATGTTCTGCCCAGCAGAAAGCGACAAACATGGCAATCAAGCCAGTAAAGAAGGCCCAGAAGAATCCTACGTGCTGAGTGAGGAAAATGGCATCTGCACTCTCCAAACTCTTGAGGTGCCACAGACTGAAGATGTGAGCTGCGAGCCAAACTCCAAGTCCTGCATAGAGTGGATTGTATTCCTTTCCAAGAACCGCAGGCAGTTGATTGAACCATGAACCATTGCCACCTTCTTGCAATCGACCTCGCAGAGCGAGAGCGATGAGCATGCTGCTCAAAATCGAAATAATCCACCATGTGAAGAACAGCGAACCGGTAACTGCACGATCTACATCGAGTAGGTCATATTGCCCCTGCGATGCCAGAACGGCATCTGCGGACCAACCGTGACCTGCAGCAGCAACCTGAATTGCATAGAGGAATCCAGCAACGATTCCAACCACGATCACTTCCTCTTCATGACGTCGAGAACGGTCGAAGAGGTGGACACCAATCGCCATCATTGAGAAGGCCAAGCCCAGTAGGGCTGCACCGTCGTAATAGTGAATCATTCCGACTATACCGATTACAGCCGCGAATCCGAGAGAAACGAGAGAGGGGCGTGTTCCTACGGGTTCGAAGATGATTCGGGGTGCCTTGCCAAGAAGACCGCCTGCCATCAAGACGGTGGTCATCATCAGCAGTGTGTTCCAATCGCTTGCTTCGTAGTCGACTGCGTTCCATGTTGCAGCAACCATCATGGCCAACATGATGGCAATTGTCACAGGGATCGCTAGGAGGCCATAGAATGGCGCCTTTGCCGACACAGTTCCGTTTTCATTATCCATTTTTTTCCCTCTCTTTGGGTCTGACAGCACATACGCTACGCCATCAGCGACGCCGCGACTTGAGACCTCGTTATAACCCCTCCTCACGCGCTCGCGCGAGGGGATGGGCGCAGTAACCCGAATAGTCAACTGTTGTCAAAGTGCCCTGTGACCAATATCTCGGCGGAAATGGGAGCCTTCAAGATGAACTTTTGACAGGCATTTGTATGCCAAATTTTTGGCACTTTCCAGTGAATTTTCTGAGATACCGGTGGCTGCCAGAACCCGCCCCCCAGTGGAAATCAATTTGCCATCTTCAAGACCAGTTCCCGCATGATGAATCAAGTATTTGCCCTCCGTCGTTGGTTGCCAACTGGGAGAAATATCACCGCCAATCAATCGACCTTTGACCGGAGGACCAGGATAACCTTCTGCAGCAAGAACCACAGTCATCGCATGAGCATCATGGAACGTCGGCATTGAATGTGCCAATCGTCCCTCGGCAACTGCGAGCAACAAATCACACAAATCACTGGAAATCAATGGCACGGTTACCTGTGTTTCGGGATCTCCAAAACGCACATTGTATTCGACTACGGAAGGTGCGCCCGATTCGTCAATCATCAAACCAACATAGAGGCAACCTCGATACGGGGTGCTTTGAGACGAAAGGTGTACATGCATCGGCTCAACAATCTCTCGAATCGCACGATTGCGGACCTCATTAGTCACCACTGGAGCGGGAGCATAGGCACCCATGCCTCCGGTGTTCAAGCCTACATCCCCTTCACTGACTCGCTTGTGGTCTTGGCTGCAAGGCAGGGCAACGAAGCCGGATTCATCCATCATGACCAACATACTCGCCTCTTCGCCTGCAAGGAATTCCTCAAGCAAAACCATGCCATCCGATTCGATTGAAGATTGAATGAATTCAAGCGCTTCATCCCGATTTTCTGTGACGACGACCCCTTTTCCACCGGCGAGAACATCACGCTTGACAACCCAAGGAGAGCCCCAACGATCGATGGCTTCGTCCAAATCAGTTTCTTGAGTTAGATGCTGAACTCCAGCTGTGGGGATGCCCAGGTCCAGCATGACTTGCTTGGCAAAGTCCTTGCTTCCTTCAAGCATTGCACCATCGGCATGTGGACCAAAACTGGGTATCCCGATGGCACGCAACGCATCAGATAACCCCGCGACGAGTGGTGCCTCTGGACCGACGACCACCAGGTCAACNCCCAAGGTTTGAGCCAATGCAACCTGTCCATCTACATCACTGGCTGACACCGAATGATTGGTCGCAATTTGGGCGGTGCCCGCATTGCCGGGGGCAACATGTACTGAATCGACTGAAGGACTCTCAACCAAACCAATGGCGAGTGCATGTTCACGTCCGCCGCCACCAACAACGAGTACGGTACGCCCCATACCATCCTACGAGGCGTTTCGGCTCATGAAGAGTACCATCAGTAAGGGACTTCCTTCAGACCCACCCAATAACCAAACATGTTGGTCAANCGATGGATGACTGGCGTGAGNACAAGCAGTCCGAACATNGCGATNATCAGGTCAGAATTGCCCACTAGGGNANTTGGGAACATCAACAAGCCCATTGCGAATGTGAAAATTGCGAAGGGGAGCGTGTCAAGCAATGGGGCTTCTGAACTTTCATCACCTTCTCTCTTCTTGCCCAATCGGCGCTTGATGAACGAGCCTGTGCAATCGCCGACCATGCAACCGAAGCCCAGGAACGCACCCACGATGAATGCAGCACCCCATTCCCCGCCGATCCAGAACCAATCATCGGGTCCTGCCCAAAGAAGAGGATCAAGGAAAATGCCATTGTCGACAAGATGGTTCTCACCAAGCGCATGAGTCAACATGCAAAGCAGGCCTGCACCGACTACAGCACCTAGCAAACCATTCCATGTTTTGCCGTCACCCAGTANTCTGTATCCATCGGAAAGAGTCCTACCACCATCAATTGGGCGGGGCTCAATGCCGGTCAAATCGGGGATCCACTTTCCTCCTAACATGGCGGCAGTATTGGCCAGGTAACCGGGAAGATAGAGCCACAATACGAGTAAGGGACCACTCCACCAGCTCATCGAGTCGGATACCGAAGGGGCGAGACTGAGCAATTGGGTCGGCACAAAGGCAATGNAGACTGTACGGCTTAGAATTGTGCGCATGACGGCGCATCCTTCATGACCCCTACACATTGTCACACGCACATGAGAACCACATCGGTCCTGACTATGCTGCTCGCAACTTCGATGCTGCTCTGCACAATACCCGTCACAAACGCAGGCTCTGCACCCACCAATGGAGGGNTTGTGAACGTGACATCNGATGAAACTTGGAACATTGGCTCAGAGTTGAATGCTATNGTAAACGTACAAGCGGGTGCTACACTTACCATTGAGGGTGATTACATGCTGCCCAGTGGAGCAAGTATCACTGTGGCAGAAGGGGCAACACTTCGCGTTGAAGGGGGTTCACTAACCGGTGAGGCATTCTCACATGCAGTGCGGATGATTCCCAATGTGGCATCCAGTTTGTCGGTCGAGTCCGATTTGACTGATGGCGGATTTGATTTAACAATCGTCGCCGCAGATGGAATGGACATGTCAGGTTGGTCAGTAACCGGAGAAAATCGACCATCTGAGGCCCTTTCTGGCTCGGAGCACATACTCAATTTCCCCGCGGGTATTTCGGATGATTATCAACTCAATTTTTCGCTAAACCCTGGCAGTTTTACTGACCTGGTAATTGACCACCTTATCATCAATCAATCCGATACGTCAACCCATGTTCTCGCGTATCAGGCCTCACCAANGAANACCATGATGGCCAAAGAATTGGGTACCCAATTTGACATCAACATTGCGGGTACTGCACACTTTGAGGATGCAATGATTGTGGGTGCAGAAGTAATGATTACCGGTGCAGCCACATCCACCAACTCGCACTTTACTGCAAGTGGGCCATTGAACGTCATCGGTACAGGAAGCAGCCTCACCCTACAAGGTGGATCTGTGACATTATCGAGTACAGATCATGATGTGAATCTCGATGGGGTTGCAACCTTGTCTTGGGATGGAACCACTGGAACAGGTGGCGTTATCGATCGATGGGAGCGGAACATAGAGCAGCAAGAAATTCACATCCCGATTGGTTCGACTTGTACAGCAGGATACTGTGTCGAATATGAAATCCTCAATCATGGACCATCCGAAGGAAAAATAGTTCGAAATAGCGTCGAAGGCGTGGCTTTTGTCCCAGGGAGGACTGTTGAAATCGGATGGTCTAATGGAACGGTTTGGACCGAAAATGCATCCATTAAAATCCTGAATTTCAAGACTGCNTGGAATTTGGGAATGACGATGAGTTCATGGAGTGATGGAATGATTGTTCCACTGCCATGGGATGTTTCAGTCTTCGAAATTCTTCCACACTTGAACTACCCCATCATCTCTATCGATTCTGTCGAATTCCCCAATGAAGCNGCACAAACTGGTTCATCGACGGATGTTGAAGTCACTGTGACCAATTCAGGAAGTGAGCCTGCAGCCATATACATCCGATGCAATCTTGCAGGAACTGAAAGCTACGCAGACATGACCCCACCTTACACAGCCATGATGTTAGATGCAGGGGAGACCGAGACACTGAAGGCCAATTGGACATACCACAGTGGTGGTGAAATGGGGCTGGACTGCTACGTTGAAGAGCCCTTCCAATTTATGGATGCAACTCCTTTCTTGCCCGTGGGAGCAGCCAACAGTACACGCAACGGTGTAGAAGCAACTGTGTCTTGGTCAGATGTATCTGAAGACTCGAGTTCNGCCACGATTATGCTTGCAGCACTTGGCTTGACGTTGATTCTAGGCATTGGTTTGGTAATCCGATTAGCGACAGTAGGTGCTGATGAGCGAGAAATCAATCGTGAATCCGAGGAAGGTGNGGNGCGCGTGGATCGCTTCGCCCAGATGATGGATGAAGACGAAGACTGATTAGCAACTCTCGGTTGACTCAAACGTCTCCGAATAGTAGGTATTGCCTTCACTGGAGGAAGAGTCTTGCTCGAACATGTAGTAACTTGTTGAAGTTGCAACGATTTGTCCTTCCTGAGTTGCTGTTAGAGTCAGCGCATAACAACCGTATTCACGCTCTCCACTGCTATCACTCAATGCAATGTCTGGTGAGAATTGGTACTGTGAGTTGCACTTGAACATGAAGGCAGAGGTATCCACTGCGATGTCCATGGTCCCGGCTGCACAATCGCCTGCTGCCCAACTTGCTTCAGTTCCCGAGACTGTGATTGGTTTCTGATCAATTGAACTGTCATCCCCTGACAAACCGAATGACATGTCCAACGTGTAATCGCCGCGTACGCGTACTGGAGTCGTATCTTCATCTGCTCCTTCTACACCCATGCCAGCCCAACCACGGATTTCGACATATTCTACACACGTTGTGTAACCTGCATCGCAATTGTTGTCTCCAACTTGACCCCATGCTTCTTCATCGACATCATCTACGTCACGAGTTAGTTCGAGTGTGGGTAGAACCTGAGACGCCGTTACATCCTCTAATGTCACATGAACGGTGTATGGGTGCTGGACAGTGTTGACTAAACCCTCTGAAGTAAATCCATCGACCTGAATTGCACTTGCTGCATAGAAGTCATTAATCTGTAAAGTGACCAAACCATAGGGGCCAATCATATCCTCTTGATTCATCATCACATTGATTGTCCCACTCCATGTTTCCACATCATCTTGTGTAACGCTTACATCGACATTGCCACCTTCCCAGGCTCCGCCAAATAGGCTCCCAGTACTGTGCCTGAGCATCAGAGTGACTGTGTTGTCATCTTCATTCACCTGCCCATCTGTAAGCAGAATCCCTCCAGAATCGGTTTCCATGCCGATCATCCATACGCCACTTGAAAGTACAAGCCATCCAACAACAATCGCTGACCATTGCGTAGGGCGAACTGCTGTGCCGGAATTCATACCGAATTTGACGTAAATTGAGGTCATGTAACCTGAGACGACCAACATTGCAAGAACGATCCATCCAAAGAATGGGAACCAATCCATGTAAGGTAGAGCGAAAATGGCCACCAAGGACATCCCAAATAGACCGAAACCGAACGTTCTAGCTGAAGAATCGCTCAATCCAAATGGTGGTGAGGAGGGGACGGGGTCGAGTGTTTTGGTGATGACATCATCTGCTGCTGCACCGACATCCTCGTCTGAATCCCCACTTGCTTGCTTGGCTTTTTCGAGTAATCCGCCTGACATAGGTTTCACCTCTACGAGGTGTTGCTAACACTTGGGGTTATCAAACCGTTGGCTCTCTTGAACCAAATTGACCACTTTGTGGACCTTTGTCAAATCGCCGTCAGAAGAGGGGTTCAAACGCAGGTGGACTGGGGACATCTGAGGTCGCCTCTGTGAAATCCTCATTGCGTCGCTTGGCCACGAATGCAGCGGCAAAACCGAGCATCATCAAGCTTGGAATCAATTGGAAGCCAGGCAAGTAGACACCACGGATGTAGAGGGTGACCATTTGAGTTTGTGACATCTCAACGCCACCGGCACGGATGGAGTGCTCAGATGTGGCCTTGAAGTCCAACTGGTAGTAGTGGTCGGACCAGCCCTGCTTCTTCGGAGTTCGCATCATGACACGCATCTTTTGTGGAGGTGCTTTGGATTCGATCCAAGTGTTGACTTCTGGCAGGGAGATTTGGAAGCCAGAATCTGCAAGGTCATCTCGGTTTGAGACGGAGATGATGAACTGGTCACGGTTGTTACCGTCGTTGTAAATCTTGAATTCAAAGATGTAGTCAACCTTGGGNCGTAGTTGCTTGAATGGCTCATCGGCCTGAACACGCAACATGGGGAACTGCTTGACCACAACCAGNAGGCTGGTTGTCTGNGATGTGCANGTTGGGCAAGGTGCACCGTTTGCCTGATCTACACGGGCCGAGACGGTGACTTGGCGGCTGCCTTCAGTCATCTGGTCTTCACCGCGAACGACCACTTCGAAGGTGGTAGTGTCACCGGCTGCAACTGTGATTGAACCGGGAGCAGAATAAGTGAGGCCCGCAGCGGTAATTTGGATGTTCACTTTCTCGACGTAGAGGGTCGGGTTGCTTGCATCACAGTAGGTNGTACCGATTCGGGTGTCACCGGGTGCAACATCGATTTCAATCGCCGTTGGCGAACAGGTTAGGCTGATGTCAGGGTTGACTTGTGCTTCAGCATGGTCAACGGTGCCCGCCCAAGTACTNAGGACGTAAATTGCAATCAGCAGGGTCATTCGGAAGACGGATTTCACAGGTTCCACCGTAGGTGTCCTGCCAATGAGGTCTACATAAGCGTTCGCAGGCCTAGGAACCTCAGGCGCGATTCAATTTAGAATTCAAAATCGTCTAAATCATCCAGTTCATCGTCCAAGTCATCGAGTTCATCATCGAGATCATCGTCATCGAAATCGAGGTCGTCATCGTCGTCTTCATCATCGAAATCAACGGCCCCACTAGCCCCTTTGATTCGCTTGCGAATACTCGCCATTATGGCGGCCAGTACAAGGAAACTGAGCGTACCTCCAGCGATGTAAGCCCAAGATGGAATGTTCATTTCAGTGAGATCCAGAATACTCTCTTCAGGAGCAGTGGTGTTTAGTGTCAATGTGACTTCTGTAGATTGCGAATTGTCAAATGATGATTTGATGCGGATGATGACTGAAATAGATTCATCCATCATTTCTGGATTTGGATTGAATCGAAGTGTGTAAGTTGCCGAACCCCCATCCGCTTGGACCGTTCCATCTTGACCGGAGTTCGTGATATTCCAACCAATGTTCCTCTCTTCAAGGAGAGCTCCATTTTGGATGGTGACAGTGATTTCATCATCGACGTTTCCGGCATTGGATACAAACAGGGTCGCTGACATGGGTTGCATCAATTCCGAGGACAGTGTGAGTTTATCTTCCTGCAAAGATGCGCTTAAATCGACAAATTCGGCGACTTGAGCCATAATATTGCTGCTGTCAGAAGGAAGAAATGCGCCCAAGAAATCTGGCAACGTTTCACCAACCCCCTGCACAGAAGTAACCTCTGCGTCAATCGTGACGTTTCGCAGTGTTGCATCCGATGAATCACTCCGTATCATGACTTGGATCTCAACTGAATCGCCCGCCGGAATTGTAGCAGATTCAGGTCCTGATGCCACAAAACCGTCACCATCATAGGAAAATTCAACATTTTCAGAAAAAGTGGAAGGGTTCTCTACGGTACAAGTCCCGACTGCATAGTAATCGCCCATACCGACATAGTCGAGAAACAGTGTCGTCTCCTCATTTTCGCATGTGATGTCGACCCCTGGAGCAGGGCTATCCTGTGCTTGAGCAGGGGCAAAAGAAAGCGAAGAAAGGACGAGGACCAACGCCAAGGCAAGGCCTCGATTGACTCCAGTCATGAACCTCGGTGGCCGGGCTTTGTTCAAGAGGGTTCGCTTCAATTTGGTGGACCCCACCGGATTTGAACCAGTGACCACCGAGTTATGAGCTCGGCGCTCTAACCAGACTAAGCTAGGGGTCCTTGAAGATGCGCAGGGGTTGGGGCACTTGAGCCTTCACTCGCCCGCTATCGCTTCTTGGATGACGTTCTCGACGGCTTCGCGACAGTCGGCTGGAACGAACAGCATGATGTCATCTAGTCGCTTGATGCTGGCCACAATCGGGCTGACATCACTAATGTCCAATCCACCTTCAACCATGATTCCACCTGCATAGGGACGGTAACCTTCCTTGTGAACACGTGCGGTAATCATGTCCAGTTGAGGGTCATGTCCAGCATCAGCAAGAATTTGTTCAATACGAGATTTTGCATCCCAATAGGCCAGTTCAGTCAAGTCTCGCACGCGTACGCGCTTGTGGAGGTTGGCACGCCGAGCCAACAGACCGGCCCACTTCGAGAGAATGGGATCATCATGTGTGACAAAGGCGGACAACTCCGCCTGAATCAGACTATCCGTCAGAGCGAGGTAATCCTTGACCGACAAATTGTCATCCATCAGCATTCGATTCATTCGGACACTGACGGTCAGATTCCCTTCTTCGACCAACTCTCGTGCACGCACGAGTGCGCGAATGACATACGATGTCGTGAGCATGTTCAGTTTGTGAAAGTACACATTATGGTACATGTGATACCGCATCAACAAGTAGGACTCAACTTCAGAAACACCACCTCGGGAAACAGTCAGATGGCCGTCATCACCGATTCGAAGAGAGCGGAAAATTCGGTATACATCGAAGGTTCCGATTTTGGCACCCGTGTTGACTTGATCACGCATCAANTANTCGAGACGNTCCACGTCTAATTGGCTGCTCACAATGTCATGCAAAACCGGTGGTTCACATGACCCATCAAGAATAGAGAACAGGCGTTCCAATCCATCTTCACCGATGAGATCAAGCAAGACCAAGCGCAGATCATTGTCTGGTTCTTGCAAGATTTTTTTGCCCCANGTTTCGTGATGATGGTAGGTTGCGAATACCTTGTCACTCTCTAATGCATGGCTGAAAGGAGGATGGCCGATGTCATGCAAGAGTGCGGCGAAGCGAACCAATCGNGCGTCTTCAGGTGAAATGCGCCCGGGATTGACCGTCTCCAAATGCTTGAGCAATATTCCAGCGAGATGCTGAGCGCCTAGGCTGTGAACAAATCGAGTGTGTGTAGCTGTGGGGAACACATAGTGACAGGTGGCCAACTGTTTGACATCACGGAGCCGTTGAAAGGTGCGAGTATCCACTAGACGGCTGATGTCATCATCTAGAACAATGTCTCGATGAACATTGTCGCGAACCACTCGATCATGTCCTGCCATTCTCTCACCTCATAGGGTCTCAGGTCCACCTGCGGGCATCACGTTCAACGGCCCGATATTGCCTCGCAACACGGGGCCCTCTGTAAGGGTTGCAAAAATGCCAATGTCCTGCAAATTGTGTGAAAGTGAGAACCACGGCCGCCCATATTGGTCTACGGACATGTCCAAGAAATCGCCCAAACCACCGCATCGATTGTAGCCACATCCCTCTTCAAGGTCGATGGGATCTCCGGGTGCATTGATTTGCACCGTGGTGAACAAAGGTGCGTCTCCAAACGCATCGGTCACCACCGTCAGGTAAGCATTCCAAGTGTCACCACCGGAATCTCCAACGTATCCAAACGCGACTTTTCCTCCAGCACCAGCAGTCACAACAGGGAATCCTGTACCCACCAAATCGGTCGGAGGTGCAATCATCATGGCGTCACTCCAAGTATTGCCTTCGTCCAGAGAGTAAGCATAGTACGGCATGTTGTCGGAACCCATCCACATGGCATGCACGTTGTCATCATCATCAACAGCCACTTGAGCCTCTTCTGCATTCCAAGTATCTGCAGTTCCCGATTCAGCGGTTGGAAGGGTGTGCTCGGTCCAAGTCAACCCACCATTTGTACTTCGATAAATCGCATAGCCCTCGCCATTGCATCCGGCATTGCCCCGGTAGAAGTTCCCATTGGGCCCACCCTCTAGGTGTGCAGTTAGGCCCCCGCTTTGACAATCTACGGGAGCCCCTGAGACTTCTGGAGTCCAAGTGTTTCCACCATCAAAACTGGAAGAACATAGTGGATGAGGTGCATTCCCATTGATGCAGAATACCCAGGTCGTGGGGTGGAGAGCAGCGGGGTAAGGGGCCGAAGTAATCGTCTGGTGGTCCTGGACTGAACGAATGTCGGTGGCCACCGTGGGCGGTGACCAAGAGGCCCCTTCATTGTCTGACCACTCAACTGTCATCCCAAGCAAAGCATGCATGTCGAACTTCATGATTCGATCCGTCCACTTGTCGACATAGACATAGGGGTCATTGCTGTTGGGTACGGGGACAATGGCATCATACACATCATTGCAAGAATAATCNGACAAGTTGGTCATTTCAATCAAACCGGTACACTGTACGATTGCGGTTGAACCTGCGGCACCATTGCCCCAACTGGTCATGTACAAATTGTCATCCGAAGTGATGCCCATGGTCGGCTCAAAGGTACTGAGGCCAATTCCGTAGTATGATGCTGAAGACCAAAAAGGNGTATTGTCACCAGTCAGATTTGCNGTGATGTTGGCTGCAANNACNGCNGNCTCATNCAGNGCATCNACGCCNCCNCTGTAGTGNTACCAAGTGGTGTTTGAAATNGGNCGGTNGAAGTCGAATGGAGAGGATTCTTCGGTCACGACTTCTTCTTCAGAACCCAAACAACCAGACAGGGATGTGCAGACCATTAGCACGGCAAGAGCGATGGCGAACTTGGCCTGCTGCATTCAATCCCCCGGCCCTACGGGGCCGGGACCTACGCTTCAAACCAACGGTATTCAAAAAAACCCNAAATATGGTGNTCCTGAGGAGAATTCAGCCTTTTTCTGGGAAAATAATCTCTGATGGATTTGGACGATTTGCATGGAATGAATTGATCTTTTCATCACTTGGATAACCGAGGCAAATCCCACAAAGCAGCGAATAATTTTTGCTGATATCAAATTCCTTGCGAACGGCATCTTCCCAAATTGCAACTGCGCCTTGAGGGCACGTTCCCAATCCTTTGGAATGGGCTGAAAGAATCAGATTTTGCATGAATAATCCTGCGTCTGATGCCGAATATTTACCCAATGATTTGTGTGTGAAAATAAACAACTCTACCGGTGCCCCAAAGAACTCATAATTTCGGGCCCAAGATTGATCTCTGGCTTCCTTGTCATCTCTGTCAATCCCGATAAATGAAAAAAATTCTTTGCCTTGATTTTTNGANCTTTCAATCAAATCTTTGTGGTAAGGCCTCGTTACAATCCAATTNCTNGTTGGTAGNCCTTTCCNTTTNAGNACNGCTTTGATNTTNCCAAAAAGNCCACTNCGGGCTCCTTTNATNGCNTCCCATCNNGAAAGAAANTCTTTCGAAAGTCGGTCNCGGACATCNCCTTTGGCCACGGCCACTCGAATGGGNCNGGTGTTGCTCCAACTCGGAGAAGTGAGCCCATCCGCAATAATTTGCTCAATGATTTCATCCGGAACGGGAGTGGACAGGAAATCCCTTGTCGAACGTCTTGAAGAAACAAATGATTGGAAATCATTCGAATCGAAGTCCATGATCTAATCCACCGAACTAATTTCACTCGCCCCAATAGGCCTCGCGAATGGCCTGATTGGTTTCCATACAGGCGACCACATCCGCAGGTCGACTCGGCATATTTTCGATTCCGGCAAGGTGCTCGAATAAGGGTTCTACATTGGACATGTTGACAACGCCCCATCCGACCTGTGTGCACGGTGCAACCGGCGAGATGGGCATGGTACCCGANGTCGGATCCCATGTGGATGAACTCGGATACCAAGCCGACAGGTTGAGTGCATCCCTGAGGACACTGTTGGTGATGGACAGGTTTGTGCCGTTGACCAATTGTCCTCCGCGTTCCTCAGATGCACCGGATCCCATGTCCCCCGAAAGTTCCCGCAACTGGGTCAATACCAAACTGAGAATACCTGCTGTTCGAGGCGTTGCAAATGAGGTGCCTGAAGTTTGATGATAGCCATCCGTATCGTCATGATTGGGCAAAACTTGTGTCCAATCCGCAGCAATATCAGGGTATGAACCACTCATGGTTTCCTTTTGATCGTCATCTTCTTCTGCATATCCTGAGATTCCGATTGACCATGGAGGTCCAGCTGTTGAATCTTGAACCGCTGGAGAGGGTGTATTGTCAGCCGCACCGGTGTGGACCTTGTTGTGCTCAACCACTGCAACCCGAGTCGCATCCTCTATTCCGGGAACGGGCACACTGCCAATCGGTCCGAATGATGTCGTGACTATGTCGACAAGTGGTTGATTTGCTGCGGCCAATACTGCCGCATCGCTGAATCCCTCTACAAAGAAAATGATGGCATCGGGGTTGGCATCTAGAACTGCACCCGTCACCGCAGTCCCGTGTCCATCCGAAGGGTCATCCAAAATGGGGATGTCTGTACCATCATCCGGTGTCGTTCCGATGATACGAGTTCCTGGGAAGTAGACAATGTCACTGGCTGTGATGAGGTCCCAGCAAGTCGGAGCATCGGCCTCATAGCGTTCCTGCCAGGTCCCACTCAGTGTCAAGTTACACCACATCGTCACCCCAAGTCCGTCCAACAACCAATCGGGTAGAGTTTCGTTGAGAATGAATCGATCATGATAGACATTGATTCCAGTATCAATCGGGGCAACCACACTGTAAGCGCCGAATGATTCCACTTCAAGTCCGACTTCAGGAGCATCAGGAACCTCTGGCCAAAGGCAACCTGCAAGGCTCGAACAGATGAGTAGCAGCACCAAGATTCCCGGGATTGTCCTGCTCGGCATCGCCTTCCCCGGCCCTACGGGGCCGGGCCTCATGCTTCAACCCGACGGTTGCCGTGGAATCTCAGCCATAGGGCCGCGGGAACTGAAACAAATCCAATGGATGCAATCCAAGTGATGACTGACCCAATTGCCACACCATATTCGGGTAGTGTGAAGGTGGCCAATAATGCGTAAAAACTCACAGACATCGCACCAAGCATCATCGGCCCAACTGCACCACTAGGAACCTCCTCACCCTGCGCAATCCAAAGTGCAACCATACTCGTCAAGAAAATTGCAGGAAATACAGATGCCATTCCAGCCAACAGCGGGGAACCGAGTTGGGATAGCCAGACAGCCAAACCTATGGCTGTAGCCGCAGCAATGCCTCGGCAAGCAAGCGTGAAAGGACCCACACGATTTTTTCCTCGCGGTGAGGGCTTGTGTTCTAGGCTGATCCACAAGCCAAGAAGGACCCCGACAATGAGCGCAGCCAAACCCACGGCCATCGATGCCTGCTCTGAAAACAGTGTCACAGATAGGGCCGCACCTGCAAACCACACACTGAGATTAATGGTCGTGATCATCGCCAACCGTTTGCCAAAACTCCACGAAGGGATACGTGGAGGAACCACACGCCACATCCAGAGAAAAATGGCATTCAGCAACATGCCTACTGGAACCATCCCCATCGCAGGATCAAATGCATCTGAGTTCGGTTCAGCCAGCCACATGAAGGCGGCTGCAGGGACAATGGTGGTGGGGATAGTCCCTAGGATTCCCCCAATCACTCCACCGAATTTTTCAATCGCAACCGTAACGGCGATGGCGACCAAACCCGCAAGGAATGCGGCGAGCAGGATTTGGGCCTGCGCGTCCATTCAAATCCCTTGATTCTACTCTGGGGGCGCTTCGACAAAATCGACTCCTTCACGGAGGTTTTGCAATTGCATGTACAGGACAGCTGCGGCTGCCAGTGATAGGAACAACAGAGAGGATAGTCCTGCAACAATCATGCCCGTACTCAAGAATCCGGATTCGTCCATTTCTGCAGGTGCCTTCTCACTCCCCATGATGTGCAAGTGAGCGACCACATTGGCACTCGAGTTGCTACCAACCAATGCGCGAACCATCAGGGTTTGATTGCCTTCAATGGTGTTCCCTGGCAGGTATTGCAAGCGATCGACAAACAAGTCATGCTCGATTTCAAACTCTTGTGAACCCGCAACAAAGCTGTTCAAATCCATCCATTCGTCTCGCATATCCCACGTTCGCCACTGCACCTTTTCAGCAGCACCTTCAATCTTGAAGGTGATTGAATCGCCCTGGCCGACGTGAATCTTGTTGTCTGCCATACTCGGTGTGGACAGATTGACTGCAACCATTTCTGTAAAGCCGTAGACTTGGTTGGCGGCTTCCATCACCGCGGGATGAGCTCGAACTTCGCCATGCCCATACACATTGTTTTGACGTGGTTTGGGATTGTGCGGCCCGTCCGTTTCCGGGCAGGGCTCGTTTGCCCCTGCATGATGACAGGGCCTGTATTCTGCAGTTTCTTGCATGATGTTTCTTACATCAAAGGGAGAGAGTTCAGGATTGGCTTGGTACATCAATGCCGCGACACCGGCTGCACCAGGCGTGGCCATGCTGGTTCCAGACATGCTGGTGTAACCGGTTCCAGAATTGTATTGCACTGACATCACACTTGAGCCAACGAAGGCGAGGTTGGGCTTGATGCGACCTTCTTCAGTTGGACCTTGACTGGAATAAATTGCAATGCCCGGATCATCACCCTTGTCCAATGCACCGACCGTAATGACATCCTCTGCACTACCGGGGGTCCCAATTTGTGCTGAGACACCATTGTTACCTGCAGCGATGAACAATGCAACACCAGAACGAACCATCTCATTGGCCATGCGCGCAACACTCTCTTCCTCGGCGGCTGTCATCTCAATGATTCCTGGGCCACCCAAACTCATGCTGGCGGCTCGGATGTTGAACTCGTGGCGCTTATCGACCGTCCACTCCATACCCATCATGACACCCGCAAACGAACCTGAGCCACCTGCATCGAGAACTTTCACACCAACCAATTGAGCCTGTGGTGCGACGCCTGTGTGCTCATAGTTGGGAGCGCCCGTTCCGGCGGTTGTTCCTGCACAGTGTGAACCATGGCCTTGGTCATCATAGGGGAACACTTCTGTGCCATTGGTCAGACCCGCATTGTTGATAACATCGTAGAATGCAATGATTTTCGGATCATCTGTACTGTTGTCATCATCCAAGTCATCTAGACCCACGTGTTCTCCGTCGATACCAGTATCAATAATCGCAACAACACTGCCTGCACCATCGTAACCTGTGGCTTCGTAAACGTCCCAGACACCATGGGTATCCTTCATGTCGGAGTTTACGATTTGCAAGACACTATCCAATTCAACCATCACAACTCCAGGAAGTCGCGACATGGGGACAATATCCTCGACTGCGACTGAACCTGCAATGCTGTCAATCAAGTGGAAGGTGTGGAGGTGAACGAAATCAAGTTCATTTTCCAAAAGAGTCACGTCGTCTTGAGTCGGCAAATGATCCAAGTTGACAATGACGTCAATGTGGCCATTTTCATCGACCCACTCAAAGTCAGAATTGTTGAGAGCAACCCAGATGTCATCATCGATTCCATCCTTGTCTTTGTCCATCAGTGTGTCTTCCCACCAATGGACCTCTTCCTGGGGTTGCGGTGTGGCTGGGGTGGCAACTGCTGCGACCGTTACAGGGAACACAAACAACCCGATGGCGGCGATGGCGAGGATGGCGCGATAGCGATTCTCAGACATGGTATCACCCTACGGGTGACGGGTCTGATTATTCAATCAAACGGTTCCATGGAATGGGTTCTATTGAAGGACTCAACCACAAGTCGCCGGGTATGCGCAGGCACTGGGTGGCATTGCTCGTCGTGGGGCTGCTCGCATCTTCTACTGCTTCTGCAATCACCATTACACAGCCTGATTTCCGAAGCGGAGATTGGTTTGAGTACGACGGTTGGACAGCTGCTGTGTTTGCTGAATATGAAACGAAAATGGCGGAAGAAAGCCCCGATTATGAACGGCTAAACCTCACTGAAGAAGTCCCCATGCGGCTTACATTTCAGGATGAAGAAAGCATTAACCTTGGAGGCGAAGATACGAACTGCAGAGTCAGCATCATTGAGCATTCGGTCAATATGACTGTACATTTCACACCCGGAAGTACAGACTACACCAACGATACGATGACCCTGAATGTCACAACCAACATCAAGGTCTGGATGCCGACGGGGGCGAGTGCTTTCGAGAAACGCGTTGAAACGATCATGCTGGAAACTTGGTTTAGTGGCGGTGGTGAAGACAATTACATCGAATCAAGGTTGACCACGGAGGAAATCATTGAACGAGACGGTTTGTGGCCCAGTGGCATTGAAGTTGGCCATGAGTGGGACTTTGCAGAAACCATTTCGCGGACCACTGTTACCGAAGAGCGCATCAACCGAGCGTTGTGGAATGAAACCAGTCGCCAGACGGATAACATCGCCCGACAAGTGACATGGACAGCCGTAGAAGAAGTTGACATCGCTGTCGGAGAATACAACCTTGATACCGTCCCTACCATTCGAATGGAACAACAAATTGTCGGCGAATCGAGAACCAGTACTGATTGGTATCATGAAGAGGGTTATCTCGTCAAAACACAACATTTTGTGAACGGTACACTGTTGTTGTCTGCAACACTAACAGATCATGATTATTCAGCAGAGAATGTCGTCAACACTGTGGTCACAAGCAATGGCTTGCCCGCACCTTCTATGATCGCAGCAATCACCGTAATCGGCATCGCTGCAATACCGCGTTCAAAATCGGAATGAAAGACCCAAACGTTGGGCAGTCTCGTGTCCAACATCCAATACCAAGGGAGCTCGTTGAATGGCATCTTCTCGGAGCAGCGCTCCAATTGCACTCCCTTCAAGCGTCAGGGTTGAACCACCACAGACCATTGATGCAGATTGAACATTTACACATGCGATGATACCGTGAGTAGCCCAATCAATGCTGGTCGGCGTGTCATCCATTCGATTTCCAACTTGGATTGGCAACGTCACACGGCCATCTTCAAGGGTGAAATTGTACATGGTGGCGTGATGCCATATTGTACCGGATTGACCTTCTGGACCGGTCACGGTGACGTTGATGATTTGGTTCAGGGGTGAAACTGCGGTCTCGAGTTCAACCCCAACTTCGACAGATGTAACCGGGATGTAATCGGTCAACCAAAATTTTGCATCAACGCCTTCCAAGGCAATGTCATCCGTCCACCAATAGACATCAAAACCAATGGAGGGACACCACCAGCGATCTTCCAACAAATCACCATTGGTATTGTTCCACCAAACCCGATACGACTCCTCACAACCAGGATAAGTGGCTGGGCTTGGACCTATTTCTGCGACTTTGTACACAACCACTTCCTCAGTTTCGACAACATCCTCAGAAATTTGCACTGGACCTCCACTCCCCGTCCAAGTTTCCGTATGCACGTAAACGGAGTTCCAACTTTCATTGAGAAGCATGGGGAAATCATTCACCTCCTGAGGTGGAACATAATGATGTTCATGGTCAAAATCGGCGATTCCAGTGGTCCAAATTCCGAAGGCATCGAAATCAAGATCTAGAGATTGAACACGGCTAATCACGGCCAAATCCGACATTCGAACCCATCGAACTTCTTGATAATTGACGAGCAGTTCACCAGATGCGAAGATGCCCGTNTTGGGTTCGGGGAAGCGACCGGCACCCGTCGCATAGGCATCGATTTCCAAACGATATGAAGGAATCAATTGACCAGACACATTGTGCAAGGTTGCTTCAGCAACCGTAATGGTGGCATCCCCGTAAAGCAAATCTAGAGAGGAGCCTGCAAGATCCGGGCTTTCCTCTACCAACAAGACAGCATCCAATTCAATGTCATACACCCATGAATCTCCAACATTCCAAGTTACCAGTGGGGCCGATTGAATTTGGTCCTCGGAATGGCGAATGCTTGAGNCGTCCTCCAGCGAGAGAGGAGAAACACCGATGCTGAAAAGCAGCAGCGTAACGACCAATGTCAGTGTCCTGCCCACGTTTGACCGACAACAATCCAGCAAATGAGACCACCGGCGCATTCGGCAAGGTTCATGCCTCTCAGGATGTGTCGACAGTTCATGTCGAAGATGTGGGCTGCGTTCTTTCTGTCCGTTCTCTTGGTATCAACGCTGAATTTCTATGCTGTGGTTCGCGAACCGGATCGAATCGAAATTGATGAAGTGCACGAACACCTCTCTGAAACCGTGAAGGTCGAAGGGGTCCTGATTTCTTGGGTACGTGACCCCTATAGCGATGGATCTGATCGCGTTGATTTGCAAGTTGAAGATGCTCCAAATGTTGTCAAAATCCGGTGGTATGACACCAGTGAGGTCCCACCGATTGGTTCCACTGTCGTCGTCGAAGGAGAAGTTGTCCAGTACAATGGGAAAATTTGGATCAACTCGAAGGGAATGGGTGCGATTACTGAAAAAGCNGGTGCAGAAGTCATCATGTTTGATACAACATTGAATGATATTTCTGCCAATGCATCNGCTTACGAATCTCGTGTAGTCAANCTCTCCGGATATCTTTCCGATGCACTTGAGCCAAACGTAACTTGGCAGAGTTTTACNCTGATTGACAACCCCTCGTACCTCGATAGTGACCACCGATTGTCTGTGGCTTTGCAGGGTCGTGTGACAGAGTGGGTAGAGGCNGGTTCCAAGGTGAACTTGACCGGTTGGGTTCAGTGGGATGANCGGAATTACCGCTGGTCGATTGTGGTCCAATCTTCGACTGTTGAAGTCACACATCCCGCNGGTGCNAAGCGATTGTCGTGGGCGGTAGCNGCTGAAACNTGGTCNTATGANATNGGNAAACTNGTCTNTGTNGAGGGNACNTACACTTGGCTNGATGATGATGGNGANTTGGAAATCGANCATGGNGANCATTGGATTGTTGCACCNGGTGGACAAAANGTNGGNATCATNTGNATGATTCCNACNGTTGGTTGGAANGGNACNTTGCCNGAAGANGGATTCTCNGGACGATTGGTTTGGTCNGAAGACCGGGCNCANATNTGNCTACAGATGAGNGATGANAATCANGTNNTNAATCCNGTTGGNATNTTGATTGGNGATTTNACTTCNNTNGCNACCATNGCNGCNAATCCNACNGATTGGATNGGANAAGAAGTNAANGTNGCCGGNTGGACNACAGGNGCNGTNTCNCCNGATTATGACAAGGGNTANCTNGGNGATGGCAANGACTACATGGANCGNTCNACNACNNTNAGATTCCAAATNGCNGGTGCNCATGCNGANTGGATTGAGAANGGNACGTACATTGAATTCTACAANGCCACCGTCNTNTGGAANGAAGCNGAAGGACGCATCATGCTNGANGTTCCNCTNTANGCNGTNGGTTCNGTTGANATCCCNCCAGACACNTTCTCNTGGAGTGCNGGNTGGGANGCTTGGACTTGGCAAGTCAANACCNTGGTNAATGTCAATGNNGAANTNAATCANACTGATGNNGGAGANTTGTGGNTGNTNGCNTCNGGTANCGANNANCGAATNTGNCTNTTNGATGATGGNACNGCGACTGANNNCTGGATTNGATGAAGGTGGCAATAGCACNGGNGTNCANGTNTGGACNGGNCGANTGGTTGCGATNGATNCNNCNNANNACCCTGGNACNNAACTNTGTNTNACNCTGTNNGAGGTGANNNTGATGCTGGAAGGATANATGCTNGATTGGGCNTGGCTNATGGGCTCNTTCTTCNTNGGNATNTTCCTNGGNTGNATGACNGGNNTGATTCCNGGNTTNCACGTNAACAANGTNGCNNTGATTGCGCTNTCNATGTCACCCNTCGCNGTNGGNGCNGGNATNCCACTTTCGGCTGTCGCCGCGATTATTGTCTCCATGGGGACCGTTCACACGTTCCTCAATTACATCCCGAGTGCGTTGATCGGTGCACCCGATGGGGACACCGCGTTGGCCTTGTTGCCCGGTCATCGAATGTTGATTTCAGGGCATGCTGCGCAGGGTGTAGCCTATTCTGCTCGTGGCAGTCAACTTGGCCTTCTATTGAGCATCCCGCTACTGTTGGTTGCACGGCTCCTGTTTGGTACCAATCCAGGGCTGGGTTTGTATGAACTCAGCCGTGACATTTTGCCTTGGCTCTTATTGGCGATTTCCATATTCCTAATCCTCACCGAAACCACTCGACTGGCATGGCCACGTTGGGTCCAAGCCTCAACAAAGTGGGCAAGATTGCCTTTGCCCAAACCAAAGGAATTCACATTCCACATCGGCAAATGGAGAATCTATCGTAAAATCGAAGCCATTGATTTCCGCTTAGGAGACAATTCACGAGCGGCAGGAATGCTGGTTGCAACCGCATTTTTCCTACTCGCAGGATTCTATGGGTGGGCTGTGTTCGAATTGCCTGGACGCAGCCCCGTTGGCATGCCGTCTGCCACTCTGCTCATGCCCGCACTGGCCGGATTGTTCGGCATTGCAAATTTGATTGACATTTATGTCACCACCTCTGAGATGCCACCACAAGAACCGAACTGGGATTTGCCACCTGCGAAACCTCTGATTGTACCGTGTTTCTTGTCCTCGTGTTGTGCTGCAGTCATGGCCATTTTGCCAGGGATGACCGCAGCGCAAGCAACCGTTGTCGTGATGACGGTTCGAAACTTCTGGGGGAGACTGACCGATCCCAATTACATCCCTGCAGATTTCGAATACGGGCCAGGTGGAATCAACGATCCAGCTGCACGTGCACGGATTGCAGAATATCGTGCTGAAACCGCCCGTATGCACGGATTGGAAGTCCCCGAAGATGGCGGATTCATTTCCGCTTCTGCCGATGATGACCTCGGTGATTGGGATGCCGAGATCGGCGGGGATGTGGAAGTCATCGGTGACAACCAAGCTGAACTTGTCGATCGTGAGATGGAGGATGAAGCCATGCTCGCGAAGGCCAGAGAAGTCAAGGAGAGCAGTCCCGAATTAGAGGACCTTGATGCCCAAACTCGACAACAGGATCTGGAAGTGATTGCAGTCCTTTCAGCCACAAACACGGCTGTGACCGTGATGGTTCTGACCTTCCTATACCTTGTATTGCGCCCACGCTCGGGTGCAGCGCTTGCGCTCAATATGATGTATCCAATCGACCAGTGGACGGGGCTTGAGCCACCTTCCGATTACATTCGACTGATGGCGATTACCATCGGTGCGGGTTTGTTTGCAGTTCCTGTGATGATCAAGGTCGGCCAGGGCATGCTCAAACTACACGAATTGATTCCTTTGCGCAGCATGGTGATGGGTGTCATTGGATTTGTCACAATCCTTGTCTGGTTATCCACAGGTTGGATTGGCATTGGTGTACTGATTGTGGGNACNGCNATGGGNTTGATGCCNCCACGGATCGGAATCCGTCGAAGTCACGGCATGGGCATNATCTTGGTGCCGATTATGATTTACACGTTTGCGCAGAAACTGGATGGTTTCGGTTTCATCTGATGTGCGGAGGCACTAAGGGCGAGACACCCTCACGCGTGAGCGCAGGGCTATGCCCTGCGGTGAGCCCGATGTGTCGCAAAGCCCTGCTATTGACCTCGCTAATGCTGATAATGAGCCTCTCTCCTTTGGTGCAAGCCACGGAAGGAAGATCGACCGCATGCAGTGGTGACATCTGTATCAATGAGTTGATGCCCAACCCGATGGGGACGGACACTGGAACTTATCCAGCATGTGAATGGGTCGAACTCTACAACAGAGGCACCACGGACATCAATCTTCAGGGTTGGACACTCGATGATGCATCATGGTCACACCCCATCGATGCCAATACATGGGTGGACTTTGCAAACTTGGCCACACCCTACGTCCTGCCTGCTGGAGGATACGCGATTATCGCTGAAAACAATCAAGGTACACTCAAACTCAACAATGCCGGAGAAATCCTTGACCTTATCGATTCAGCTGGAACATCGGTTCATACTGTCACTACCGGGCAAGCCAGCAGTGACGTGAGTAAGATTCCAGGGAGTTTGCCGACAGATGATTACGTCGACTCAAATTCCAATACACCTGGAGCTGCTAACACGGGAGGTACTGCCACAGGTCCCGAATTTGTGCAAAGTGAAATGCGAATCACAGAAGTCATGCCCGACCCTTACTGGACCGATGACAATGCAACATGGCCAGGTGGCGAATGGGTAGAGATCGCCAACACGGGTCAGGTTGCCATCGACCTCGCAGGTTGGTCCATCGAGGATGCAGCCGGCAATTCCATGCAGATGAACACGACTCATCTTGTGGGACAAGGCACTGTGATTCAGCCCGGAGAGCACCGGATTGTTGCTGTCAACGGGACGCGGACTTATGGAATGCTCAACAATGGCCAAGGTACCGAGAAAGTCAAACTCCTCATGCCGGATGGGAACATCACACATCAGGTCGAATATTCAGGGCCCACCGCACCGGGACATTCGTACGTGAATCTCTCTGCTGCAACTCCGGATTGGGGTCGTAACGCAGATGCTTTGATGACGGCAAAGTGGCCCACTCCGTTGCAATTCAATGCCCCGAATACGATTCTCCCGGGACTTGGGATTCAGATGAATGAGATTCTGATTAACGCCAGTACGGCACCCGAGTCCACAGGCACTTGGGTCGAATTTTACTATCCTGACATGGGCCAACCACAAACACTTGACCCTTCCACACTGGCAATCCACACCGGNACGGGTGTGATGGCAAATCCATTGCCAGCAACTTTCTCGCCTGGTGAATTGTACGTTTATGGCCCAATCGATTTGATTATCATCTATGACTCAATTTCCTTGGTTGATGGAAATGGTGACATCCGACAATTTGTTTCATGGGATTCTGCATACGATGAGAATGTGAGCATCGTACCGGCAGATCCACTGATGCCTGAAGGACAGTGGATGCCATCCACATACAACACACCTGGTGCACTGAACCCAGGCCAGGGCAATGGAACCGCAAACAATGAGACCGTAGACACTGGAATGCGAATCTCCGAATTCTTGCCCAATCCCACCGGTTCGGATTCTCAAACCGGGATGGAAGGTGAATGGGTTGAACTTGTCAATACCGGAAACCAAACTGTAGACTTGACGGGCTGGGAACTGCGATCTGGCTCTGGATTCGCATTGCCTTCGTCAACTCTGGCCCCTGGTGAATATGTGGTCTACCCCTTGGGGGGCGAATCCATCACACTCACCAATGCGCAAGGTACACTGAAACTCAATGACCCACAGGGCATCTCAGTTCACACTGTGGTCTGGGACCACTCCGCATATGGAATGAGCATGGTCCCCGGCTTGAGTTCTAGTCAGATGTGGGTCATCGGTGCTTGGCCAACACCGGGTGAGGCAAACCACATCTTTGAGCAACCCTATTCCGGCCCGACTGAAGTGGTGATCTCGGAGGTCAGCCCCCAGTGTTCCAGCCCCGTCGATGGTTTGGCCAGTGAGTGGATTGAGCTGCACAACGCTGCGGGTTATGCCGTGAATCTCTCTCGATGGATGGTTCAAGATGCAGGTGGAGGAGCAGCTGCTGTTGCACCAGATCGCTTGTGGAACCACACACCCAATACAATGCTGCTAGAAGCAGGAGACTTTGTCGTTCTGAATTTAGACGACAATATCCTCACAAATCAAGGTGAAACGATTGTGCTGATGGATCCTAATGGGAATGCGATTCAAACCCTTACGTGGGATACCAGCACAGATTGCGAGACGCTCGAATCACGGAATGGGGGGGCAGAAACACGACAAACACTGTGGCCGACCCCAGGCCAAGAGAATCCATTGATTCATTCATACGATGGAAGTATGACCATCAAATTCACCCGAGTCATGCCTGCAGAAGCATCATTTGGACGTAACAACGATTGGTTTGAAATTACCAATACCGGAGACACTTGGGTCGACTTAGGAGGATGGACGGTTGCTCGACTCACATCTGATTCAACTCAAAGTTCCTTGATGGTCAATTACATTCTTGAACCCGGACAATCGATTGTCATCTCCGAAAATCCAGCCAATCTAATCGAGGATGGTGGACCCAGCGCAGTGGATGCAAACGCATTGTTCACCAACGACCCTCCTTGGCTCATCAACAGTGGAGGCGCTTTGCAACTGATTGCGCCAGATAGCACCATTGTGGACGCCTTTGTGTACGGTTCAGGATTTGCCGATATCGACGGTTGGGATGGTTTAGCGCTTGAAATGCCACCTTCGGATCTGTCTGGATTAATCTTGATGCGTGGAGATGGATGCGATGCTTTGCCAGACACCGATACCTCAGCTGATTGGGAATATCGCTGGCTCCGATTGGGTTCAAGCCTATTCTGTGACTCGGGGTACTTTGGAGCAGAGGGGACATTGACACCCACAAATTCACCCCGAGGAACATTGCAACAGATGGTGGATTGGATCAATGAGGCGACCACCTCATTGCACCTCCACATTTACCAATTCGACTCGCCAGAATTGTACTTGGCAATCGAGGCTGCAGTTCTTCGAGGTGTAGAATGTACCATTTTACTTGAAGGACAAATTTTGGGGGATGCCTCAGATACTGAAAATCAACGCGGTTGGGCTGATGAATTGCACAATGCAGGTTGTACTGTTCTTTGGATGGTTGAGCCCGCAGGCGAAAATGCACCTATGGCACCATATCGTTACATCCACTCTAAAGTCGCTGTTCGCGATGGCGACAGTGTTTGGATGGGCAGCGGCAATTGGAAGCGTTCGACATTCCCATTGGATGGAGATGCAGGCAATCGAGATTCGGGGATTATCATCAACAGCCAGGACGTTGCTGATTTGGTCATGACCCGCATGACATGGGATGAAAATGAGAGTCAGTTGCACATCATGAATCATGATGATGCACCGACTTCAATGGGTCGCCCGACCGGATGGAATCGACCAACAGCATCGACCAATTTTGGACCTTCAGAGCCGCCTGCTTTGACTTACAATGGGCCGTTTGGAGCGATTCTACTTACCTGTCCAGACGACTGCATACAATCGCTGGTTTGGATGATTGATCAAGCCGAAGTCTCGATTGACTTGGCGCTTCAGTATTTTGATTTGGGATGGCACTGGGGTTATGGTAACAATCCGTTAATTGAGGCAATTGAACGGGCTGCCAATCGAAGCGTTTCGGTTCGTTTACTCATCAACGGATACTACGTTACGCAAGATGATGATATTCGAGAAACTGTGAATCACTTCAATCACCGATTGAATATGACAGAGGGATTGGATGTTGAAGCCCGCCTCATGCACACTTCTGAAGATATCACTAAACTGCATGATAAGAGTTTGATTGTCGATGGAGAATGGAGCCTATTCAGTAGCATTAACTGGGGCAGTAACAGTGCTCTAAGGAATCGCGAAATGGGAATTGCCATCGAACATCCAGAACTCGCCCAGTATCAAACCTTCATGTTCGACGAGGACTGGTATCGATTTGATACGTCAACCGATACTGATGGAGACATGATGCCCGATTATTGGGAAGTCCAAAACCAGCTGAATCGCTCTTGGTCTGCGGTCACCGGTACGACCAACTCGGAACAAAACTTGGATCCAGATGGGGATGGATTGGCAAACCTACAGGAATACCAGAATGGTGGAGATGCACAAAATCCGGATACTGATGGTGATTGCATCCATGATGGTGATGAGGTGTTGTGGGCTTGGGAACAAGCCATCGATGCTTATCTCGCTGTGCAAACCGCAGATGCAAACTTGGACGGGATTCCGGACAATGAAACCGTCCCGTGCACGCTGACACAAACCGTAACCCCCGGACCTGATGACAACACTGACCCATCGGAGGAAGAAGAGGAAGAAGCAGGCCCATTCCGTGAAGATGCAATGGATCGAACATCTGCTCAGGTATTCTTGGTTCTACTCGTTCTAGCAGCCATCGGCCTCGCCGGTGCTTTGGGACTGATGCTGTACAATAGCCGGATGGAATCCGCGGGCACGGTGTTGGTCGATGATGCTGCAGATCTTGATTCAGATGGATGGGGTGATGAAGAGACGGTTGCACCACAGGGCGCGGTGATTCTTGATGGGACCAGTGTGGGCCCCAATGCTGGAAGCGATGCTCGAGAGGTTGCTGTTGGTCGTGATGACGGTGTCTTCGGCGCACCCCAATTGGATGGATACAATTTCCCAGGTTGGTCACCTCAGCAAGTGCAAGAGGCACTTGATGCGGGTTGGACCGTCGAACAACTTCGCGAAAAGTACGATTCTGAGCAATGAAGGCACGAAGGATTCATGGGCACCCGGGTAACGAGGTGCACTATGGCAAGAGATTCGATTCCAACTCTAGACCTGCGAGAATACACCGATGGTGATGAAGGTTCCAGAGAAGCATTTGTTGAAAAAATGGGAGAGGCGCTTGAAGACATCGGCTTCTTCGCTTTGACAGGACATGGAATCCCATTGGATGACATCGGTCGTGCGTACGAAGTCAGTGAGACCTTCTTCAACATGGATGATGCAACGAAAATGCGGTGGAATCAATCCAGTAATCAGCGAGGGTATGTCCCGTTTGGGGTCGAACACGCCAAAGACAATCCCGCACCGGACCTCAAGGAATTCTGGCAGACTGGTCGGACGTTACCTGATGACCATCCACTGAAATCAGAATATGCGACAAACATCTGGCCAACCGAAGATTGTCCAGAGTTTGGTCCGGCCGTGGATGGTCTCTACATCCAGATGGAAGAACTCAGCCGAACACTATTGGAAGTATGTTCTCGATATTTGGGCAAGGGCCCCAATTGGTTGCCAGATATGGCCGTTGACGGAAATACGATTCTACGGATTTTGCACTATCCTGCATTGGGCGATGATGTGCCAGACGGAGCNGTCCGAAGTGCCCAACATGAAGATATCAATTTCATCACACTCTTGGTTGGAGCCAGTGCGGCAGGCCTAGAGGTGATGGATCATGATGGTGGTTGGATTGCCGTTGAAGGGAATCATGAGCACATCATAGTCGATTCAGGTGACATGTTGCAAAACCTCACCAATGGACTGTTCAAGGCCGTGACCCATCGTGTTGTCAATCCACCCGATGCAAACAGCGACCGTTATTCGATGCCCATGTTCACACACCCTAGAGACGATGTCGACTTGACACCACGTCCCGAATTCATTGAGCGAACAGGTGGTAAAGCCCTCTATCCAAGCATCACCGCGGGTGAATTCCTAAGACAAAGACTCATCGAAATCGGATTGATTGATGATGACTGAGATTCAGGCATTTGTGGATGGAGTCGTCGATGGGCGCCTCAGCGATTCAGATGTTGAGGCCTGGATGCGAAACGTCTTCGAAAACGGATTGTCAGAAAGTGAAACCGTGGAACTCACGCATGCGATGCTCCATTCTGGAACCGTACTTGAGTGGCCCGAAGAGTGGAAACATTTGGTGGTAGACAAACACAGTACGGGAGGGATTGGAGACAAGGTCAGCTTGATCCTTGCACCCGCACTTGCCGCTTGTGGACTCAAGTGTCCGATGATTGCCGGCCGCGGTTTGGCACATACTGGGGGGACGCTTGACAAATTGGAATCNNTGCAAGGTTANGATGTCAGNNTNACNCCGGAANANGCNTCNGAAATGGTNCANACGATTGGATGTATGATTGGAGGACAAACCGGTGAAATTGCACCTGCGGACAAACGGATGTATGCGATCCGNGATGTAACAGGCCTCATCGCCTCGACACCGCTAATCACCGGCTCAATTCTGTCCAAGAAAGCCGCCGAGGGATTGGCCGCNCTGGTGATGGACATCAANGTCGGACGCGCCGCCTTCATGCAAACNCTNGACGAANCCCGTGTATTGGCAGAATCGATTGTCTCAACTGGCAATGGATTGGGCATTTCCACACGTGTCACTCTAACCGAAATGGACTCGCCAATCGGATTTGCTGCAGGCAATGCCCTCGAAGTTCTAGAGTCGGTGGAGACTTTGCGAGGTTCGGGCCCAGCTGACTTGGAAGAATTGGTCTGTATCCAAGGAGGCATCCTTCTCCATTCGACTGGGGTTTGCGAATCGATTGATGAAGGCGCGTTTCGAATTCATGATTCATTGGTGGATGGCAGTGCAATGGCATTGTTTGAGCAAATGTGTATCGCCCAAGGTGTCGAGCANGCAATGTTCAGCAGTGAGCACAACCTGCTCAAAGGATTGGGACTTCTCGATTCAGAACTAAACACCACTGAGTTCCCTGTACCTCAACCCGGATGGATTGCCGATATTGATGCCATGGCATTGGGAACTGTCGTATTGGAACTGGGTGGAGGGAGACAGAAGTTGGGTGACGATATCGACCGTGCGGTTGGGTTTATTCTCGAGGGACACGTTGGCTCATTAATGGTGGTTGATGAACCATGGATTACAGTCTACCACCGGGGAGAACTATCGGTAGCACACCAACAAATGATCCAGGAAGCAATCACCCTCAGCAATGAGCCGGTGGATGCGAACAGCAGAATTATCGATATTCTCTAATCGTGTTTGCGCTTCTATGAAATAGAAGTAACATCCAATTGTATTCATGGTCAACCAACGGCAGGCATTGCACTGCATTGCAATGGTCACCATTATGCTCCTTGCTGTACAAATCCCACTGCTTGATGAGCAAACACAGGTCAACGTTGAATCTCGTAGTTTTACGGCTGCCAATTGTCAAACTACAGAACGGCCGAATGGAACGCCGATTTATGTCGATGCCATCAATGGTAGTGATTACTGGAATGGGACTTCGNTNTGTCCAAAATCAACCATAGGAGGNGNCATTCAAAGTGCGTCAGCACATGATGAAATCATTGTCAAGGCGGGCCTATATTATGAGAATTCAACCATTGACAATTTGGACGGNCTGACCATTCGCGCAGCAACTGGAGAACGAGTCGTCATCGATGGAACAATGGGTATATCCGATGATTTGAATGCAACGTGGCACACCGATGCTGATGGCATCCAATACGTCGATTTACCCGAGCATGGTTGGCAATTATTTCTCAATCATACCGAGCAAATCCCGGCACGATGGCCAAATGCAAATTTTGAGGATGGTTCCGTTTTCAACCGCAGTCGATGGGCACAGGGAACCCTCACGAACTCCAACAATGCTTACACCAATGGTTGGTTGACCGATGCCGGCAGCACCACCGGTTCACAGGGGGGGCTATTGGCGAGTGGTATTGATCCCGTTGGAGCCATCGCAGTTCTGAATGTGGCCTCGTTTAGATCATACAGTCGGGTTGTGACAAGTTGGAACGCGAGCAATGAAACCATTGGGTTTGATGCTACCGACCAATGGAAAACAAAGCACCACGCCTACTTCCTTGAAGGGAAACGAGAGTTGATTGATGTTGAAGGTGAATGGTGGTACAACGATTCTGCACAACGACTCCACTACAAAACTCCCGCCAACCAAAATGCAAACAATTTGGATTTGAGGATCAAAACTCAACCGTTTGCGTTTAGCGTGATNAACTCAGACGATGTGGCCTTTGAGAATCTCGAATTCTTTGCAACCACAGTCCAGTTTGAGGACTGTGTCGGGTGTTCCATTGAGGATACAATCATGCGATATCCCAGCACATCAAAACGAGGATTGAACATTGCGGGTGAAGACGTAGAAGAGCGCTGGGTCACTCGATTTGATCACTGCAGTTACTCATTGATTGAAGANACTGCGATACTGTACACAGATGGGACCGCTGTTGAATTTCATGGGGCTGCACGACAATCTCACAACAATACAATCAACGATTCCTATTTCTCTCACATCGACTGGTCGGTGAGCGATACACCTGGATTGATGGTCACCATTTATGATGGTGGGAAAGACAATTCTTTCACCAACAACACGATGCATCGTACAGGTGCGTCTGCAACCATTTCGATTGGGGATGCACCGACAGTGATGTACAACGAAGTTTGGGATACGGGATTGCTGCAGTCTGATGGAGCCGTTGTTCAGATGATGATGAATGAACAACAAGACGCGAACATTGCCTACAATTGGATCCATGACACGGACAAATATGGAATCAGAATGGACGGGCCAGCAGGCGGNACCAATGAAGGGCGAAACGCAACCGTGCACCACAACGTTTTGTGGAACGTTAGCGGAGCCATCATGGTGAAGGGAGATTACCACCACGCNCANAACAATACNGTNATNTGGGNTGANCGTGGCAANAATCACATCATCGTACTCCATGAGAATGGAGCAGGGAATGAAAATTCGACGATTTGGAACAACGCAGCCGATTCAATTGCNGCCCATCGTTCGGGNACATGGNATTCATACCCATTGCAGGAAGGNACTTTTGGATNGAATTGGAATGGTTATCGCAATGGTTCGGCAAANANCAACGTNTCTTCCATGCTGGTCGACCCTGACAATCGTGACTTCAGACCTCAGGCCTATTCCGAGTTGGATCTGTTGAGAGCGGGTGCATATGATGCACTGGACTCGAATCCATGGGTACCGGGTGTGACTTGGACATACGTCGAACCCAGTAATCCACGGGCCGGCTGTCTTGATTCAATGGCGGACAACTATGACCCACATGCTGTATTTTCAAGTGGCGATTGCGCCTATACATTGGTCGCTCTGGGTGAATTCGAATTGGATGTGGAAGCAACCCTTGATCCAGATGGCAATCACGTTGAAATCAATGTTGAATTCGTCAATGTCACAGCTCAAGANGAATTTGAATACGAAATTTGGTTCACNAGAGTNGATCCCAACTACAAGCACCACAACTTTACNGGAGAAATCGAACCAGAAGATGGCGAGACCACATTTACGGTCCAAGAGGAATGGACACCGATGCAAGATGGACCCTATACCGTCNATTGTACCGTTTGGATCTCTCAAAATGAAATTGATTGGTTCATTGGCAATGCAACCGATACCTTCGCCTGGGGGGATGTCGTCAACAACAGCCACCCTCCTGTTGCCAGCATCGGATTTTCCTATCCCGGAGAGGCTGAAGAGTATGTACATCATGAGACTGATGTTCTGTATCTAGACATCGCCAATAATGAGACTCGTCAAGAAAACATCGAAGTCGAGTTTGATGTATTTGATACCGAAAGAATGGGAGATTACCGACTTGATTTCGCATTGTACGAATATCAAGATACAGGCATTGTAAGACTCATTGGGATGGGCGTAAGTTCCTTGCATGCCAGTTACCATTTGGATTCACTGAACAGTTCTGCAGGTTGGGCTGAAGGCAAGGAATACAAATTCACACTCTCCGTGATGTTGAATTGGGGCAACGTCACTGAGGTGGCTCACGAATCTCTCAATTTCACAATCGGTTCCCCTCCAGACACCAACATCTACGGTTGCATGGATTCCAATGCAACCAATTACAATTCTGAGGCCANCAATNGACGANGGNACNTGNGAGTTTTCAGATNCAGATGNNGATGGTGTCTTTGACCATCTTGAAATCGAAGGTTGTACNAATTCAAANGCNACAAATTTCGATNCCAATGCCACCGATGATGATGGNACNTGNATNTTCCTAGATNCAGATGGAGATGGNGTGTTTGACTACCTTGAGGTNGCAGGATGNACNNANNTGAACGCGACNAACTTCGATNCNAACGCCACNGATGAGGATGGAACCTGCACATTCCTNGANACCGANGGTGATGGAGTGTATGATTACCAAGAAATCAGNGGATGTACCAATCGTTCAGCACTGAATTATGAAATCGCTGCCACCGATGATGATGGATCTTGTNTATGGCCGACGATTCCACTGAATGCAACCATCGAAGTGAGTNCNACTGAGGGTGAAGCCCCCCTCACCGTTTCGTTGAAAGCAAANATTTCNGGTGGACAAGGGGCCTATCAAGTCAGTTGGGAATTTGGGGATGGCATTGCATCCAATGANCCAAAGGTGAACCATACNTTTGCAGCAGGAACNTACACNGTNACATTGCGAGTATCCGATGCAAGTACGGTCGTNGAANANACCCAGCAAATCGTTGTCACCGCTCCACCTGTGATTGAAAACNTGACAGGATATTTCAGCCACTCAGGGCAATTGCAACCCGTGACNAAGGNAATGTTCGCNTCGGTAGAATTCACTGCATATGCAAGCGGGGGNGNNGGACCATACTCNTTCTCNTGGACATTCGGCGACAANAGNGGAGACAATGGTACACCTGTACTTCATGAATATGCAGATGCTGGAATTNATCTCGTNCAATTGACAATCACAGATTCAGCNGGNAGCCGTCTCATACTGACTGAGAATGTGACCCTCGAAGCCCTTGNCGATGGAGATGGAACNGTTGTNGCTCCTNAACCCACTGAAATTGANGGAGGGGANTCNAACTTTGACATCTATGCAACATCGACAGGAGTGATNGGTTTGTTGCTNATTTTCGGNCTCTTCGGACGAAAGCGGCGAGAGAGTTTCCTTGAAGCCGAGCGTCGAAAAATGCATGGTGAAGANTCAATCTGGGACAAAAGTTAGTCNGGTTGCTACCAATATTCGCCTTGTCGACTCAGTCTACCACGGAATCATGGTTGGAGCCAAACCGATCGAAGTCTCCAGACAAGTACAATGCAACTGCAATTAGAATGATTTGGATTGTCAACCGAACCACGTGACCAAGAGTCCCGAGGGTGGTCCCGTTGTATGGGACATCATGCGTCCACATGTACAGATTTGCTGGATAAACACCGACCAAAAACAAGGCGAGGAAACGACCGGCATACACTCTGCTTCGAGGTGCAATGATGGCAATCCCGCCCGCGATTTCCATCGCCCCCGAGGCATAGGCCCAGAACATTGGGAACAGGAACAATGGAGGGACGATTGCCGCGAAACTTTCCGGNTGGATGAAATGGGCNACTCCAATCCAAATGAAGGCGGCTCCGTAAACCGTCGCCACAATGTGTCGTAGCACGACTTCACACCCTACAATGGATAGCCGCTGACTTCATCTTCGTTGAAGCAATATCGAATGGTTTGGAATTCTCCTTTGAGCGCGGCAACCGATTTCTTCACCATGGAAGGATCCTCACCTTGGAGGAGCACTCGGCCATACAACTTGGCCACTTCCTCCATTTCAGTAGGACCCATACCCACTCGAGTCAGTTCTTGGACTCCCAATCGCAACCCACTGGGTGTCATGGCCTTGGTGTCTCCTGGAAGCATGTTCATGTTGGTGATGATGCCTGCGTCCTCAAGCATCTGAGCAGCCTTCGCACCGGCTCCAGAATCGGTATCTCCGTGTCGTGTCAGAATCTGATGAGATGCAGTGTAGCCTCGCCCTTCTGCAAGAACATCAAATCCTTCTGCAGCCATCGCAGCTCCAAACGCCTTGGCATTCGCAACGGTATCTCGGGCGTATGCTTCACCATATTCAGTGAATTCAGCGAGGGCTATCACCTTCCCAGCAACATGATGCAAATGGTAGGATGAGCAAACTCCTGGGAAAATCGCGTTGTTCAATTTGCGATGGAATTTCTCATCATCACTGTTGGACAGCAGGAATCCACCTTGTGGACCCGGGAAGGTCTTGTGGCTTGAACCGGTCACGATGTCAGCCCCCTCTCGGAGCGGATCTTGGAACTGTCCTCCGGCAATCAAACCGAGAACATGGGCACCATCGTACATCATGTGTGCACCAACCTCATGCGCGGCATCCGCCATCTCTCGTAGTGGAGTGGGGAACAAGAAAACCGATTGCCCGACCAAAGCAAGGGCAGGTTCAACCTCGCGAATCATGGCGCAGGCNGCATCNACATCCGGCTCCATNCGNTCTTCATCCCANGGATAGGTTGTAAGGTCAAGNCCCCGCAANCCNACNGCACCCATACGGGCATGAGAGATGTGCCCACCATCTGCGGTCGAGACTGCCGTAATCTTGTCACCGGGTTTGGCCAGCGCCTTCAACGCACCAATGTTGGAGACTGTACCGGAGGTGGACTGAATGTTGGCGAAATTGCAGTTGAACACTTGTTGGGCCAATGCAATCCCTAGAGATTCAATGTCATCAAAGTCGCCACAACCTTGGTAGTAGCGCTTACCGGGCAAGCCCTCCGCGTAGCGGCCATGCAAGTCACTGGTGATGACTTCCTGCACTTTTGGACTGACAATATTCTCACTGGCAATCATGCCCAATCCATCTCTGTATAACGAACCACTGGCAGCAGTTGCTGATAGAACTGCGGCCGCATGTGCCAAGTTTTCTGCTGAGGCATTCCATGCGCCACCAACGTCACCCATGGCCGTAATCCGGTCGAAACCGCCCTTAGTATTCACCATGATGCNGCCCGTAAATTNCAACCAAAGCCACCCGATTCATTCTTGAATGATAGCGAAGTCGGCGACCCGCTAGCCGTGTTAGCTTAGCTGGTGGAGCGGCGGACTGTTAATCCGCAGGTCGCAGGTTCGAACCCTGCACACGGCGCTTACAATCAATATCACTACGATGTATCAATACATCATCATTAAGTGATGAATGAAGGCGCCACAACTTGATTGTTATGTTTAAAATTGAATCAATGCCCGCAAAGATATGCCTCGGAATTTCAGCGTTTCTGCTATTCCTCTACTCGGTTAGTTTCATGTTCTTCGCCACAGAATATGTCACAGGAGGAGATTCTGGATTCGCCCTTCTAACCAATGGCCTTGCAGGAGTCGCATCAGACCCAGCATACGGTCACGGAGGAATCGAAACCGGATTCAACGGCGTCTTATTCTTCGGCATTTTCATTTCTACGATGCTCATTATGTTTGAAGGTGCAAAGGGCAAGTGGACAATTATGCTTCCAGTGATCATTGGCATGACCGCGATGACCGTTTGCATTTGGATGAATTGGAATCCCGACAGTGCTGCAAGTGAGACTCCAAAGTACGTCTCAATCTTCGTGACGCTGGTATACATTGGTGCCTATGTGTCACTCCGCGAAGAGGGTGTGAACGACGGGTTGTCTGATTTCAAGCCAGGTTTGAAAGTCGATGACAAAATCGCAATGGGTGCACTCATCCTACTCGTTGTGTCAGGACTGTACTATTCTCTGCGAATGATTTTCACACCTGATGATGTGATTGCAGAAGGATTCCCCGCAGACGAAGAATGGGTCGGTAAATTGGACGATGCTGCAGGTTTGGGCGCCCCTCTACCCACTACGGTTTCTGTAACTGGATCTCTGATTCTGATGTACACACTCTGGTCTGCTTTGGTCCTGACTGATGGAGCAAAAGGAAAGTGGACCATCATGCACCCNTCTGCAATGGCATTCATNGCAGCAACAGTGACCACCTATGTGGGACTTGTTGCCGNTTTGGCNCGGACNACNAGTGATGCNAATNAGATGGATATCCTGACNATNCCCNTGGTCATGTTGCTGGTCCTGATCAGCTATTTCAGACTCAAGGACGAAGGNATGGAAGANGATATGACATGGATGGGTGAACCGTTAGAAGACAATGGAAAATTCACCAATGCATTGCTNNGTNTTGCATTGNTTGTNGGACTATTGACGGTAGCCAACGAAATATTGCTTGCTTGAACAATAGGCACTACACCCAAACTGGGGCTACTGAATATCGCAGTTCCCTAGGATGGCATAGTTCAAGGATAGAGTCCCTCTGAACAATGCATGGAGAAAATCAACCTGCAGCACAAACTGTCCTTGTTCTCAGAGCAATGGACGCCGAAAATTGTGGAAGAGTTGAACGATTATCAGATTAAACTGGTCAAAATTCAAGGCGAATTTGTNTGGCACGATCATGCAGATACCGATGAACTGTTCTTCGTGGTCGAAGGTGAAATGGAGATTGAATTTGAAGACCATACAATGTCTCTGAAAGCCGGAGAGATGTGCGTTGTACCCAAGGGCGTCAGACACAAACCCAAGGCAGAACATGAGTGCAAAGTGATGCTCATCGAACCACGTGGCGTGGTCAATACTGGAGAGGTTGAGGGNGAACTTACTGCAGAGAATGATGTTTGGATTTAGAACCNAAATCCCNCAAATCGCGCGCGCCCGCCCGCACGGGGGGATGTTCAAATGCTAGGATGTCCACGCAGAAGCATGACCGCCCGCAGTGGAACTGCAGTGAAATCGATGACCATCATCACCCTGATGATTCTAACCGCAATGGTGCCATTGGTGAACACCTCCAACAACCCAATCGTTGCCAAAGAGCATACTTTCGAGCCGCAGTCGCTTGAACTCGGTGAGCGGATTTCGTTCGACACCGGGGGGNGGGCNCCCTGNCCCAGTGTGCAAAATGACGGTGGAACCACTGGAGATGCAGCCAACACGACAAACACGACCAAGACCTTTGGAACCGACCCCTCCAGCCAAAACGTCCCAGGCTGTGTAGATGCGACCGACACATTGGATCTTTTCAGTGTCACCTTGACTGCTGGCAAGGATTACACTGTCGAATTGACTGTACCCACAGGGGCTGATTTCGATCTCTATTTGGTCGATTCGAATATGACCATTCTCGAATCCTCTGAGTACAATGACCCATTGGAGAGTATTACATTTATCACGAATTCATCAAATGCCGGGACCTATTATGTGGCCGTCTCCCAGTATACCAGCGATGGAGGCTACTCCCTCGACATGTGGACCAACACCAGTGTTGCCCGACCCGATTTGACTGTCAGTAGCGTTTCAGGCCCATCCACTGCAACCCTCGGAGGCACTGCAACAGTGAGTTACACCGTGAACAACATCGGTGCTGCGGCCTTGACCTCAAGCACTCCGTATGACATCCCAATTATCTTGTCTACCGACACAACCTATGACGCAACGGACACCGTTCTGAATGTTCAGATCACAGGACCAAACCTGGCATCGGGTTCCAGTCAACTAATGTCTTCCAACGTGACGATTCCCTCTTCACTGACTGCGGGTTCATACTACTGGATTGTATGGGCAGATGGATGGGATAATGTTACCGAATCGAATGATTTGAACAACAATAACTACTCATCCTCGACAACCACAATTTCGACTTCCGGAGGCACAGGTGGTGACATGTATGAGCCGAATGATAGCATTGCGGCTGCAACTTCAATCACATCTCTACCTCTTTCTCAATCGAACTTGTCAATCCATACCAGTTCGGATTACGACTTCTTTGCCGTGGGAATGATTTCGGGTGTCACGTATTGGTACAATATTTCGTTCACACATTCAAATGGTGATCTAGACATGGACTTACTCGATTCCTCCGGAACGCAACTTGGATATTCAGCAGGAACCAGCAATGTGGAAGCGATTCAGTACACTCCAACTGCCAATATCACTGGATATCTCGACGTCTTCGGTTGGAGCAGCGCAACCAACACCTATGCCCTGACCATTGAGAGCTCAATCGGTGGAGGGACACCTCCAGCGGGAACACCGTCGATGGTTGTGACCATGCCCGACAAATCTTCTGCAACGGCCTCAATGGCCAACTTGACGACAGGTGCGTCGTATTCCCTCGACTCGACCCTGTACCAATTCTACATCGACGGGACTTCAACCAACACATCACTGCCCGGTATGAATTGGACCGCGAGTTCATCGACATATGTGCACAACTACTCGTTCAACACAGCAGATATTGAGGGAGAGTATGCTGTCATCAGTTATCTGTATCAAAACGGAGCATTCTCTGCTTTAGATTTTGATTTCATCTACCATGAAATGTTGGTCATGGAATCAACATCACCCAACCAAGGTTGGATGGAAGCTCAAAATCTCACCACAGGTCAATCCTATTCGATTCAATGGTGGGCCTATGACAATGTGACCAACACCACCTTGGGCACCAATACAGTGAACTTCACTGCGACCTCAAGTTCATGGAATCAAAGTGTATCTTGGGCATACCCATCAACATCGAACCAGCATATCTTCGAAGCCGTTCTGAGTGTCGCTTCGTCGAGCAGTTACATCGGAGCACACTACGATGAATTCTACCCACCTCTGCCATTTGTTTCAATCGGATCTTACACCAATGACATCAACATGACAAACAATTCAGCAACGATTCTCGGGAACAATTTGGTCCCTGGTAACAGCTACATGTGGAATGTTTCCCTTCTGAACCACACCTACAGCCCAATCGCCTCATCGAGTATGTCCAATTTCAGTGCGACAAACAGTTCGATGACCTTGGGTTCTTGGTCGTTTAATACACCGACAACGAGTGGACAATACTGCTTGTTCCCGCAGTTGTGGACGACAAATGGCACCAGTTTAGGCAGCATCGTGACATGCTTTACCCTCATCTATGACGCAGACAGTGATGGCGTGTGGGATGAGAATGACCTCTGTCCCAACACACCGATTGGCTCAACCGTAGATTCGAATGGTTGTGCTGCAAGTCAGCGCGATACGGATGGAGATGGATACACTGACGATGTGGATGATTTCATCAATGATCCAACCCAATGGAACGACTATGATGGCGATGGATACGGAGACAATGCCAATGGCAACAATTCTGATGCATTCCCACAAGATTCGACACAATGGGTCGATGCAGATGGAGATGGTTGCGGTGACAATCCAAACGGAACCAACGGCGACCAATTCCCGAATGATGCCACGCAATGTTCAGACATCGATGGCGATGGATGGGGTGACAATCCAAACGGAACCAACCCGGATGCATTCCCAACCGACCCCACACAGTGGTCAGACTATGATGGCGACGGATACGGGGACAATCCCAATGGAAATTATGCGGATGATTTCACCAATGACTCCACGCAATGGTCTGATTCGGATGGCGATGGATATGGAGACAACCCCAATGGAAACAACCCCGACCTCTGGCCAACCGACCCCACACAGTGGGCTGATTCTGACGGTGATGGTTACGGGGACAACCCCAGCGGTACAGCAGGTGACCAATTCCCCAATGACCCCTCACAGTGGGCCGATGCGGATGGGGATGGATGGGGGGACAACCCCAATGGAAACAACCCCGACCACTTCCCTCAAGATGGAACACAGTGGATTGATGCAGATGGCGACGGATGTGGTGACAATCCAAATGGAAACAACGCCGATGTATGGCCCAATGACCCGACACAGTGTCTAGATTCAGATGGTGACGGATATGGTGACAATGCCTCGGGAACGAACCCGGATGCATTCCCAACCGACCCCACACAGTGGAACGATCGTGATGGTGATGGTTGGGGCGACAACCCCAGTGGGAATAACGCGGATGCGTTCCCTGACGAATACTCACAACAGCAGGACACGGATGGGGACGGATACGGCAACAACCCCAACGGGGTCAACCCGGATCATTGCCCAAACAGTCCACCCGGAGCGATTGTTGACAGCTATGGTTGCGCAGAATCAGAACTTGATGACGACAACGATGGAGTGACCAACGATGCCGACTCCTGTCCAAATACACCGGGTGGTGAAACGGTGGATGCCATGGGTTGCGGTGATTCGCAAAAGGATACGGACATGGATGGTGTCAACGATGCACTCGACATCTGTCCAGGCTCACCACAAGGCGAAGAGGTAGATGGATACGGTTGCGCTGCCAGTCAACGCGATACTGACAGTGATGGAATCAAAGATCATCTCGACCAATGCCCTGCAAGCCCACCCGGCGCCAATGTCAATGGCTACGGTTGCGCAGATTCAGAATGGGACAGCGATGAAGACGGAGTGTATGATGCGGATGATCTGTGCCCCTACACTTCAACACTTGATACCGCTGATAGTACTGGATGTGGCGCTGAACAACGCGATACCGATGGCGATGATGTTGTGGATGCCGATGATTTGTGCCCCATGACCCAACCAGGGTTCAACGCCGATGCAAATGGCTGTGACGCAACGCAAAGAGATGGGGATGGAGATGGGATCAGTGATGCCATGGATACAAACTGCCCGAACAGCCCCGCTGGAGCCACAGTGGACCGATTCGGGTGTGCACCTTCAGAGCTTGATGACGACAATGATGGTGTCACCAATGATTTGGATTTGTGCGCGAGTACCATGACCATCTGGAATGCAAATCCCGATGGATGTGCACCTGAGCAACTCGATGGTGACGAAGATGGAGTCACCGATGCAACTGATCAATGTCCAGACACACCTACAGGGGAACCTGTGAACAATGTCGGATGTGGCCTCAGCCAAATCGACAGCGATAACGATGGTGTGACCGATGACCAAGATGCCTTCCCTGATGACCCAACTGAAGTGACGGATAGCGATGGGGATGGAGTGGGCGATGCAGCCGACTTCTATCCGAAGGATGCAAGTCGAAGCGTTCCGGAAGGTGGGCTCTCAATGCCATTCTGGATTGCATTGGTCATCGGCGTCATGATTGCGATTGGTGTCACTGCCCTGTTATTGATGCGACGTCGTGGCGATGAAGAAGGGGACTATCAAGGTCAGTTCGACTCAGAATTAGCTCCCGCCGAAGACATCTACGCCATGGCTGGTGTTACAGCAGCAACACCACTCGACGCCACTCAAAGTGAAACTGATACAGTCATGCAAACCACCGAAACGATGGTTCCTGAACATGCCACAATTAACGAGCATGGCCAGAAAACATGGGTTGACGGTGCGGGTATTACCTGGTGTCAGAACCCCGATGGAAGCATGATTAGATTCGACACTGAAAGTGGAGCCTGGGTCCCCCATCAGTGATTCAAATAGAATTTGAAGTCGGACCTCCGGGTCTTGCGAATCCTTGAGATGGACCCGGGAGGATGCCTCCGATTTTGGTTGATGCACCGTGCAGGTGAGGANACCNCCAATGTTCGTTGGATGTCTCGCTCGACACTGTGGGGGCGGCTGCCCCCTCCCAATGCATTTGTGAATCTCAATATCGAAACANGGTTGAGGATGCTTCGGTTGATTGGAGCCCTCTGCGATTTGCGNCAAGGGCAAGAGGTCCCACTCATGGTGAGCAGTTTTGCAGAGGCTGCGCTGATGGGATTCACAGATCGGGCACTGAAAATCATCGACCTGTGGGTGAAAGGTGAGCAGATGCCGNCATGGCTTGAAGCACGTTGTCGCCAAACTCAACGTCATCTCGCCCGACGNATTTCGACCGCATTGTTGCCCGCACGAGAAGGGTATCAGGGGCTGTGGCTATTGGATCTCCCTGCACCCTTCCTTCCATTCGCCGTCGCTGCGCATCGCAAACTGTTCGGAGCCCGAAGTTGGTTGGTCCATTCAGGAGGTGATCGCCTTTGTCCAGGAGTCTGGACATGGGCCATCGACACAAACGGTGGAGGCGAGGTACTGCGGCGCAGTCGTGCAGGATTTACACCATTCTCATGCGCAAGCGCGCACCGTGATGCATTTGAACCGACTGTGTAGCGGGAGTGCATGGACATCACCATCGTATTGGGTAGCCGGTCAGACATGCCAGTCGCAGAAAAAGCAGCGAAGATTCTAGATGGATTTGACGTGAAATATCAGATTCGTGTCGCGAGCGCGCACCGCTCTCCGAAATATCTCGAAGACATCGTCGAAACCGCAGAGAATGATGGTTGCCACGTCTACATCGGGATGGCAGGTGTTGCGGCTGCTCTACCCGGAGTCCTAGCCTCGATGACACCAAAGCCTGTCATCGGTGTACCTGTGGGAAGCAAGGTTCCCTACGACAGTCTGCTGAGTATCGTTCAGATGCCACCGGGCATGCCTGTGGCCACCGTGGGTGTCGACCGTGGNGACAATGCCGCATTGCTGGCACTGCAGATNATTGGNACTGCAAACGCANACATCGCTGCGGCTGTTGTCGCATATCGCGAAATGCGCACAAATGCAGTCATCGCAGACGACCAAGCTCTGCAAGAAGAACGCGGCGCCTGAGGTGGTTTGATGGACGCCCAGATGCTCATCGATGAAGCGGTCGAGGCACTGACTTCGCAAATCGACGATACGGCCATCATCGCATGCAGCGGTGGTATCGACTCCACCGTTGCCGCAGTTCTGGCCAACAATGCCGTGGGCAACTTGTTGCACTGTGTTTACGTCGACACCGGATTCATGCGCAAGGGAGAAACCGAAGAAGTCCGGGAAATGTTGACGGATTTGGGCCTCAATCTGAAAGTCGTCGATGCCAGTGACCGATTTTTCAAGCATCTGGAAGGAGTGACTGAGCCTGAACAAAAGCGCAAGGTGATTGGCGAACAATTCATTCGGGTATTCGAAGAAGAACAGGTCTCATGTGGTGCGAAATATCTCGTACAAGGCACCATTGCACCGGATTGGATTGAATCCGGAGGTGGAGAGCGAGATGTCATCAAGAGTCACCACAATGTGGGTGGTTTGCCCGATGATGTCGATTTGATCATCGTGGAACCGCTACGAGAATTCTACAAGGATGAAGTCCGTGACATGGCAAAGTTGCTTGGAATCCCCAGCAGCAACCGACAACCATTCCCCGGCCCAGGTTTGGCNGTTCGCGTTTTGGGTGACCTCACTCGTGAACGTACTGAAGCCTGTCGAGAGGCATGTGCAATCGTCGAAGAGGAATTGGAAGCCGCCGCGGAAGCCGGTGAGATCGAACTCCCATGGCAATACTTTGCCGCTTTACTACCCGTCAGCAGTGTCGGGGTCCACGGTGATGCTAGAGTCTACGGAGAGACCATCGTTGTGAGAGCAGTTCGCAGTATCGATGGCATGTCTGCACGATATTCGGAGATACCGCACAGCGTCCTGCAGAAGATCAGTACAAAAATCACAAACTCTCTCAAAGGCCATGTGAATCGAGTTGTCTATGACATCACCCACAAGCCACCAGGAACCATTGAGTGGGAGTGATTACTCTTCTTCAAGTTCCCATGGGGGAATCATTTGCGCTGGCCATTCAGCGACGACTGGGCGGACTGGGGGTTGTTCCAACAACGTCCAACTGCCCGTGACATGAGGCACATCTGCAAAGATGGGACCGAGNCGTGAAAATGGAACCTCACTTCCGACGGGATTTCGGACGAATGGGTCCATGATGACTCCACTGGGGTGGACAAAATGAATGGCGATGAAATCTTGATTTTCNTGCCTCACTCCNAACAATANCAGCTCCATTCGAGTGTCCCCCACTTCACCCGCCTCCACTTTACGACGCGCCANGGGTCGACGAGCCCAACGCCGAGATTCAGCAACCCATCCCTCGNCAAGGTTTGACAATCCAACATCAACGTGTGCGATGGGGAGCAACCAACGACCTGCAGGCCAAGCGAGAACGGTTGCAATCCGTACCAAATAAGAGAACCAAAGTGGGATTGAGATGAGCAGTGCAAAGAGAACGATGCTGTCTGAGGGTTGATTGAGGAACGCCCAACTGAGGACACCCATCAGCAAGGTTTCGATGCGAACAAAGTTCCATGACATCATCTTGACAACGGAGCCCTCGACCTGTTGCATTGCGGCTTGGATCGCACCCAACCAAAGCAAACCAAATCCTGCAAACCACAGACCGAATGCAAGGTAAGGGCTCATTCCAATCCCGTGCCCGATGGCTTCGAGAAACAAAGGAATTGAACCCGCTGCAAGGAAAAAAATGGACCAGGCTGATGGAAAAAGGAATCCAGTAATTGCGGGTTTTAGACGCTGCCTTCGCCATCCCTCCCATGTTTCGGGAGCATTGGCTTCATGCGGCAATGTGGCAGGAATTCCCAATGAACCATACCAGCCGTTCTCACCCAGTAAGAACCCTGGCTTGGCAGAGGCCATACCAACCGGTGGGAACAGGTCGTTATGACAGTTGAGATGGCCCTATTCATCAATCGGATGACGTAGAATCAGATTCCGTGCAGCCCAGACTTCGTCTACCCGCTTTACAGGGGTATCGTGAGGTGCCGTCTTCACCAGCTCAGGATCTTCGCCCAAAATCGCGAGGAAATCATCTGCAAATTGATCGATGGCTTCCTTACTTTCAGTTTCAGTGGGCTCAAACATGAGACATTCTGGAACAATCATTGGGAAGTAGAGCGTCGGGGCCATGTATCCATAGTCAAGCAAACGCTTGGCGATGTCTTTACCCGTCACTCCTGTAGAATCCTTGACTGGCGTCATGCTGAGGGTAAACTCGTGCTTGACCACTTCTGCAGGTGCACCATCGGCCGGCATGGCGTGAATCGCTGAGCGGACCTCTTCGGAGGGGTTCATGATTCGGTGTCGGAGATAATTGGCATTCAATACCGCATGCTCACTCATGGTTTCGAGTTCTCTACCATAGCGACGGTAGTAGGCCCATGCGCGAACGGTTGCACCCGCATTGCCATGCCACTGCTGGACCTTCCCGATGGATTTCGGAGGATCATACCAATCAAACCAGACTTCCCCTTCTTCGTCTTCACTAGCAACAACAAGGGGTGCAGGAAGATAATCGGCCAAGTGAGCTTTGACGCCGATTGGACCTGCACCGGGGCCGCCACCGCCATGCGGTTGACTGAAGGTCTTGTGCAAGTTGTAGTGAACGGCATCAAAACCCATCAAACCGGGGTTGGTTTTACCCAAAATTGCGTTGAAGTTGGCCCCATCATAGTACATCTGACCACCTGCATCGTGAACAATACTTGCAGCTTCAGCGATTTCCGGCTCAAAGATTCCCAATGTACTCGGGTTGGTAATCATCATCGCTGCGGTGTCCTCACCGACGACTGCCCGTAGAGCATCCAAGTCGAGCTGACCGTTCTCCAAAGAAGGAATCTCGATGATTTCGTATCCACACATGGCTGCACTGGCAGGGTTGGTTCCATGGGCGCTGTCGGGAACAATCACCTTGTTTCGATGTTCTTGACCAATGTCACGGTGATACTCTTGGATGCAACGCATCGCGGTGAACTCACCTTGGGCACCTGCGACCGGTTGAAGGGTCACAGTGTCCATGCCCGCACAGTGTTCAAGCATCTCTTGCATTTCATGGAAAATAGCCATCAAACCTTGGAGGTGAGAAGCAGGAGCCAACGCATGGATATCGTTCATCCCTGGCATTTGTACAATCTTTTCATTCACACGAGGATTGTGTTTCATTGTGCAGGAACCAAGGGGATAGAATCCAGAGTCAATCCCGTGACTTCGGGTCGATAACCAAGTGTAATGTCGCACGATCTCGGGTTCGGATGCACGTGGCCACCGCGGTAGACTCTCCCGTTGTAGAGCGGTAGGGAATTCAAAATCATCAGAGATCGGGTCAGGTTGAGCGTAGCCAGCCCCCTCGGCACCTTTGAATCCAAACAAGTCACTCATTCGTATCCCTCCAACCAATCTTGGATGCCTTCAACCAATTCTTCAATGTCCTCCAAATCGATTTGATCCGTCGCACAAATCAGAATTTCATTTTCCCGCTCAGGCCACCATTGAGACAAATCAAGGCCACCTGTGATGTCACATTCGTGATCCAAGAAGTTGAGCAAATCCGCAGCAGGCTTCTCGAGACGAATAACGAATTCATTGAAGTGGACACCATCTGGATGGACCGCTTCAACGCCCTCTAAAGCCAGAACAGCATTCTTGGTTGCAGAACAAGCCCCGGCATTTCGACGTGCAAGTTTCTCCAACCCTTCCGGGCCAAGCAACGCCATGTGCATGGCCCCCATCAATGCAATNAGAGTCTCATTGGAGCAGATGTTGGATGTAGCACGATGTCTTCGAATATGTTGCTCTCTTGTNCTAAGTGTGAGAGTAAATGCGCGCCCCNCATCCGAATCCTTGGATAGGCCGACAATCCGACCTGGCATTTGTCGGNTGTANGCATCTCGACAGGCGAACAGCCCGTAAATGGGACCACCAGCAGTGGGTCCGATTCCAAATGGCTGACCCTCGCCAACCACGATGTCTGCACCGTAATCACCGGGAGCNGCAATCAATCCCAATGAGACAGGTTGAACACCCACAATCAATGCCGTATTTTCCCCAATCAATGACTTGAGTTGCATCAGGCCCTCGTCGAGGAGACCGAAGGCATTGGGTTGTTCGACATAGACCGCACAGGCGCCNTCCGCACAGGCTGCGCCCTCAAGGTCGAGCAAGCCGTCGTCACGATGTGCGAGCTTGTGAATCACGATCTCAGCACCTTGAGTGTAGTTCTCAATCACCGACATTCGATGAGGTGGAATCAGTTCGGAGACATAGACGGTCGATTTTTGCGTGGCTTTGCGATCATGAATGCGGACTGCACAGGTCAGAGCTTCGGCTGCAGCGGTACTTGCATCGTACATTGAAACGTTTGAAACCGGAAGGGCGACCAATTCAGAAATCATGGTTTGAAATTCCCACATCGCCTGTAACATCCCTTGACTGACTTCGGGCTGATAAGGAGTGTAGGAAGTCAAAAATTCACCACGAGTTGCCAGCATGGGAACCATTGTTGGAACGAAATTNCTGTACAAGCCTGCTCCGAGGAAGGAAGGCCGACTATCCACCGATACATTGGACCCCAACAACATTCGAGCCTCTCGTAGGATTTCTTCTTCAGTTTGCGGACCCGGTAAATCCAGTGGCTCTGTACGGCGAACATCTTCCGGAATGTCGGAAAATAGGTCATCCATGGAAGACATTCCCATGGCTGCCAACATCTCTTGCTCTCGTCCAAGGTTGGGAAGCTGATCGACCATACTACCACCACGACCACCCCTTCGGGGTGACTTTACACTCCCGCCTGTCATCTATCGGCTCTTCAAGTTTCGTTTGACGCCGCAACAAAAATCCTGANGGAAAGAGCCGTCAATCTCATACCCTGTGCATGCAAGCCATGCTCAGGTGAGCCCATGCGAGTAGGGGTAAGCGGTGTTGATGAATTTGTCCAGCCTTATCTTGAAGAGGCGCTTGGGGATGCTTTGGTCAAAATCCCAAACGAAGCCTTGGGCGAGAAACTTCANCTCGATGCTTATCTCGCTTCCTGCAACGCTGTCATTTTGATGAATGCGCANCCGAATGAATCGGGCGCACGCAATGATCGTGATGCGCTCTTGTCGATGCGTGATGCGGCTCGTCCGGTCTTGGAAGCGGTGGAGCGGCACGGGAGTTTGCATCTCGTATTGGTTGGAACACTTCGCGTCCACCCACAAGCCACTCCCGAGGACCCATTCTATTCGAGCCAATCCTCACTTGCACCACGCGATATCGCTGCTGAAGGCCAACTTTGGGTTGAAGAACGAGCGCTTGAACACGCCACTCAAGAATCACCAGTCAGTGTGGTACGTTGCTCAAATGTTCAAGGGATGCTTCCGAACTCAGGTTCTGGAAATGGAATTCTTCACCAATTTGCACAAGATTCCATCTTCGGTTGGCTCAGTGTACCGGGTGATGGGACTCAGGTGAAGGATTTCATCCACATCATGGATGTAATTGAGATTATCATGCATGTTCTGCAAAATCCACCATTAACGCGAGAGACACTTTGCATCGGTAGTGGAGAAGCCATGACAATGAGTGATGTGGCTGCGATTTATCAGGAACGAACCGGATGTGACCCACAATATGGGAATGATGATTCCAACGAGGTGTGGGGTGCAGTCGACGCATGGGAAATCGAGCAGCGTTGTGGTTTCCGACCCTCGGTTTCACCTATTGAAATGATTGATGAAGCGCTAGAGAACGCCGGTGCCTAATCAATAGATTCNGATGAACGAACCATCGGTTTGCATCTGCCAGTTGCTACCATCGGGCGCGTTGTAAATCGTCTCTCCCATGGCACCTGTCGAATATCCACCACCACCGGGTAGTTGTGTGTAGTCGGAGATAACCTGAGGTGTGGCTGAGACTGCTGCTGGAGCCGCAAAAGGATCCGAGGGCATCATCGGTTGATCCCAGGACACTTGCGCTGCCGTAGATTCACCATTCTTCCGCATAATCAGAACCGTGGCCATGGCTGCGATTCCCAAAAGCAGAACAACACCGATGATGATGAAAACCATGTTCTTCTGTAGAACAGCGCTCGTATCGCCTAGGTTCACACGCTCATCCAATGAACAGCCAGCATAATCACCACTGGTTTGAACCGATTCACCAGCTGGAGTTTCTAGACAGACATCGATGTCAGTCATAACACCATCAGCATCCTCATCGCGTTGACTCGCCGAACAACCGATTAGGTCACCCTCTAGGAGGACTTCTTCACCTTCGGGTGTATTCAAACACACATCGAGATACAGACGAATATTGTCATCATCGGAATCGGCATCACCCGCCCAGCAACCAAAACTGTCGACGTCACCGAAGGATGGATAACTTGCTCGTGTCGATTCATTGGAGGTAGAGGCACATTGGTCTGCACCGTTAGGAATCACCAAATCACCGGCGACACCGTCTTCATCAATGTCGTATTCAGATACATGGCATCCATCAATCGAAGTTTGTGTTCGATACATTGCAGGTGTGTTTGGACAATCGTCCAGATAGAGCAACTTCCCATCTTCATCCTCATCGGATTCTCCAATCCAGCAACCAATTTCATCCACTGCAAATCCATGAGACTCATTGAACATCTCTCGTGTGGATGCACTGGGTGTACTCTGACAGTTGTCAAGGTGATCCCAAACACCATCACCGTCGGTGTCCTGTTGGGTCATCCAGCCGCAACCTGTAACGTCAATGTCCTCTCCTAATGGTGTGTTGGGGCATTGATCGACCTCATCGGACACAGAGTCTTGGTCATCGTCTGTATCCTCAGTATCGTCCTTACAGCCATCACGATCCCAGTCGTTTTGAGGTGTTGAAATCCAGCCTGTTTCTCCACGGGGACAGTTGTCGTCAACGTCAAGGAATCCATCGCCATCATCGTCGGAGTCCTCGTCCATATCTCGGCAACCGTCGCCATCCATGTCCGAAATAAAGTCTGAGACCCAACCGGTTGAACCTCGTGGGCAGGCATCACTTGAATCTGGAATCGTATCACCATCATCGTCGTCATCTTCGTCTAAATCGCGGCACCCGTCACCGTCAAGATCTGTGGAAGCCACACTGGTCCAATCGAGTTTCCAACCATTGGGACCTGGAGAACAATTGTCATTGGCATCAGAGACTTCGTCACCATCGTCATCATTGTCTTCGGTTTCATCCTTGCAGCCGTCGCCATCGCGATCGGTATTTTGATTGGAAATCCATCCGAGTTCACCCGTTGGGCACATGTCCAAAGGAGCACCCATGGTATCTCGGTCATTCAGGCCGTCATTGTCATCATCTGCATCCTCACCGCCGTCTTTGCAACCATCACTGTCGTGATCGGTGGTGGAGTCTGCCGTCCAATTGTACCAACCACGCTGACAGTCATCATCGAGGTCTATGACACCGTCATTGTCATCGTCGGTATCTTCCTCGGTATCGTGGCAACCATCACGGTCGTGATCATTGGCCGAATTGCTTGACCATTGTTGCTTGAACATCGTACCCGTGCAGGGATCGTTAGCATCGTCGACACCATCGTCGTCATCATCTGCGTCCTCTGTAGCATCGAGACAACCGTCTTGGTCCATGTCAATGCTGACATCGGTCGTATCCCAATTGGCCTCAGGGCCGTCACAATCGTCGTTTTCGTTGAGTTTTCCGTCGCCATCGAGGTCATCATCACAGACATCCCCCATGTTGTCTCCATCGATGTCGGACTGATCGGCATTGGCTGTCCCCGGGCAGTTGTCATCAAGGTTGCCGACACCATCTCCATCACTGTCAGCTTGAATCGCCCAAAGGTGGATTCCAGTGTTGAAGGCATAACTTCCGCCGTTTTGATTTGGATCCGTGAAGTAGTTCCCATTCGTGGTCTCGCTACCTGTACCGAGAGTGATGGAACAGGTTTGCCCGCTTGAAGTGACTCCACCACGGCAGTGATCTCCCATGCTCACAATCGAGCCTGAAGGCATTACTGCGATTGCATGGCCTTCGTCATTGAATGAACCATCAGCCGCTTCAGCCCACTGCCAGTTTCCAGATGTATCAATACCCGCAATCACCATTCCAAGATATGTGCTCGAAACTGTTGCACTACCGAACGATGCACTTCCGGATTGCGCCAGATAGCCATCGCTGGTGACGGATGCGAAAGAACCTGCAATGGCCAAACCTCCCTGTCCAGTCATATCGATTGAACGAGCGGTTTGGTAAGCACCACTGGTTGAACCTGTTGCCCATGACCATTGGTTGTTGCTACCCAATTCAGCGACGAAAATGATACGGTCGTTGGCACCACTTCCGCCAACTTGCTGCGTACCAAACTGAGCATTTCCAATGGTGTGGCCTGTCGCATAGACTGTTCCTGAATCGGCAACCATGTCCATGATTTGAACAACACCTCCAGTGGCACCGACAGTGGCCACATCGACATGAGATCCGCCTTTGGTCAACTTGACGATGTATGAAGCAAGCTGTCCTGCGGCTTGTGTTTGTTGACTACCAAATGTCGCAGTCCCTGCGAACCAACCACAGGCAAACACATTGTTCCCATCGACTGTGATACAGGACCCGTAGTCTTCCTCGGGACCTCCAGCGGTGTATACCCATGACCATCGGTTGCCNCCAGTNGTCACTTGTCCAGTAGACAATTGNGCGACCCAAATGTCCATCTTTCCACTGGTGCTNACTGAATTNGAATTGAAATTTGCCGTTCCNTTAAATGATCCTGTGGCAAAGACATTGCCACTTGAATCCACGGTGATGTCTTCACATGAATCATCATCAGTGGTACCTCCTGCAACGGCGGTCCATTGGAACTGACCATTTCCGTTGACCTTGCTCACGAAGGCATCCATTGTATCCTGAGTTGAACGATATTGATCTGAACCAAACGTGACGTTACCGGTAAACCAACCACAAACAAAAATGTCAGTACCATGGGTGGCAATGCCACTAATCATTGCATACCCGCCGCCACCGTATTCACCGGTTTCGGACAACCACTGCCATGTNCCCGANTTGCCATCTGCTTTTGCAAGGTAAGCCACTTGCCCCGGAGATCCGGAACCAAATGCATCGGACGTGGATGCATGGGTCCCGAACAAAGCATCTCCAATCAGCATCCCTCCGACCAACACATCCCCGGCGGAATCGACCCCCATCGAGTTCGGCCAAACGATGGCCGCCAATCCGTTGGGGTCCATGCCTGCGCTTTGGGTCCATTCATTTTGGGCTGCATGAGAAATCACAATTTCTTCAGATAGTTGTTCAACACGATCCTGTGAGGAATGAAGCCCCGCAATCGGTTGCAACAACAGTGCAAAAATAACCGCGAAAAGCAGGCTGTTTGCGACGTAGTTGGTTCTGTCAGTCATGACACGCCCTATAGGGCGTGATACTTAATGCTCGCCCGTGGAAGTGTGTTCACTGTTCGCCTGTGTGTTCAGCCCAATCATCCATTTCGGGTGTTCGGAACCACCACTTTCGATCGTCATCTAACCACCATTCACAACCGTTCTCATCCACCTTGTAATTCGGGTCATCCTCGTAGTTGTAATCGTCTTCTTCGGCCACGGTTTGTTCGGCCACCTCAGTTGCAGGTGCAGGCATGTCTCCACGCTTCAGAGCTCTACGAGCATCTCGCTCGGTCGCTTGTCGACGCTTGATGACCAATACGGCACCGACTGCACCTCCTACGATGAGTAAGATGACTACTGCAAAGATGGCCACCAATGCACCAGATGAACTGTCATCACCAACAGAGGCCAACTGGCTGACTGAACAACCGTTGTCATTCACCGTCGCCCCAGGGGTCGTGTAAGGACATCCATCGTCGCCATTTGGAATGCCGTCGCTGTCTTCGTCCTGTTGTTCAAAGTTACATCCACCTTCGAAAATTAACTCCTCAGGGTTGCTGTCAGGACAGATGTCCAACCAGTTATCATACCCATCTTCATCATCATCCCCATCTCCAGTCCAACATCCGAAGATGTTGTCAAATGAATACCCGGGGTTTGCATCTCGAATGCTTTGGTTTGAGGTTCCCAAACAAGCATCATTGATGTCGATTACACCGTCTTCATCCGAATCTTGTTGGGTCAGGTAACCACAGCCAAAGTCATCAATTTGCTCACCGGTTGGAGTATCCGGACATTGGTCGAGATTGTCAGTAATACCGTCGCCGTCAATGTCGTCTGTGCAACCGTCAAAGTTCAGATCGAAGCCTTCTACAGCCGCCACTTCTGGACATAGATCCAAATCGTTTCGAATGCCATCCTCATCATTGTCTCCTTGTTCAGCGGAACAACCGCCTTCGTACACGGTGACTCCCTGAGGGGTACCCGGACAAAGATCAGAACCATCGTTGAATCCATCATTGTCATCGTCTGGATCCTCATCTGAATCTCTGCAACCGTCACCATCTGCATCAAGCAACGGAGTGGATTCCCAACCGGTCACTCCACTGGGACATGAATCACCGACGTCGGGGACTTTGTCTCCATCGTCATCAGTGTCTTCTCCGGCATCGCGGCAGCCATCTCCATCGACGTCCGTAGTTGAATCAGATGTCCATCCTACATCCCCCGATGGACAGGAATCATTTGCATCCAACANGCCATCAGCATCNTCGTCGTCGTCTTCATCGAAGTCTCGGCAACCNTCGCCATCCCGATCGGTTTCGGTTTGTGAATTCCAGTCCAACGCTCCTGTCAGGCAATCATCAGTGAAATCCAGAATCCCATCGCCATCGTCGTCAAGGTCTTCGCTTGAATCCAAGCAACCGTCGCCATCTTGGTCAACGGTGGAATCGGAAGTCCATCCGGTTTCTCCGCGGGGACAGCGGTCGAGTTCATCGCCCTCTTCATCGACATCATTGATTCCGTCATTGTCGTCATCTGCGTCGTCATCGTTNTTGTCNCAGCCATCACCATCGTGATCGTTCTGCAGTGAAGAAGTCCAGGTTCGGTTGTATGGATACCGTGGGCACGAGTCAAACTCGTCGAGAATACCATCGCTGTCGTCGTCGATGTCTTCGTCGGAATCGTGACATCCNTCAGAGTCGTAATCATTGGCCAAACCACTGCTCCAGTTGTGTTTGGTCGAGTAATCATCACAATCATCCATGCCGTCGAGGATACCGTCTCCGTCGTCGTCGTTGTCTTCGGTATCATCCTTGCAACCATCTCGATCGCGATCATTCATCCAGACCGATTGATTCCAGTTCACCGTCGGTCCGATGCAATCATCCCAGTAATCGTCTAGATTGTCTTGATCTGCGTCTGTGTCACATAGATCTCCGATGGAATCCCCATCCATATCGGCTTGATTCGTGTTGTTGACGGTCGGACAGTTGTCATCCAAATCCGGCACAGTATCATAATCCGTATCTACTTCGAATACCCAAACGAATCCCGCTCCTTCGGCTTCAGAGTATGTTGTTTTATTGATGCCACCAAAGCCTGAGCCACAACCACCTGCAAGATCAACGCAATGCCGACCCCCAGTGAGAATTTTCCCTAAACCCAGCCATGATACACTGTACGCTATGTCGTCTTTCTCTCCTCCAAATCCATCGGCCCAAACCCAATTTCCGTAGGCATCAAGTCCTGCGACAAAACCTTCGACNCCGGGTGCACGTGAGAGCAGGAATGAGCCGAAGGTAGCATTCGTCCAAAACTGGTTGTTGTCCAAGAATGCGCCAGAAACCGCAATCGTCCCAAGGGGACCTACGGCGAGATCATACACGTATTGTTCAGAGCCCTGTGCACCACTGGAACGTGTGGCCCAAACCCAGTTCCCATTGGTTCCAATCGAGGCCACAAAGCCGTTCGTTGCGCTAGTGTTGGCCAACATCGATAGCGTGGCTGAATTGCCATTTCGGAAATCAGCACTTCCGGAGAAATCACCGCCAACATAGACGTCGCCGTTCCCGAATGTAACGGCTGTAGCAAACACAGGTTGACCATTGACTCCACCTTGAATATCCCTAGACCAAGCAAAGGTTCCCGCAGGATTGACCTTACTGACAAAACCGTTGTATGGCCGACCTGCAGAAACAATGTGATTGTTAGGCCAATCGAGTACGTTGTCTTGGTAGTACCCTACAATGTAGGCATTCTCAATATCATCCAAGGCAATCGCAGTGAGGTTGTCATTGTATTCTCCTCCCCAGGTTTGTACCCAAGAGAGACCACCCATTTGATCGACTTTGAGGACGTACATGTCGGTCCCTCCTTCCGATTGATGTTGATTCGGACCGAACTGCGCCAACGAACGGAATGAACCAACCACATAAGCCGAGCCTTCACCGGTTGCAGCGCAACCATTTGCAAGGTCGTTATAGGGACCTCCCCAAGTGGAGACGACATCCCAATCTGAAATCGAGACATTGTACAACGCAGCAAATCCGTCGGTATACAGCCCACCGGTAGTTACGGAGTGATTGCCGAATGTGATGGTGTCCGAGATCCAACCGCATACCCAAATTCCGGAGGGGCCAACCGATGCTTGCTCAATGTGAGCTGAGCCCACTGAATCCGAGGGTTGCCCGGTTTCCACAAACCACGACCAGCCTCCGTATTGATCCAACTGCGCCAAGAAAGCGGTCCGTTGATTCCTCTCCGTCGGAGAAGGACCATTGTCGAACACCACATCGCCACGATAGGAACCGGCGATAATGACTGCGTTGTTGGTGCTGTTGACAACATCGCTAATCCAAACGCTGTTGACATCCCCTGGCCCATTCAGGGCATTTGGATTCGCAGTTCCTTGCTTGACCCATGAGGTGACACCTTTGGCACCTGAATTGAAAATCGCGTCGATTTGAGCTTCATTTAACTCCGGATACGATTCTGATTGAATCTTGACTTCTGAATCCTCGAATGGTCCTAGAGCACCAATCCAAGGTGCTGAAATCAACGTAAGCAGAACCACAACAACGAGAGGGGCACGAGCTTGCATGACAACGCCCTTCGGGCGTTACCATTTCAACGTTCACACTAAATGAACGGAGGGCGAACCACGACAGCGGGCAAATTCCGGCGAGGATTAACAGCGATTTCAACCTCGTCTCCGACTTCAACGTCCTCCATGTAGGCCAAACCAATACCAACCTTTCCAAGACTAGGCGAAGGACCACCGGATGTGATGATTCCAACTTCAACTCCGTCTTTCAGAACGGCATGACCCATGCGGGGGAAGGGCCCCTTCCCTGTCGCTTTCAATCCAAGCCACTTGATCCCAGAACCATCAAGCTGTTTTGCCTTGGTAGATTCGACCCGAGATTTACCAATGAAGTCGTGCTCCAAGTTCAATCCAAAAGGTACGAAAGTTTCCGCAGTATCCCGATGTAGATTGGAATCGTCGCCCAAGTCTGGATGACAGAAATCTTGGCCTGAAAGGAGGAATCCTTTCTCCATTCTCAGCGTATCCCTCGCACCCAAACCGACGGGGCAAATGCCATGTCCACCATCATCGAGTAGGGCGTCCCAAAGCGACTTCACTTGTGAATTTGGAACAAATATCTCGAATCCTCGTTCGCCCGTGTAACCGGTACCTTGGATCCAACCTGTAATGCCCAAATCATTCTCCACAATGACTTGTCCATGGAAGTGGCGAGCGACATTTTCGGTACCTAAAATCGATTCCAGGATTTGNGGAGCATAGGGGCCTTGCAGTGCCAGAATACTCGTGTCATCGGAGAGATTCTCAATCGTGATACCTTCCACAATGTTGGCGTGAAAATGTTCCCACATGTGATCAATCATGCTGGCATTNGGCACACCCAAAATTTCGGTCTCACTGACAACACAGAAAATCATGTCATCAATGATGAGGCCCTCTTGGTCAAGGAAGTGNGTGTAAGCACACCGTCCCGGNGGAATCGCACTGGCTTTTTGAGTACCGACACCATCCATCCATTCACGCACATTCTCTCCGGNAAATCGGAAAAAACCCATGTGAGAAACATCGAACAAACCGGCATTTTCACGGGTGTTGAGGTGTTCTTCCATCATCGANGTATACCAAATCGGCAATTCAAATCCATGGAAATCGACAATGTTGCCTCCTCTTTCGACATGTGCATCGTAGAGTGCGGTGCGAACCAACTCGCCTTCTGACATGNTGCAAGGGCCACACGGTCNGCCCTTGAATCGCTCGGCGATTGGCTCAGGTTTGATTCGGAACCATCAAACACTGTATCGGGAGGGTTGGGCGCATGTCAAGCCACCCCGTAAACGAGCCCATCCTAGGTTACGCACCCGGAAGTCCTGAACGAACCGCACTACAATCCGAGTTAGATCGACAAATGTCAGAAGTTGTTGAAATTCCTTGTATCATCAATGGTGAGAAGGTGTTTACAGGCAACACAACAACTCAAGTGATNCCTCACAAACATGGACATGTTTTGGCAAATGTTCACTTGGCAGGGAAGGCAGAGATTGAGGCTGCATGTCAGGCCGCAATCGATGCTCAATCCGCCTGGATTGATTTGGGCCTTGAGGCACGATGTGCAATCTTTGAGAGAGCCGCAGAAATGTTGGCGGGCGACTGGCGCATGAAGGTCAATGCATCGACAATGTTGAACCAGAGTAAGACAGCGTTTCAAGCTGAAATTGACTCCGCGTGCGAGTTGATTGATTTCTGGAATTTCAACTGCCATTATGCGCGTGAATTCCACGACATGTACCAACCTCTTGTCTCCCCAACCGGTGTCAAAAACAGCACCGAGATTCGACCATTGGANGGATTTGTACTCGCAATTACTCCATTTAATTTCAGCAGCATTGCCGCGAACCTNCCTAGTGCACCGGCAATTTTGGGGAANACTGCGGTTTGGAAACCCAGTCGCAACTCCTACCATTCCAATTATGTCTTGATGGAATTGATGATGGAAGCCGGTGTCCCTGCCGGAGTCATCAACTTCGTCCCAAGTAGTGGAACAGACATCTCCGAAGTATGCATGTCCAACCCNGATTTGGCCGGTGTNCACTTCACGGGTTCTACCGCAGTATTCCAAGGACTTTGGCAAAACATTGGCCGGTCTCTTCCCATGCTCAAATCCTATCCGAGGATTGTGGGTGAAACTGGTGGTAAAGACTTCGTTGTTGCGCACCCNGAATGCGATGAGCAAGGCTTGCTAGTGGCCTTGTTGCGAGGTTCATTCGAGTACCAAGGGCANAAGTGTTCAGCAGCCTCTCGCGCATACGTGCCTCAATCGGTGTGGGGTCGAATTTCGGGGCCTTTGTGTGATGAGGTCCGAAAGATCACCATGGGTGATGCTCGCGACTTCACCAACTTCATGACCGCTGTGATTGACCAGCGGGCTTTCGACAAAATCTCAGGTTACATTGAGCGAGCGAAATCCAGCGATTCTTGCGAAGTGATTGTCGGTGGAGGTTGTGATGACAGTGTCGGCTGGTTCATCGAACCCACCATCATTGTCACAACCGACCCAAATTACGAATCGATGGTCGAGGAAATCTTCGGCCCCGTGCTGACTGTGTATGTCTACGAAGATCACGACTTTGTCAACGTCCTGGAAGTTTGTGACAAGGCGAGCCCATACGCTCTAACCGGATCGATTTTTGCTACGAATGATGCTGACATCCAGACTGCATTCAATGCACTACGATTCACCGCTGGAAACTTCTACATCAATGACAAGCCCACCGGTGCNGTTGTCGCACAGCAACCCTTCGGAGGCGCAAGAGCATCTGGNACCAATGACAAAGCNGGAGGNCCGCTCAACCTGTTGCGATGGATTAGCCCTCGCAGCGTCAAGCACACCCTTGACATTCCTCAGGACTGGGGATACCCATTCTTGGCCCCCGATGAATGAAAGATTGATGAAGCGAATTCGCAGCCATGAAATTGGGGAGCGAACTGCTGAGAGGTTGTCTTCGGGCAACGACCCATGAACCTGATCCGGATAATGCCGGCGGAGGGAGGAAAAAATGGACACAAACATTGCATACGGATTGATGCTTGCGACGCTTGGTTTCTTTGGATATGTTGGATACCAAGCAGCGACTGAAAAAGAATTGGAAGCCGATGAATATCTCTCGGCGAGAGGGACGCAAAATTGGCTGAGAATTGGACTTAGCCTCTTCGCATCTGGCATGGGAATTTGGCTCCTATTTGGTCCGTCTGAAGTTGGATATTACGGGGGATTCTGGGAAGTCCTTGGGTATGCCATTTCAGCATCTACTCCCTTCTTGCTACTAGCATACGTTGGACCCAAGGTGCGAGCCCAACTACCTGAAGGTGTAACCTTGGCAGATTATGTTCGTATTCGATTGGGGCGTCCGATGCAAATCTACGTAGGAGTAATTTCAGTTCTGTACATGTTCACATTCTTGTTTGCAGAATTTACGGCCATAGGTAAAGCCATGAAAATTCTCGCTGGCATGGAACCCATTTACCCAATTCTGCTAGTAGCAATCGTGACAGCAGCATACACAAGTTATGGTGGATTACCAGCATCTTTGCGTACGGATCGCTGGCAAGGATGGTTGGCACTTTGGTTACTCATTGCACTGCTTCTGATTGTATTTGGAGGAGACATTGGAACGATGTTTGAGCAAGCAAAAGCACACACGCCAGAGCACCTTGAGTGGGATTGGGAGCACGGCAGTATATCTGATTTGAATCGAACTTCGTTTGAAGCTGGAGTTGCGTTAATTCTAGCGATTACCGCGGCTGAGATGTTTTCACAGGGCAATTGGCAGCGCACTCATGCAGCAGAAAATGATGAGGCACTCCGAAAGGGAGCCTGGTTTGCAGCAGCATTGGTGTTCCCACTAATGTTCACNATGGGATTTCTAGGAACTGTTGTCGCAGGACAAGGCGCAGTGGAGGATCCTTCAGCAGCATTCTTCTATCTGATCGAAGATGTGCATGTATTCATTATCGCTCTATTTGTCATACTCGGGATTGCTCTNGTCTGTTCCAGTGCAGATACGCTACAAAATGCGGTTGTAGCATCCATCAGCCGAGACCTTGCAGATGGAAAAATGGATTTGAGAATGGCTAGATTGGCAACGTTGGCGTTGATCCCTGGTGCGATTGCACTCTCGCTCTGGGGTGTTGAAAATGGATACAGCGTATTTGCTATCTTCCTTTTTGCAGATTTACTCGCCGCAGCAACTGTGTTACCAGTATTACTGTCGCTATGGGAAAAAGTCGATTCCCGAGCGGCTTTGGCTGGAGCAATATGCGGAATCCTATCGGTGATTGCATACGGAATTTATGAGCCCGCAACAAGTTATGATGGTATTCAACAATATGTGATGTACATCATTTATCCAACCATGGATCCAATCAATGGAGGTGCGATTTCGCCGGTAGATGGTGGTCTCACTAACCTATGGGTATTTGTGAGTGCTCTGGTCGGTTCAGGTTTGGTCACAATCCTTGGTTCACTAGCCCTAGAGGATTTTTCAAATTCAAAAAATACTCTGGTTAATGAGGAAGAATGAGCCTAATCAAACAGGGGAAGGAATCAAGAATGTAGTGAGCCACCCTACGGGTGGTAACATGGCAATCGGCAACCCTGCGGATACTTTGACCTACGTACGAGCACTAGGCCTGATTGTGGGTGGATATGGTGCCTACCAGCGTGACAAGCGTCGAGAAACCGACATCGCTGTGAAGGAGGAAATCCTTCGATGTGCGGATCGAGTTCGGACACATGTCGAAAATGTGCATGATGATGCTTACAGAGATGGNAATGTTAGATTGGCCAAAGCTTGCCAATCTACGATTGAAGAAATTGATGCNTTGCGTAACGATGTCAACTTGGGGGAAACCGGTGGAGANCACCCNTTTTTCAGTAAACAGGCCACTGCNTCAAAGAAGGTCCTTGGTAAACTCATCAAGCATGATCATGAGACATTGACCATGTTGGTCAAAGCCGTCAATCGAAGCAATGATTTGGAACAGGCAGCAGCTGTCGAAGGCGATGTCATGAAGGTCGTTCGAGAAACCAGACAATTGGTCAGCAGTGTTCGCGGACACTTTAGCGAACGAAGAGCTGTTCTCAAGAAAATTCAGTAGGAGAGAAAAATATGGCAATACACAGATGGAGAGAGAGCCCAGAAGTCATCGCAAGAATGATTGATTCAGGTTCAATTCAATCATGGTCAGCGAAGAACATCATTCTCAAGCCGAATGAAACATGTGCAATCATGGCTGATGGAAAAATTCAGGACATCTTGTCAGAGACCGTTCTGAAGAATTACGTTGGCGGATTTTCCCGATGGTTGGGTGGCAAATTGGGCGTGGGTTCAAGCGACCACAAACTCATCTTTGCCATGACGGGGCCGTTTGACTTGCTCGTCAAGATGGAAGGGGCCACTGCAGACGGTGCGAAAGTCAACGGGATGCTCAATTTACGATTGCAAATTCAGAGAGATGATGTCCCGAAGCTGGTCAATATTTTTGCCAACAGTGGGCGTGAATTGACTCGCGGATTCTTTGCAAACATGTACGGGACTGAAATCATGAGTCGTGTGGTTGTACCACTTCTTGCAAAACAGGCTGACATTAACGCCGTGAGGTCTACCGATTTTGGTGACATGATTGAGATGGGCGTCCGAGCCGAAATGCGAGGTTCATTCGATCAATACGGAATCACCATGCTTCGAGCTTTTGCGGTTGTAAACGAAACCGANNTGGANAAGTTACAGGCCTTCCGGCAACAAACCGAGGTTCTAACCGCTCGAGCTGACCTCATCAACGAAACCTCACTTGCCGCACTTGAGCGCCAACAGAGTTTGACCTTGGCACGAATCGAAGCAGAAGCAGATGTTGCGAAAGCCAAAGCACGCGGACAAGTCGAAGCCGCACTCGAAAGTCAGCTCCTCGACCTGCGAAAGCAGGAAGCGGAATGGGCGGCAGAGCGTGACGACATGGCGGCTCGTCAAGACATTGAAATGGATGGGAAACAGCGGAANATGGACATTGCGATGAGCGCATTTGAGCAGGTCCAAGCCAACAAACGCGCACGAATGGCACAAGAGGCGGAGGCGAATCTGACCAGACAGCAACAAACCGATGATATTCAACGAGAGATGATGAAAATGGCCGCAGAAAGCGGAGCATTGACNCCNGAAGTGATGCAAACCTTCCTTGAACAACAGTCCGCACAAAAGGGGCACGACAGTAAGGCCACAGTTGCACCTGAACAAGCACCAAGTTCATCGTGTCCATCCTGTGGTGCTGACATACAGGTAGGTTGGCAGGTCTGCCCACATTGTGGAATTTCACTATAGGTGAGTACATGGCAGCTGGCAGTAATCGAATCGCATTTGGCTGGGTTTTGGCCATCCTTTTTTGGTTAATGTCGGTACTAATGATCACAGTCCCCACTGAAGACACTAGCATAGGACGAGATTCAGATGGAGACGGTGTTGACGATGGATGTGATGAGGACCCGAATGATTGGTTCAATGATTATGACTACTGTGACGACAGTGGTGCGATGGGAGCAGGCGGTTGCTGCTGTCTATCTGGATTTCTCAGTTTGTTAGTCGTACAATCNGGCAAGGATGCAAAAAAGAAGGCTGCGACACAAGTATTCTACATTGCACAGACTCAACANCCGACTCCACAAGTTGTGCACCACGTTGTGCAGCAGCAAGTTCCNGTGGNCCAACCGACTCAAGTTCCNGTGGTCCAACCNACTCCNGCTCCCGCACCCGTACCCGNNTCTCAGCCAANCAAACCNCAACCGTTGGAAAAACAANCTACTGATGTTGAAGCATGGCATAANAAAGCCCGAAACCTTGAACTCGCGAGAGATTGGGAAGGTGCGGCTCAAGCATATCAAAAGGCGGGATTGTACCATGAAGCTGGCCGAATTCGACAGCAACACATGGAAAAGAATGAGCCGCAAGTGAAGATTGACATTGCACAGTTGGGAGACAATATTCAAGACAGTGTGGTCATGAAAGATGGACAAGGTCAGAACGAGGATTATCAGGGATGATTATTCCTCTATTCTCAACAAATCAAGTGGGATTGCAATCGGCGGCAAATGATCGCTGAAACGATGTCGACTGGTCTTGGGTGGAAACACATTGTCTGAAAGCGCCATATCGATGACCTCCCGTTTGGTTAGAGATTGCAACCCACTTCCTGGCCAAATGTCCAACTCGATTCCATCATCATCCATGTAATCCACTTTGATGACTGGCAAACGGGACAAACCAATCCTCAAACCAACCTGATATCGATGATGACCATCGAGGATGGTTCCCGTCTCTCGATCAACCAGGAGGGGCTTCGTATATGCACTCCAACGTAGAGTCATCTCGTGTAGGGTGTCGACATTTCGAGGTTTGACCTCTTCATGAGGTTTCAACCACATGATTGGAGCCAGCTCGACGTCCATGGTTGTCCCAAGGAATCCCCATTCTAATCCCTTTGCCCGTCGATAGCATCATGTTGAGAAGGCGCCGCAACGGACTGATGGCCGGAGGCATGTGGCTTGAGGGGACCTTGGCAGATTGCCCAGGTGAGCCACTCACTGAGGCTCAAATTTCCTGGAAAAACGCTCTCCCTGATGCCCTCCGCGAAGTTTGCAATCGGGTGACCACTGCGGGTGGGGGAATCTGGCTGGTCGGTGGTTCTGTTCGTGAAGCCATGCTTGAGAACCCCTGGAAAGATCTCGATCTCACGACAACCATGACTCCTGACGAAGTCGAAGCACTGTTTCCACGCTCGATTCCAACCGGAGCCCAATATGGAACGATTACCGTACGAATCGCTGATGCGGACATCGAATTTGAGGTCACTACCTTGCGAAGTGAAGGGAGTTATGGGGATGGACGACGGCCCAGCGAAGTGACATTTGGTCAATCATTGAAGGAAGACCTGTCCCGTAGAGATTTCACAATCAATGCAATGGCCATTGACTTGGCTCGCAATCTCTTGCATGACCCCTATCATGGTCAATCAGATTTGCAAAATCGGCGATTATCTGCTGTCGGCGATGCTGCAGAGCGGTTGGGCGAAGATGGCTTGCGTGTCTTGCGGGCATACCGATTCATGGATCAAGAAAGCCGTGGTTTGTGGGAACCGGATGAACGGTTGGCATCCGCACTGAAAACTTGCGGAGAAATGCTGGATAATGTATCACAGGAGCGGATTTGGTCGGAATTCAATCGGATCCTAGGTGGCCAACGTGCGCCTGAGGTGTTGGAACGGATGCGAATTGACGGGGCCTTGAGCCGTATCTTACCTGGATGGGATGCAGAACTTCAATCCCAACATGAATTGTCCACATCCGAGGAGGATGTGGTCGTGTGTCGATTGACCCTCTTATCATCAACCATTCCTGCGGCACGATGGCGTGTACTCGACCATGACATGCGGAGTCTGACCATCCCAAATCACACGAGAAAACGAGTCCTGAAGTTACACGGAATCATTGGTCACCTCCCACACGATTCGGCATCGTGTAGACGATACAGAATTTGNATTGATGAAGATGTCAATGCACACCTTGACATCGAATCCGCATTAAACCGGAACACTGCTGATNCCGCCCGAATTTTGATTGAAAAAACACCGAAACCCAAGGGAGGAATGGCACCNATCGTTGACGGACATCAACTCTCCAGNGTCTCTGATTTACCTTCTGGTCGACGTTTGGGTCGGCTCAAGGAATGGTTGTATAGGGTGCAAATCGACCAGGACCTTTCCACGGAAGAAGAGGTATTGGCATGGCTCGACATCATCGANTGGCGAACGAGCAATCCCGAAGATTGGCCCGAAGTTTCGTGGCCTTGATTACTCACCGAGTGATTCAATGTACTCGTCCGCTGTCAACAATTGATCTTCATCGAAGTGATGCGGTGCGATGAGTAAAATCCAACCTTCTGAGTAGGTATCCTCAGTCACCAAATCCGGTGTTGCCTCCAACTCATTGTTGACCTCGAGAACCTTGCCCGCGCACGGAGATGCGAAGGTTTCTCGACCATCAGCGGAGCGTAGAGAAAACAGGATGTCACCTTCACTGAATTCTTCAGCGACATCGGCGAAATCGAATTCGTTGTCTGCAGCGGCATTGTCTGCCAATGCATCACTGGGTAAAACTGCAAGAGAAACTCGCAGGATATCGCCCATTTCTTGGACGATAAGGTCTGATGCACCGATTTTCCAAGTNCCTTCATCTTTGTCCACGACTTGCATCCAAATGTGGTTGCGTGTGTACTTCCGATCAGATAGAATGCTNAATTCAAGATATTCTTCCGACATTTGACTCACCTGATGCGCTGCGACACNCCCATATATTTCAANAAATCGCTGTGAAATTTTTGAATGCCCGTCCGTAGGACGGGGGATGCGTACACGCATTTATTATCTACATGAGACGGGTGGCAAATGTGAGGAAGCGNAATGCATTTCCAAGAAACNGAAGAACAAAGCATGATTCGTGAAATGGTCCGAGACTTTGCAGAAGAGGTGCTCGCACCCACTTGCTTGGCTCGAGACAAAGCCCAGCAGCCNCCTCTAGAAGAATGGGCACAGTTCNTCGAATATGGTCTCCAATCCTGTACGATTCCCGAGGATTATGGTGGGGTCCCATTGGACGATATTACTGAAGCCATCATCGTTGAAGAGTTGGCACGAGTCGACCCCTCCTTTGCGGTATTCTTCTGTGTTCACGTCGGACTCTGCGCCAAGACCATTGTGATTCATGGGACTGAAGATCAGAAAGAGAAATATTTGCCAATGCTTGCAAATGACAAAGTTGGTGCCTATTCACTGTCTGAAGCAGGTGCAGGTACGGATGCTGCAGCAATGTCCTGCAAGGCCAAACTCTCCGAAGATGGAACGCATTACCTCCTAACTGGAGAAAAGATGTGGGTGACAAACGGGGCGAGTGCAGACATCTATGTTTTGTTCGCCAAGGATGTTGACCACCCTGATTATGGAGTCAAGAGACACGGCGGCACAACTGCATTCATCGTCGAGAAGGACTTCGATGGATTCACGGTTGGGAAGAAAGAAGACAAGCTCGGTATTCGAAGTAGTGACACCTGTACACTGGTTTTGGAAAACTGCAAGGTCCCCGTAGAGAATGTCCTCAAGCAACCCGGAAAGGGATTCCCAATCGCCATGAATGCGTTAGACAATTCACGAATTGGAATCGCTGCTCAAGGACTAGGGATTGCTCAGGGAGCGTATGAATCGGCACTCAAGTACGCCCATGAGCGAGAAGCCTTCGGCGTCCCCATCGCTCGCCACCAAATGATTACGGCTTACCTCGCAGACATGGCCACACAAGTGGAAGCCGCTCGATTGATGGTGTACAAAGCCGCATGGGCCAAGGAGCAGCACTACCAAGAAGGCAGCCATCGACATACCAAGGAAGCCAGCATGGCGAAGTTGTTTGCAGGAGATACAGCAATGTGGGTAGCAGAGCGCGCAATCCAAGTATTGGGCGGCTATGGTTACACCACTGATTTCCCTGTTGAGCGATTCTTTAGAGACGCGAAGATCACGCAAATCTACGAAGGTACTCAAGAAGTTCAGAGACTGGTCATCGCTCGAGCCATCAGCGATGATGTATGAGCAATTCATTGTTGAATTCGGATCCGGGCGAATGGGTCACGGGTTCTTCGCCGGGATGGAACACGGTTGCATCCCCTCCGACCAGGACACCTGTGTTGTCTTGCCAGCGCAAGAATGCCCCTTCCCATAGACCAATGACTGGGCGCTGATTGTGTTCATGAAATTCCTGAATGCGTTGTGCACGTGTTTCACCGAAATGCGGTTCAAACCGACCCTCCTCTTTCAGCCAAATATTGCCGTCATGGTAGTGCGCATTGATTTGGAAAGGTATCAAATCAAAGGTTTCGAAGGACGGAGGTTGAACGATTGGCATGTCATTGGTCGTTTGCATTGTCGGGCAAGCCACGTTTGATCCCGCACTAACTCCCATGTANGGCATNCCANCTAGAACACGTGATCGGACCACATCAANCAAACCATTCTCATGCAATTTTTTCGTTAACAGGAANGTATTCCCTCCACCCACATACAANCCTTTGGCTTCTTCAATCGCAGTTACTGCGTTTTCGTAGTCGTCAATATTCCTCAGAGANACACCACTTGGTGCAGAAAATTCTGCGANNCGTGTAGTGTAGTCAACATGATCNTCGGAAGCATANGGGATGAATACGACTTCTTCACANTCAGCGAAAATCGAGGCCATCTCGTCGAAGTAGACCTGTTGTCGTTCAGGAGTTCGCAAACCTCCGCTGCCCAGCAACAACCTCATGCTTCCNACCCCAATGTTTCTGAATCATTCATGAGACTCAATGCGACTTGAGCAATCAGAGGGTTATCGTCTTCACTCAATGTTGGCAACAAAGATGCGATGGAAGGCGAAACTTCGCGTCCATGCAGATGTTCCAATACCCGCACACGTGCCATGTCATCCGCATCATTGAGGAGTTCAAGGCGCAACTCATCTGCAATTGGACCACGTTTTGAGCGCAATAACCGAGGAAGTAGAAGGGGGTCGTCGCTCTGCTTTACCGCATCGACGAACGACGTCCAATCAAACCAATCCACCTGATCCAAACTTTCAGCGATGATTTTTCGCATCGAGGCAGTTGGATTGTGACAAAGTTTGGAAATCGATTTCTCATCATTTGAAGCAATCATCTCAGGCAACTTCAATTTGGCCCATTTCTGACGCAGGCGCTGATCCTGAACCCCATCCACAGTCGAAGGGATGTGCCCAACCTGAACCATTTGGTCTAATGCGGCTTCGCGCACTCGAGGATGAGAATCTTGGAGCATGTTTTCGAGAAAATCGACATCTCCTGAATTTGCGACTGCCATCTTTCGAACAATATGGTCTTCACTTTCGATGGCCACTGGAATTGTGCCCGAATCGACTGCAAGTCTGGAACGCCAAGCCTCGCGACGAACGGCATCTGATTTATCGGTACAAAGCGTCGACAAAATCGGTAGTGACTCGTTGCCCAAACGAGTTGCGATTTCAGCCGCGAGCAATCGTAGCCTCTCTTCTTTTCGAATGGAAAGTTGAACCACGACTTTACGATGCTCAGCATCAACCCATCTGCGGATAGCATCAACCGCTTTTTCGACGAACCATTCGTCATCGGAGTCAAGAAGATCTAGAAACGCGGACAATGCTGCGGAGTCGTTGTGTTCAAACAAACGACGAACGGCCATCCTACGCTGCCGCACATCCTTGTGTTTGAGGCGTTCGAGTTCCAGTTGCAGCATCGGTCTCATCTCAGGGAGGTGAATCTTGTGTATAGGGTTCACGGGACAAGGTCGCCGTGTCGGCCAAAGCCGCCCACTTGACCCTCTTGGTCATCAGCATCTGGATGGCCAGGTTGCATCAAGCGAATATCGACGAGTGTAATCAGAATCGGCCAAACGTCACTCAACCAATCCATCTCGGAACTCAGTAAATCGGCGACGGGGTGTATCTCATCCAACCACATCTCTGAATCAAAGGCCCATGGAGGTTCATCCTCCAACCCGCTCGGTTCGGGTAACGATTGCAAATCATCAGGCAGAGATTCCAATGAAACCGCTAAGTTGTTCAATCGTTCAATCGTTTCGTAATCAATGATNCCGACCTCTTGACCAAGGATGGCGCCCTCACGTAGCAATTCTGCCAACGTCTGTGCTGAAAGCGGCTCAGGTTCCGTATCTGCAATGTCCACAGGACCGAACAAGACGCCACCGAGNTTGGTTTCCAGCCAGTCCGTACCTGCACGTTCNAGTTTCATCAGATGNTGGGAATACCGGCCTCCAATCGGAGCGATGGAGAATCCTCCATCCGACATTCTCGCGGTTAGCCAATGAGGCAGCTCTTCCAAAGAACCAGTCACCAACACTCGATCCAATGGCTCGGGCAGCTGTGGAGGACAATGATTCAACTGCCGCATTTTCCGAACGCGAACGGTNTGGGTTTGCGNAACAGGAGTTAATCTGTCACGAACATAATCAACCACTTCTCGAGAAGGGTCCACGACAACCACTCCACCTTCAGGCCCGACAATGTGTGCAATGAGNGCGGCAATATACCCACCTTTTGCCCCTAAAATCAACACTTCTTGTCCCGGACTTAGTTCCAAATGATGAAGCATTGTGGCAATCATATGCGGTGCGGAAATCGTCTTGACGCCNCCTTTACTCGTTTCAAGAAACACCAATGGACGATCATACCAGAATGGTTCCANATCATAATCGGTGAAATCAGANATGTCCACGGACTGCATCGCGGCAGAAATCTGAGAATCGACTGGAATTTCAGCGTTTTCCAAACGCTCAATCAGACGCCGTGTTCGCTCACCGGNACCTGACATATGCCTTCTTTTTCCTCCTCACTCAAAAGGCTGCGGTGGGGTTTACCTCATAATCTCCAACCGCTCGCGCTCAAACACGGGTCCGTGGTCTAGCGGTTATGACGTCGCCCTTACAAGGCGAATATCACCAGTTCAAATCTGGTCGGTCCCACTATTGCTCTTCCGACCACTCGGCATCATCACCGAGGGTCGCTTTGTCTTGTTCTTCAAGGGTATTCACGACCTTTTCGTCCGACCATCCATCGGTCGCTTCCCACGTATCCATATCNGGATTGATTGAGGACAGGGCCTTTTGNAAATCCAACTCAATGTTCTCATCCCCAGTTGATTCAAACTCCGCAGCATTNCGAACCGCCTCGATTTTTGTGAAATGTGTGTCCCAGGCTTCAATCGCTTTCTGCATTGCAAAAATAATGAAAGAATGCTTGTTTGAAGCGCGATCTGCACCTCCAAATTCACCCTTACGAACAAGATAAGCTTCGCCGATACAAACACCAACATATACTGTGCCAACCGGTTTGTTTTCGTTGCCTCCCGTTGGTCCGGCAATGCCTGTAATCGAAATGCTGACACCACTCCCTGAAGCACTTTGAGCACCCTGTGCCATACCCAAAGCGACCTCGTGACTCACGGCTCCACGTGATTCCAATTTCTTCGTTGAAACTCCAAGCTGGGAGATTTTTGAATCGTTAGAGTAGGTGACCCAGCCCTGTGAAAACCAATCGGATGCTCCAGAAATATCGGTAAAGGTACTCGCTAGCAAGCCACCGGTGCAAGATTCAGCAACAGACAGGCTCCACCCTTCCTTCTTCAGGCGCCGCACGAGGCGGGCCGCGAGCATGGAGGCTTCCTCACTCACGCTTAGACGGCAAAAGCGAGCGTTCTTAGGCATGCCGACTCAATCAAACGGGAATAAAGCATCGATTTGGACCGCAGTAATGCCTTTGAACGGCCGTGTTAGGGTTGGAGCCTGTGAGCGACACGGAATGGGCCGAAATCCACCGAAAGGTGATGGCAGCCGGGCTTCTACCTGGCCGTTCAGTCCGTGAACGACTTCTATCTCTGCCTTCGATTGATGCACTCATCGAAGTCGCAAAGGCGAGCGGGAAAACTGGCATGCTCGATGAAACCATGTTGGACGAATTGTTGGCTGTTACTCCCACTACACCCGTGGTCGCACGCACAATCGCCCCGATTGCAGAACCCGAACCCAAACCGGCCCCAAGAATACACGATTTGGACCACTACAATCTCTCGGATTTTCCTATGCAAGCCAGGGACCTGGATGCGGATATAGCGGTGCACTTTGACATCACTGGGAAAAGTGTAACCGAAGGAAAAAAGGAAGATATTCAGTCCTTCTTTAACGACCGATTGAAGCAAGTGAAACGGCTGATTTTAGATCGGAACCTCCCCAATCGGCCGATAGCAGTGAACGAGGCATTGCGCCGAAAGCGACAGTTGGTTGATCGTGACAACCAATTCACAATCATTGGATTGGTCAATGACCCGAAAACCACCAAAAATGGACACTTGATGTTTACAATTGAAGACTCTACAGGCGAAGTTCGATGCCTTCTCAGTCAACGTGACGAGGGCGGACCGAATCAGCAAATCGTTCACGCTGGTTTGATGGATGATGATGTGATTGGAGTCAGTGGAAATTTCAACCAATCGGGTGAACTGATTTACGTCGACGACATTCATTTCCCACCTTTGAGTCAACATAAACGCCGAAGAGCTGGTGAAGATCAAGCCGTGAGTGCTGCATTCATTTCGGATTTACATCTTGGAAGCAAAACCTTCCTCGCTCCGCAATGGGAGAAAATGATTCAATGGTTCCATACCGACCCACTGGCTCAAACTGTGCGTTACCTTGTCATCAGTGGCGATGGAGTGGATGGAGTGGGAATCTACCCCGGTCAAGACAAGCACCTCGACATTACCGATTTGTTCAATCAGTATTCTAAATTGGGTCAAATGTTGCAAGAATTACCAGATTGGGTCGAGGTACTTTTGTTGCCGGGCAACCATGATGCGGTGCGCCCAGCAGAACCTCAACCCGCCATCGATCCGGAATTGCAAACGGATTACAACAACACGCTATTTGTTGGCAACCCTTGTGATTTCAGTTTACATGGTGTCCGTGTCCTTTCCTACCACGGCGTCTCCATCATGGATTTCGTTTCCAGCCTACGGACCGTGACTTTCGAAACCCCTGAAGCCGCGATGCGGGCGATGATTGACAGGCGGCACCTCGCTCCGTCATGGGGTGGAAAAACACCACTATCTCCTGAACCCGAAGATCGATTGGTCATCCAAGAAATTCCCGATATCTTCGTCACAGGTCACGTTCATGGCCACCACATTGAGAATTACAAGGGTGTCAATTTGGTTCACAGTAGTACATGGCAAGATCAAACCGATTATCAGCGAATGTTGGGTTTCCAACCTAAACCGTGCATTCTGACCATTGTCAACTTGCACACGCATGCAACGGCTGCAATTCCATTTGTCTAATCCTCATCGAAGAGGTCATCTTCGACCGGCAATGAATAATCCAGTTCATGCTTCCGAGTTCGGATGAATGCCATCAGCAGAAGGAAAACGACCAACATTAGNGCNATTTGAACAATNGGCTCTCCGAACAAATCTCCAATACTTGCGGTTTCATCTGAACCCTCCTCGGAAAGAACCGGATCATTGTCTTCATCCGGCGATGGTGAAATTGATTCATCCTCATCGATGACAAAATCCACGCTGGAAGAGTTCGAATTGCCCGAGGCATCGACTGCAATCACCGTTAATGTGTAGATTTCTAACACAGTGAGAGTTGGACTGGGGACGATGGTCAAATCGTGATTCTTGCGTAGAGCCACGGTGTCTCCGGCAAATGTTTGACCGGAAACTTGGATAGATTCGGTGGATTCTTCACTTGTGTACCATGTCACACGAAGCGAGCCCCCATCGAGTACGTCTACGGCGAGGTTCAATACCTCAGGTGGAGTCAAATCCATTTCCGTCGAGGTGTTGAATGAAATCTCGACTGTGGAAGCATCCTCGACTGAAATCGTACAACTGTATGCAGTGCCAGCCTCAAGTTGGCTCACCTGTATGGCGTGTGAAAGCGCCGCTTCGGATGTCGCAAAGCTATTGTTGCCACAAGTGACGGTTCCATTGTCTGCTTTGGTGGTCGACCAAGAGACAATCGCTGATGAGGATGTAATGCTTGAAACNCCGACTCCAAAGACCTGTTGNGCCACATCTGGCAATTCNATTCCNGTGAGAACAGCGTAGGTTTGACCGTCCACATCGTAAGAGCCTAGCATTGCGGCCTGATCGGTNTCATTGTCAAGGACCATGTCGANNATATTGGGGTCATANTCGAGTCCATCGANNGTACTNGGATCAGCNCCTCCNCCCAATCTCCATGTTTTGGCCTCGGCATCCACATCTCGCCATTTGCCNGTACCNAATCCATCTTGNGAACCNGCAACCACCACAAATCGATAATCGGGTACATCTTCACCGATGATATTCTTCGATACGGTGATGATGACGGTCTTTTGATCCTGATCTGAACTGACTTCAATGCCCTTTGCAGAGGTTTCGCCGGTGCTTGCACTAACGGTNTTGACAGCACCCGGTTCACCGGTTGCCGATACAGCAACCTCCCAAGCCCAATCTGGATGAACCTCAGCATAAGCTCCATCCAGCATCTCGGTTTGACCGTATGTCGTCTCACCTTGGTCAACATAGATNTGCACAATTTGGTGGCTAAACCCATTTGCAAGCCCCCAGTAATCGGTCATCTCTGCAAAGGTGATTTCGAAGCGAGCATTCCAAGCACTCTGACTGATTTTTAGATGCGTAATATCAAACAAACCTGCACCTGGGGCGAAATCACCTGCAAGTGGATAGGTGTAATCTCCATCGCCATTTTCATCACCCAACGCGTCACTGACGTCGAGCAAGGTCACCCATTCTTCCAAATCAGGCATGACCATTTCTGCGGGAGCTGCTGGGGCGATTTCGACATCGGTNCCGTCCCCATAGGCCGGAGATTCTGACCAACTTGTCACAATCTTCACTCGCGTCGAGTATCTCGGTGCCAATCCGATTTCAGACCATGGGATTTGGAACTCAAACACCTCGTCTGCAGCACAGGCNCCNAGAACAGATTGGCCTGCAAGGTTCCATCGTTCACTGTCTCCAATCTTGCCTTTGGCATTGAAGATNTCATACTTGGCNCGTCCATCTTCCCACAATTCTCCNAAGTTGAATGAGACCATGCTCTTGGCAGGGAANCCGAGGATGGTGTTTCCNTAGTATGTNCGGAAATTGGTTTCAACCTCATTGAAATTNATCGCATTGGGTTGCATGAAGTANATNGAAAGGTCCGGNGATGATGCCAAGTCCAANGNCTCCCAATCATCNGGCATACTGCCCAAATCAACTCGCACATANACGTTGGATGCGTCGTAGCCNAAATGGAAGGATTCNATGTCCAATAATTCCTCATCTATGCCCGCATCATACATTGCGGCACCGTCCCATTCGCCGGGCAATGC
>PBPV01000015.1 GCA_002724815.1 Methanobacteriota archaeon | reverse complement strand
TCCCTCGCGCGCGCTCACGCGCGAACTGACCGCAAGGGGGTTCGGTTAAGTAGGAGGGAAATAGCGTTGTCAAGGTGCTGGAGAGGTTCTCCAGGGGTCGATGAAAATGAGTAACAGCAAACAAAGTAGCATCACAATGGTGATGATTTTCGTCATGAGCACATTGTTGGTCGGGTACGCACCCCCAGTCGCACAAGGTGCATCAGTGGTAATCACTGATGCCGTGCAGATTGTAGATGGTGGCGCAGTCAACGAGCGAATGGCATCAATGACAAGCGATAGTGAAGGAAACATCCACGTTGTGTGGAGCCGAAATACACAGCATCTCTACTACTCGATGCTGGACCCTCGAGCTCAAACACTGATTGACGTCACTCAAATCTCCAATGGTGGAGGNCACCGTGCTTGGCACCCTGATATTGACATCGACGGCGATGATCGAATCCACATCGTGTGGGCAAANAAGGCCAGTCAGCACGAGATCCTGTACACGCTACTCGACCCTAGCTTGGACGATCAGGACGGCTCAACAGCTGACGACTCCACAATTTCAATTATCGACGATACCGAGGTCACTCGACGCCAGCAAAATCGCGATTGGCCCGCAATCGCAGTGGACAGCCAGAATAACGCACACATCGTATGGGAAGATTCCTACGACCGCCACGACAAGTATTTCCAGCAGCCACAAATTTACTACAAGTTCTTGGAAATCGATGAAGCCTCTCGTGAGGCGATTACGGCGATNGACAGTACACTATTGACTCCAATCATCGGGCACAAAGGGCACCCAGACATCGCGATCGATGCCGATGACCTTGTGCAGATTGCATGGGACGACACGCGAGGTGGAAAGGTGGAGATCGTATCTCCGATTGACACATCGGGTTCCATGTACTCTGAATGGGCTGACATGTGCGTTGTGTTCTATGGAGGTTCATGGTCCAATGGAGGCACCTTCCAAGGAATCAAACCCATGCTCCAGGAAGCGAACATTTCAGTCTTTGAGACACTCTATGCACTCGGTGGCTTTTATCCAAGCGCTGCGACAAGTGGTGCCTGTGCAAACCAGCCTCATCACGAGAATCCCCGAGCCAATCACCTCGACATTGGTGACGACTCAGGTGGTCTCATCAAGCTCCACTCTACCATCTACAACGGTGGCGCACAGAGTGGTGGATACCAAGGTGAAGACTGGGGCCCTGGTAGCACTTGGGCTTGCTTGTCTTGGGTAGACAACAACGGAAACGTTCCTGGCAACCCTCCGACCACACATGATCACAAATGGAATCCAAACGCAACGAAGATCGTGATTCCAATCAGTGACGAAGGCCCCAAGGGAGGCGACCCTCCTCAACAATCCGATGACATTGCGAGTATCAATGAAGCCCACGACGCATGTGTAAATGCAGGCGTCATCCCAGTCGGTTTGTACGGNTCATCTTGGGGTGCCAACAATCAGGTGGCTAGCCACATGCATGATCTTTCAGAATGTCCGAATGGCCAAGTCAACACAAACACTCGAATTTGCCCAGGCTCAACCACTCGTAATACCGATGCTGGTGGCCAAGTGTACGCCTTCCCAGCATCTGGAAGCAACAACATGGACACACTCGTTGAGGCCATGGTTTTCCTAGCGACCAATAACAGCCGTGAAATCTACATGACTGTATTAGACCCCTATGCCAAGATTCAGAACCCTGCACCTGGCTGGACTTATGGACAATCTGGAACAGACGAATCGAACAATCGTTACACAGAGGATCTGGGCCCTAGCCAAGACGCGAATGGATACGGCCACCTCGTCGTGGTCAACGACACCCGTGTAACATTGGATGACGCATTCAGCCTCCATCCCTCCTTGGCAATTGACAACAGTGGTGACACCCACTTGACCTGGATGGACACTCGAGACTATGGTTTTGACAAGGACGACAACTACGAGGTTTACTACACACGCCTTCGACTCAAGGGCGCTGCAGAATGGGATGGCGTCTCTGGAGGTCTTCCGACCTACGGTATCAAGAAAATCGTCGACACTAGAATTTCGTATGTAGAAGGGGCGAGCAACGTCAATCCGAATGATTACTATCGCGCGTCTTCATACATGCCACAGGTTCTTGCAGACAACCAAAACAATGTCCACATTTCGTGGCTTGAGAATTCCAACACCTCACAGGGTGAGTCCATCATGTACACTCGCCTGAACCACACCAACGATGTTGGCGATTGGCCACTGAACAGTATTGCAGCTGCAGTACTCGATCCGTGGGAGCGAGTCGACGTTACATCATGGAACAGCGATAAGTTGGGTCCAAACAGCGGTCGGCAGGTCGAACTATCACAACCTCCCGCATTTGCCAATGACATGGGAAGTGGTGCCCATATTGCGTGGTCTGATACCAATAAATGCAATGAAAATTCAAACAATGGCGCTTACACGTTATGTTACACCCACGTACTGACAGGACAGGTCGATGTTGAATTGGCAGAAGATGAAACCTACTACCATGTCATTGAACCGGGAGAACAAACCATCTACAATTTGACGGTCAACAACTCCACCCCAGGTCCGATTGATTTGGTCGCAGACACCTTCTCAGTCAATCTCTCAGGCGTACCTGTGAATTGGACGGCAAACCTGTTCTTCGCCGACAATCACACCGCGATTTTCCCCGAGACTCCAATTTTCTTGCTCGGTGGCGAATCGGTTCGTGTGTACTTGCGAGTTCGTGCCCCGTCGATTTACCAAGCTAACGAGGATGAATTGGCAGCAATTTACGTCTCAGCAGTGTCCTACAAAGATCCCGCGATACGTAGCGATCGGTTGACGCTGACGATGATGGATGTCGTACACGGTATAGAGTTGGAAACAAGTCACTACCAGTCTGACGTCGAACAGGGAGAAACTGCGATTTTCTCAATCACGATTACCAACACTGGAAACGTGTTTGACTCCTTTGCGTTCTATGACCCGACCACATTGCAAGGCCAACAAGAATGGTTGCTACCGTGGGGCTGGCAGATCAACTTCCCGATGATGGTCAGTTTGGATCCGGGACAATCGGTCACCAAGAATTTGGAGATTTCAGTTCCGACTACACAGGATCCCGGTACCTTCGCTCTGTATCTCAAGGGCTGGTCAATGGGTGAACCAATCAAGAGTCTAGACAAAGGGACATACGACGTTCTTGAGTTGTGGGTGAACGTTAGCATCCGTTCGACGGGCAACATCATCTTCGATATTTATCGGACTTCTGAGGTCGTTCACCCCGGTGACTGTCACACGTACACAATCGATGTGATCAAGAAGTTCGCTCCAGGATATCTGATNTTCACCACCCCNGGTGCACCTGATGCCAAACCCGATGGCATGCCATTGAACGAGTGGCAATACGATCATTGGACGGTCACCCTCGACTTCAGTAACGCACCCGGTGGCAATGATGGAGAAATGAGTAAACCCCGACATTGGTCACAGATCAACGTCCCATACGAGGTCGGTGTAATCGTTTGTGCACCAACCAATGCAAGTGCAGGATTGGGCCCAGCCATCACCGTCAAGGCTCATCTTCAGGGTGCATCTCGCGTCTCTGATGCAGTGATTCTCTCAACCAACGTAGAGCATGTTTACGACTTGGAGATGGAGGCCCCGGATACAGCCTACAGTGTCGACCCGGGTCAACAATTGGTCATCCCAATCACGACTACCAACGAAGGTAACGGCCCAGATCGCTACGATTTGCGGACTGCATCAATTACCGATAGCAACGGGACACAACTGCTGTGGAACATCGAAATTCCACGCGCAACTCTGTCTGAACTTGACCGCGACGATTCCGAAACCGTCGATGTGAAGATCAACATNCCCGGCCAAATCGTAGCCGGCAATTACCAGGTTGTGTTGAAAGCCTTCAGTGAGGAATACTACGACGGTACGGATGAGCGTGATGCGATTCTCTTTGACATCACCGTTAACCAATTCCATGACATGCAGATTTGGATTGACGAAACAGTCGAGAGTCAAATCAAGACCACCGCCCCCGGTCGAACGGTTCGGTATTTGCTAAACGTCACCAATAATGGAAACGTTCCTGACATCCCCACACTTCACAACCATACCAAGGGTGGAGACGAATGGAATCCAACCCCAGACATGGGTTCACTGTCAAAGTGGAATATTGAGTTCGCTATGGTTGAGGATTTCGATACGGAACTTCCCCGTGAAATCCCTTGCACTGTTCTAGGTGTTGGCGAAGCAGCACCCGAATACGGGTGCGCTTACCATGACGATGGCACATGGAGTTTAGCAGAGATGCCAGCATACACCACGGTCCAAATCGTGGTCATCGTTGATATCAGCCCAACAGCGACACTGGCCAACCGTGAAATCGGAATCAAGGTCTTGTCCAACTACGGCAGCTCTCCGAATGGAGACACCGATGAGACCCCATCATGGGCGGACAGTTGCACGATTGACAGCGACAACGACGGCGTCTTGGATAATGTATACCCATGTGACACCAATGAACAGGTGTTGAGGATTCGACTGCGTGCTCCAGACCTTGAAATCACCAACTACCAAATTGATTCAGACAATCGAGATGCACCCGTAGGCGAGATGATCCCAGTTGTTGTAGAGATTGCCAATACCGGTAACGTTCACGCGACAGACATCAACATCGTTCTCTGTGAGGATGAGACTGAAGACAATCTCCGCAACAATATCTGTTCTGAGGAGAATATCGCTTACAGACAGGTGATTGGAGCCATCATGCCACCGGATGATAGTGGTAGTTCAGAACCTGTGAAAATCACACTGCTTTACCCGGTTACTGCAGGAAACCATGACGTGCAGGTCATCGTAGACCCTGGCAACCTCATCATTGAGGCCAACGAGAACAACAACCGAAAGAACATCGGTGAGTTGTCGAGTGAGAACGGTTGGTTGGACGTCGCCTTCGAAGTCGCAGGCGAATGGTCCGTTCCGACCATGATTTTGTTGCTCACTATCGCCTTGATGGCGGTCGCTGGCATGGTCATGATTGCTCGCCGAAGAGAAGCTTTGGACAAGGTTGCGGCTCAATCCAGTATGATGTCGAGTATCGACGAAGAACTGAGATTCTGATTGAATCTACTTTGGGTCGGCCTTGGCCAACCACCAAGGCAACAACCGATCGTCGCTTGTGGCGATGATGGTCCCGGTTTCAGCACCGATTTGACGCATCATCACTCCGCGTAGTGTATCCATCATTTCTTCTGCCCGTTGCGGTTGGATTTGCATACCCGCACAAAATTGATCCAAATCAACAGGGCGTCGTGGGGCCTCGAGTAAAACATGTGCAAGTTGCCGCTCTTCGTACACGTCGAATGTATCGTCCACGACTCGACTGGCCTTCTGTTTGATCTGTTGGTGAAGGGCAATCAACGCATCACGCTCGGCATCTAATCGATCCAATTCATCATTCAATTCTGATAACAAAGTTAGCGCTTCAGCCATCGGCAATCTTCGACGGGTNCCAACCCNTTCTGCAACACTCAGAGCATCTTCGGGCAATCGACTTGAGAGTCGNGTGGGNCCACCTTGTGGCAATTGNCTGTGCTCCGCTCTAAACANATCCGGGCCGAGATCGAGTCGAAGTGAGAACGATTGAGTAATCGCNTAGATTCTCTTTGGNGGNCCGCCTTTTTCGCTCGGCACTTTTTCACTGACAACAAATCCAGCATCTTCAAGCACTTTCAGATGTTTCATGATTGCTTGTTGAGAAACTCCGAGTAAATCAGCCAATTGCAAGGGGTAATGCGCNTCACGCACAAGATGCTCCAAAATCGACCGACGNGTNCGATTTTCNAGAATCGAAAGCGCGGTGTCAAAATCAGTGACCACTTCACAACCCGATGTTAACTAGCCATCGGACTCCTATGAATGCTCGTCTGGATTACCCTTCATCCCATGACTTCCAGCCTTGTTTGGAATCATCGGGCTCCGCAGGTGTTGATTCTGGAACCACCTCTTCGATAGTTTCGACCTCATCAATCACTCTTGCGAGATCACCATCTCGATCCGGACGATCCGCAAATGGTGCGGGAACTTCGGGTTCGGTTGGCTCACTCACAATAAGATTCAGCGTCTCTCCCCCGTGAACACTCCTCCAAATTTCATCCGTGGTTGGCACTCGCTGTTGCAAACCTCCATCGCCAGGTGCGATGGGTACGAGCATACCGTCTGCAGTTTGCATCACCAAACCNNCATCTCCAACATTCTTCCTTCTATTTCTCCAAAGGATGAACGCCAATGGNATCAAACCACTGCCACAGAATATTCCACAACAGCTCGCATAGGTGATCCAAACCACATCACTTTCCACATCAAAGACATCGACGACCCACATCGTCTCTCCTTCTTCAGCACTATTTTCGATAATGTGTGGGCCATTTTCGTCGGGGATAAACGAACCCACAACATAGTACAATTCACCCCCTTCTCCGGGTCGATCACTCTCAAACCAACCCGGCTCTCCAATCGTAACCTCAGTCTGGGTTGCCACTTCGGTAATGGTACAATTNTGCTCGGCNTTGCTCAATCGAAACAGCAGGTAAGAACTGTCCTTGCTCAGATTGATTTGCCCACTCTCACCGCCTTCGAGAGCAATCACGCTATTCAAACTCGGATCTGTTGTGGCTTCTAACTCATCGGCAAACGAAACCAACACTGCAATCGAAACGACGAGAATAATCGCCCCTGCGATCGCGAGATTCTTCGGGCGCCTCGAGGCTTGTTGCACAACTTTCCCTCTGAGTTAACCTTCAATTGAGTTGTGTTTAGCGCCCAAGCCCAATTTCAGCCAATTT
>PBPV01000014.1 GCA_002724815.1 Methanobacteriota archaeon | reverse complement strand
GTGCTCGTTCGATTTCTCTGGACCTTGAAGATGCGGCAGCCATCGAGAAGACCATTTCGGGCATCTTGGTTGCTGGACCGATTCACATTCTAGTAAACAATGCCGCAGGGCCACCCGGTGGCCCGCTACTTGACAATGATGTCGCAGATTTTGAGGCTCCGTTCAAGCGACATCTTCACGCAGCCCACCAAATTACGCGGATGGTTGTGCCCGCCATGGAAGAAGCAGGTATAGGCAGAATTGTGAACATCATTTCAACCTCGGTTCGCGAACCGATTCCCAATATCGGGTTGTCCAACACTCTGCGCGGTGCAATGGCCTCATGGGCGAAATCACTGAGTCGGGAACTTCCCTCGTGCATTACCATTAACAACATCTTGCCAGGCTTTACCGACACNGATCGANTGGGNTCATTGGCGGCATCCATTGAAGAAAAAACNGGTCGNAGTCAAGAAGACATCCACAATACATGGATGTCGCAAGTTCCCATTGGCCGACTCATTGATCCGGCAGAAACTGCTTCTGCAATCACCTTCCTTTGCCTACCACAATCCGGTGGGATTCGAGGTGTCAGTTTGGCGGTCGATGGCGGTCGAATGCGCTCAATCTGAGGTGAAATCATGACGGGGGAATCACTGACGCCAGAGCAGGCTCATGAACTGCTAGAGTTGATGTCAAATGGCGACGGTTTTGACCAAGGCATGGACTCAGGTACAGCCCTAACTCTGGCAGATATTGCATTGCAAATTGGTCAACCTCATCGGGCAGAGGCCCTCATCTCACATGCGATCGATCTGGCAAAGGAAAATGAGGACAAGGATCAACTCGCTTGGGCGTTGTTGACCAAGGCTCGAATTACCTCTGATGGGGAAGCGTTAGCAGAAGCGGATGAATGGGTTGCGATGAGTGAAGATGACTGGTTGCGCTCTGCCTACAACAATCAATGCGGAATTCATGCACTTGAATCGGATGATATTCCGGCTGCCAAAGCTGCATTTGCACAGAGTTTAGCCCTCAAAGAAATGTTGGAAGATCTAGTGGGCCAAGCTAACACATTGTACAACCTCGGAGAAATTTCTCGCGGTGAGGGGAACATTGAGCAAGCCAAAGCATTCCACGCGAGGTGTGTCGACCTGCTAGAAGAATTGGACGACAAGAAGGGCATGGTCAATGGACTTGCAATTCTGGGCCATTTGGAAGCGATGGAAGACAATGTCGATGGTGCGATTATTCATTACGAAGCCGCCCTAGAAATTGCTGAAACAGAAGAGGACTTTGAAGGCGCAGTTGTTGCACGATGGGGACTGGCAGAAATGGCACGAGCCATGGAGGATGCAGACCTCGAGCTCCAGCATTTGACTCAGGTGATGACAGGTTTCATGCAACTGGGTCGGACGACCCCCGAACCCATCAAGGATCGACTGAACGAATTGGCTGACGCCTTACATGGGGGAATTTGAATGGAGTTTGATGTGTTCTTTTCCATCTCGCAAACTCCGGATGCTGCAGGTATATTTCCCGATGAAACCACGATGTACTCAAATTATCTTGAACAATTGCAAGTTGCGGATGAACTGGGTTATGGTGTCGCATGGTTGGCACAAGCACACCTTTCCACAGAAGTTCAGAAGCAAAATCGCAACCCTGTCATTCCTCACTGGCAAGGAGAAGTTGGATTATGCACAGACTTCTTCCAATTGGCCCTGCTATCGATGGAGAAAACAAACCAAATTGAAATCGGTAGTGCGGTATTGTCAATTTTGGCCAATGGTGGCCCTATCGCTGTCGCCGAAAGGATCGGGAACTTCTGCGCCTTGCAAGAGGTACGTGGAGATTCTCGTAAACTGAACGTTGGATTCAGTGCCGGTCGATTCCAATTCATGGCAGCCCCTTACGGAATCGTTCCGCGGAATGGACTTGAAGAGGTGGCTTGGTCGGCGCTTCGTGGAAAAATTTTCTGGGAAGCCAGTGAAATCATGCTACGCCTAATCCGTGGAGATACCATTTGCTCGAATGATATTCGAGAAACCATTCTCACACGCGAAGATTTCCGCTCAGAGGAAGATTGGAAAGCTGTACAAGAGGCTAGCGGTAGTGNCGATCCAGAAATCAAAATCCCTCGACGCTATGTCTTCGAAGACATCAAATCAGTCCCTCAAGAATGGAATCGAGAGAAGTTGAATCTGGTTCTAGGCAGCCATCAACCTGAATTGCAAGTCTATGTCAATCAATTCATGCCCGTACAGGTGTTCAACCTCAGTATCACTCAGCCCGAAGTGATCGAAGCCACGCATGAGCGGATGCAAAAGTCGTACCAAGGTGAATGGCAGAGAAGGATGATGCCAAGGACGGTGATGGTTTTCCTAAACGAAGAAGATGGGCTGACTGACGAAGAGAAGAATGCGGCTGCAAAGATCGAATCCGAAGGCGCACTATCCTCTTACTGGTCGGCACTTGAAGGGACATTGGATCCGAACAAAGTCGCCAAAGCAGCCAACAATGCAGTGATTGGGAACGCCAAGGAGGTGGCTGCGCAAATCAAGGAACGATTCCATCCAGACGATCGACTCATGTTGTGGTTCGACTTCTTCCGACACGACTCTGAACGTATCTGTCGAGACATGCGTGCATTCATGGACATGGTCGTCCCGTTAGTCAATGGGAGTGATGTTTGATGGTTGAAGAACGGCCTTCCTCAGTGGCCCCTGGGCGTCCGGGGTCTTCCGTCTATCCCACCTCACCAATTTCCGATGGTGCAAAGGGCATTGCGACCGGGCGAGAAGTGGAATGGGAACCCTTGGTTGATTTTCGTCGAAATGATGTCAGTGAGAATACAATCCATGGTGCAGTAGCATGGGCCCACGGCACAGAAATCATCCACTCATTTGGAGGAAATGTTCTCTGTTATGGCCGAAGTATGATGAAACCCATTCTGATGAAAGCTTTCGTCGATGTACTTGGCCCTGTGTTGAACAGTAAACAGAAAGCCATTGCNTGTTCATCACACAATGGAGATACCGAACACGTTGCGACCGCTCAATCCATCCTTACTGAATCTGAATGGGGATTGATGCAGTGTCCATTGGATGTGCCCTTGATTCAGTTTGGGCGACAAGTCCGTAGGCCTAGGCGTTGGTTCCATACTTGCTCAGGAGAACACGCCGCTATGTTGCGAGCCCTACGTCTCAAGGGTTTCAATCGGGCAGGATACACATTGCCACAATCAGATTGGTTCCCACTATTCCTAGATTCAATGCGGAGATTGATGGGTGAACCCAATTGGGAGCCGAAGCGTGTTGCTAAGGATGGATGTGGCCTACCAACCGTATCCAACACGGTGAATGAGTTGGCAGTCATGTTTGCAGGACTAGCTTCAGAAAAAGATCAGGATTGGATTTGGGAATCAATGTGTAAACATCCCGACTTGGTCGGCGGCTTCAATCGATTGGATTCGACCATTATCAAGGCCGGTGAAGGAATGGTTCTTGCCAAAGAGGGAGCCGATGGTTTGTTGGGCCTCTCTGTGATTCACGAAGATTACCCTAAAGGTCTCGGAATCACGATAAAAATCGCTCATGGATGGAACTCTCAGGCCACTTGGTATGTAGCTCGTGCAGTTTTGGGAGTCCTTGGAATTGAGCTACGAAACCCATACCCACTGCATCGCCAAAAGGCGTTTATTGTCCCCGGTATTGTTCCATCAGATCTACTCGATCGTTTGGAGCGTGTTGTAACTTGGGACGAATGGGATCCTAATTCAGATCGATGGTTGTATGATTGGCGGAAATATTCCAACCCATTTACTGGAGAGGGAAGCCATGAGTGATGTTGTCGAACTGTCAAATTTCATCGCAGGTCAATGGCAACCCTCNCAGTGTCAACATTGGATTGNGAATTTCTCCCCGGCCACCGGTGAGCACATCGCAAACATTCCTTGCTCATCTTCAGAAGATATCGATTTGGCTGTAGAGGCAGCGTTGGATGCTGCGGAACAATGGGGCCAGTTTAGCATCAATGAACGCGCTGATTGGTTGGAGAAAATTGCAGATGAACTGGAACAAAGAACCGATGAAATCGCCCAACTGGAAAGCCTCGATACAGGCAAACCGATTACCCTCGCTCGGAACGTTGATGCGGCCCGTTCCGTGGCAAATTTCCGATTCTTTGCAGAGCAAGGTCGAGAGTTTGAATCCGAAATTTTTGAGATGAGCGATGCGACCAATCGCGTATTGTACAAGCCGGTTGGAGTTGCAGGCCTAATCACACCCTGGAATCTACCACTCTACTTGCTTTCTTGGAAAGTGGCCCCTGCTTTATTGATGGGCAATACCATCGTCGCAAAGCCATCGGAAATGACTCCGATGACAGCTTCGCTACTGGCTGAAGTCATCGAAGATGTGGGGTTGCCAAGCGGGGTATTCAATCTAGTTCATGGAAATGGTTTGGATGCAGGGGCACCTTTGACTGCACACCCTGATGTCAACCTCATTTCCTTCACAGGAGGAACGGCAACTGGGCGTGAGGTTGCAAAATCTGCAAGCTCGGGCTTCAAGAAATTGAGTTTGGAACTTGGTGGGAAAAATGCGACCATCATTCGTGAAGATGTGGACATTGAATCCATGATGCCCGGCATCGTCCGTGCATCGTTCTTGAATCAGGGNCAAGTTTGTCTGTGTGGTTCAAGAATACTCATTCATGAATCAATCTACGATGTCTTTGTCGAAGCTTTCCTCAACGCTGTTAACGACATGATTGTGGGAGATCCTGCTGATGAAGAAACAGAACTCGGGGCATTGATTTCTGCAGCACACCGTGACAAGGTCATGTCCTACATCGACCTTGCAGAGGATGAAGGTGGAGACATATTGTGCGGCGGTGGCCNCCCCGTTGGGATCCCGGATGCATTTGCAAATGGGTTTTGGATTTCACCCACTGTAATCGATGGATTGACGCCCGATAGTCGATGTGCGACAGAGGAAATTTTCGGACCGGTCGTAACACTACATCCTTTCTTCGATGATGCAGAAGCCATTGAAATTGCAAACATGACNGATTATGGGTTGGCAGGTTCAATTTGGACTCAAGATGTCGATGCAGGATCACGTATGGCTGAACAAATCGAATCTGGGATGGTCTGGGTCAACTGCTGGTTGCATCGGGATTTACGCGTCCCATTTGGAGGCGTCAAGCACAGTGGGGTCGGTCGAGAAGGTGGACGATGGAGCCTCAGTTTCTTCTCTGAAGCGGTGAATATCTGCGTCAAACGAGAATGATACTCATTGCCCATGAGCCCATGAACATCCCAACCAAACCGCCGACACCCAACCAAAGTCCGGTTCTAAATGGTTGAACATCGTATTTCCACTGGTAGGTNGAAACAAATACCCAACCCAAGGTAACGGCGATAAACCAAAGCGCGCAAAGTAACAGGCCCAGTCCACANATCTGGGGAAGAAATACAACAATGACGCCGGCCATTACACCATATCGCATCTCCTTAGGATCNCCCCACTCTTTGGGGATGGTGAACATCAAAATTGAAGATAGAATGATGAGTGTAAACCAAGAAAATAGCAATGGTGCGATATCGGCCAAGAATTTCTCTTCAAATCCGAATAANGGNGCAANTNTGAANCCNATNGCTGCNGAGANAAGNCCNACCATCGGTGGGATGGCGAACANNCCCAATGGTGGATTNTNCCACTTCATTGAACCGTCGCTGGGCACCCNACCTATCACGATTCCCTTGGCATTGGTTTCAAATGCCGCCTTCCTTTGGAAGGCGTGATGACGAAGGGAGAGATTGTCCTTGGATGCTTGGCACCACATCCACCACATTTGGTCTATGCTGAGAACCCAGATGCAAACGAGCCCATCAGCGAAGGAGGCTGGGAGGCCCTTCGATGGGGATATGCTCGATTGGCCCGGAAATTGAAAACCATCGAGTATGATGCAATGGTGATCTTAACACCGCACTGGCAGACTTACATTGGTACACATTTCCTCGGCTGTGATGCATTCAAGTCACTCTCAGTCGACCCCATTTTCCCTAACTTGTTCCGGTATCACTACGACCTAAAAGTGGATGTTGAACTGTCAGAAAAAATGCGTGAGGTCGCCGAAGAATCAGGGATNATCACGAAGATGATGCGAAACCCAGATTTCCGAGTCGACTATGGAACCATCACTTCCTGTCACCTACTAAATCCAGATTGGGACAAACCTGTCGTCACAATTAGCAGCAATCGCAACCGCCACTACTACTCGGTTGAAGTCATGAATGAACAAGCCATAGCTCTTGGGAAGGCATGCAGAAAAGCGATTGAAGAAAGTGGAAAAAAGGTGGTCCTGATTGCCAGTCACAGCCTCTCACATCGNCACTTCACCACAGAAGCACCACTCCCTGAAGACATGAGTCGAGAACACATCTACAACCATAGCCAATATGTTTGGGACATGAAAGTCATTGACCTCATGCGGCAAGGTAAGATGCAGGAATTCATTGATCTCATGCCGGAATTTACTGAGCAAACTATCGCCGAAACTGAGGGAGGAGGTTTGACCTGGATGATGGGCGCAATGGGTATGCCAGATTTCCCTGCTGAAATCTACGGTTATCAGTCCGTGATTGGAACGGGTAACGTGGTTGCGTGTTGGGACCCCAATGATGAGACNCGGGAGTTGGTTCTTTGAGNGANGANGANNATCCCGTTCTTGTTTGGNNTGTANGTCCCNCCTCANCCACACCCACTCCTNGCNCCTGANCAAAACAAAGGATGGGGNGAATTGCGTGCCGCTTACGATGAATGCCGACGNCGAATCGAAGAAAGNGAGGCAGACATCATCATCGTTTATTCGACCACTTGGCCGAGTATTGTTGGACATCAATTTCAGGTTCAGCCCGAACCGGAATGGGTCCATGTAGACGATGACTTTCACTTCCTCGGCTCAATGCCATACAAATTCAGAATGGATGTAGAATTTGGTGAAGCATATAGAGATGCAGCAGAAGCTCGAGGATTGCATGCTCGAACTGTCGCATACCACGGATTCCCAATTGACACTGGCTCTGTCGTTGCTCTGAGCTTGTTGAATCCGGACAACCGAATCCCCGCTTGCATCGTTTCAAGCAACATGTACGGCAACCGATCCGAAACCATTGTTCTTGGAAAGGCGGCCAGAGATGCTCTCAAAGCTCAAGGAAAGAAAGCCGTCATCGTTGCAGTCTCAAGCCTTTCAAATCGGATGTTCACCAAACACGTTGAACCCGAAGATGATCGAATCCATTCTGCCAAAGATGAAGAATGGAATCGTAAGATTTTGGAATTTTTCGCGGATGGTCGNCTTGAAGANCTGAGTCAATTGAGTCGAGATATCCATGGCCAGATTCGTGTTCAAAANGTGGTTGCCTACAAACCTGCATGGTGGATGGCTGCAACCATGGGTCAGCACAACAACTACGATGGCGAAGTACTCGCCTATGCAGCATTGCATGGCAGCGGTGGTGCTGTGATTCAATTGACTCCAGCAGTCGGCTCGGTCGGTGACAAAGAGTTTGATGAAGACGATGTAGAATTCTATCGTGGTGATCGAAATGTGCTCGANTCCGGNGCAGGAGACATGGATGCCCCCGGGGGCGTGGACGGCCCTTTAGATGAGGCCGAAAGGCCNGANGANGGNTGGAGAAACCCGATTGAAGTTGTNGATGATTTGTACGATGAATATGGNTCNGCCNTGATTTCTCAAGCAGGAGGNGCNTTGGGTGCCGCTGCTGGTGCTGCAATCGCTGGCCCTGTTGGCGGAATGGCAGGCAATATTGTAGCCAAGAAAACCGTTGGTAAATGGATGAACAAAGATGGAGCGATTATTGCAGAAAATGCACCTGGGGCCGTCGGTGCGTATCCTCATGCTAGGAGAATGGGGAATTTGCTGTTCATCTCAGGTGTTGGTCCACGTAGTCCAGTCGACAATTCAATCCCAGGGGGGCCCATTGAAGATGAAGATGGGAATCCTTTGGAATATGATATCAAAGCACAAACTGAAGCCTGTATCGAAAACATTCGAATCATTCTAGA
>PBPV01000002.1 GCA_002724815.1 Methanobacteriota archaeon | reverse complement strand
CATCGACGCGTCTGAAACTGAGGAAGACACTTCCTCTATTCCAGCCGAATTGGATTTGGCTGGAGGAAAAATCCGTGCTGCCGCCGATGTCGATGCAATTCCAGGNCACAAACTCGTTGCAACTCTTGAGGAGTCAGAAAACNCGACTCTGACTGCAGATGGCGAGGTTGTCAAACAATCGGTAAAGGGATTNCTCACTTTGACAAATCCCAGCGATAAAGATCGACTTTGGGATATCGATGTAATCTTGGAAAACTCTGATTNTTCAGATATCGAGGGNGATTTGCCNTACTCTGAACTTGAACCTGGTGCCGATCAAACNGTTGGATACAATGTCGAAGGTCCNCGNATGCTATGTCTTCGAGAGAGAATTGACACTTGGACTGCACGTGANAAAGAGCGAAGTCTTTCAATTGAACGAAGCGCAGATGCACAAGATATNGGATTGGAGNTAGAAGTCGAAAACATGGGTTCAGTTCAACTAAACGATGTTGTTGTCACACGCACATTCCCCGTACAAATTCAAGTCAGTGAAGGTGCAGATTACGAAAGACAAGGAGATACAATTACCTGGAGTGTAGGCCGACTCACTGCTGGTGAAACTCGAACTCTGATGATTCCTGCTGCAGTCACAGCAGAAGCCGTGGATGCCATTGATGCGGGTTCCGCCTCTGCCACCTACACTGCGGAAGCAACACTATCGGGGATGAACTTCGGAGAGGTCGACGCACATTGCCGTGGGTTCTCATACATGGTTGTAGACGAAGACGAGCGCCCCGACAACTACAGATGTCAAGCCGTGTTTGAAAACCGATCTTCGTTTACCGTTGATTTGACGAAACTGACAGTGACCCAAACTGGGGTAGATGAGCACCTGTTCGATATTGAGGATGTCGAAGAGGATGTTCTACCTGATGGTCGATGGGAAAGTGACGTCAAGGTAGTCCACTCTATGGACAAGCCCACATTTAGCCAGGAGTTGCTGTATACTGTATTGCCACGTGTTTCCCGAACTACCGAGGGTACCGTGAGTCTGCAGCCACAAAACATCGAAGTTCTAGAAGCGGACATTGACAAGACCTACTCTCTTGACGTGTTGCGTCATTACCGACGTACAGAATTGGAGGCAACGATTGAAATCGAGAATACCGGTTCAGCGATTATCAATTTGCTTAGAATCCATGATGATATTCCTGGCCTATTTGAGGCACCTGATGCTGCCAGTGTAAAAGCCAGTATCGAGGGTAAAGACTTGAACCCAGAGCAGGTTCGAATCGAAGTTCATGATGGAATCAAGCATGAGAAAAACCGTGTTTCACCCGATGGTCCTGGCTTCCACATGGAAATCACAATTGGTCAAAAGGGACCCATTGGATTGAATCCCGGGCAAAAGATGAGCATCAGTTACCCGCTCGTAGCACCTGACCCAAGTCCAGCAAATGACGTGGTCGCCGCACCTGCACGAATTGACTTCAGTGCGGAGCGATACGGACCCATTGCCACACGCTCGCCACGCGTATCACCTGTGGTTCGCGTTACACACCGCAAGGTCAACTATGACTCGGGCAAGGAAGTTTTCCCCGCAGGGGGAGCCGGGCGCTATGAAGCGATGATCATGTTCAACAATCGCGCTGATTCAGCATTGCAAGATGTTGTCATCCACGACATTATCCCGGGCGCGTTTGAATTGCTGGAATGGAAGGTGACTTCTTCACATCAAGGAGAAATCAAATGCGACATGAGCGAAGAAGGGACGACTGATGGCAAGAAGATGTCTTGGAATATCGGTACTGTCGGCAGTGGAGAAAGAATCGAAGTGATTTACGAGTTCAAGGGTGACCCAGAGGCTGGCTTCAAGGTCAGTGACGCACAAGAAATTCACGGCATTGACGTGGGTGAAGAAATGGAGGATGACGGGACGTCTGCTCCTGCCCCTGAAGAAGAACCAGAAGAGGACATTTCTGAAGAGGTTGTTGAAGAAGAGGCTGTAGAAGAATCCACTGAAGAAGAGTCTGTAGAAGAATCGACTGAAGAAGAGGTCGTTGAAGAAACAACTGACGATGAAGTTCCCACGGAAGAAGAAGATGCAGAGGGTGAATCAGAGGAAGAGGTAGAGGATGTTTCCGATGATGAACAACAGGAGACTGACGATGAAACACCAGACGTTGCTGATTCGGATGACGAAATGGATGCAGCCTTGGCTAAGATTACCGGCGCGAGTCAACCTGCTGAAAGTGACCACTCTGAAGCAAGATCATGTCCGATTTGCAATGCTGAAGTTGCAGCGGGTATGACNCAATGCCCGGTTTGCTCATTCACATTTTGATTAATCAAAATCGAGTAAATCCTCAGGGATGTCAACTTCGGCCCCTGCGGCGGGGGCCTCGGTCCGAGTCGATAGCGCACTCATGTCTATTTGTTGACGTGATTCGTTCTCGCCAAGCAAATCAGTGAGTTCTTGATCCGCAGGTGCTGATAAATCTGCAGCACTAATCCCAGCCATTGACTCAACTGAATCGGCGGAGAATGTCGCGGGTTTCAACGACAATTCACGTCTTGATTCAGACGGTGCGAAATTCCCGTCGAGTTCACTCGTTTCAAGCAAGTCAATCTCCGGAACAGAGGTNCCTATAATNGGAGCGCATTCGCGCAGAAAATCATGAAGTACACGGCTTGAACTTCCCCCTTGAACAAAGGCNACCTTTGCCCTCTCCCACGATTCCTCCTTGCGTCCACGTGTCCAAATGGTTCGACAAAGCCCTTCAGTGGCAATGTCAGCCTGTGCACCGACAGATAGAGCGCGTGACCAAAGTGATTCTGCGAGACGCANCTTGTTCAGCGATGTTGCGGTTTGCGCNGCATTCATNGCGACATCTGCACGCTGAGGGTGCGCCTTGAGAACGGAACGGTACACTTTGAGAGCTTTACGTTCATTGCCCAGAGCCCGCAAAACACGCGCATGACGCAATTTGAATTCTGGTTCTCTCTTCCAACGATTGCTAGCAGCCCGCAGTAAAGATTCTGCCAGTGCAAGGTCGCCTCCGACCTCAGCCGCCTGTGCTTCACGCAGGGCGTCCTCCGGCGACTCCATATTCTGACGCATAGGCTTCGTGAAATTGAATGTTCCCTATTTGTGGATTGACACACTTGTTCAACCCGAAGGGTTGATGGCGCGCCTTCATCAGGAGTCGATTGTGGCTGAGGAATTACCCGAGCAACCCGAGATGCCTCTTGGGCAACTTTTCATGCCCATCGTGTTGTTAATCGGCATGTCGTTTATCCTGATGTCTGATGGACTGCGAGTCTCAATGGCAGGCTTGGCTGGCGGCGTTCTAGAACCGGCATTGCCATTTCATGACCTGTATTTCGTCCCTACTGTGTTGATTGTGGGCTCATCAATCATGATCGTAAACACTGTTTTTCGTTCGATTTTCATGGACCCGATGAAGCAAGCTCACTTGAATCATCGAAACAAACAACTTCGGAAATTGATGCAAGAAGCACGAATCTCTCGAGACCATGTAAGACTGGAGAAGATCCAGAAAATGCAAATGCACCTAATGCCAGAAACCACGAAGTTGCAAATGTCGATGATGAAACCAATGATGTTTACCATGATTTTCATCATTGGGATATTCAGTTGGATGTATGTCATGGTTGAAGGATTCCGAGTTGAGCACATTAGTCTCCCATGGAACCCACAATGGAGTTTCAATGGAAAGGTTCTGTTTTTCCCGGCATGGATTGCCGCTTACATCACACTCAGTGCACCATTGGGTCGAATCGTTGATCGGCACCTCAAATTGATGCGATACAGGTCTCATCCACTTGTACTGTCAGGTGAAACACTGGAAGAACCTCTCCTGGCTTTGCTCAAAGAGAAGAAAAACAAGAAACAAAGCAATCGCAGAACCCAAAGAAGTCAACGACGAAATCGTGGTGGTAGCGCAGATGTTGTCGAGCAAGATACACCCGAAAAAGTCGTAGTATCCCATGCAAGGGGCCGGACATTAGAAGGAGTCATCTGCCCTTCATGTGGTGGAGATACAGTCATTCGCACCGATTCTGGACGGAACCGATGCAAAGTTTGCCTCGAAGAGTGGAGGCGATAGTCTGCCTGCACGTGTGACCGTCAGTGGACACCCAGGTTCTGGGACCAGTACGTTGGTGGCTGGGCTTTGCAAACAACTCAATTGGGAGATGTTGAATGGAGGTCAAGTCTTTCGCAATACAGCTGCTGAAAAGGGCATGACCCTGGAAGCATTTGGACAATATTGCATTGATGATGATTCTGTCGATAAGGAATTGGATCAGATGCTGACCGATGCCATGTTATCGGAGAACAGTCCGCAGATTGTTGAAAGTCGTCTAGCGGGATGGTGGGCATTCAAACATCAACTCAATTGCCCGCGTATTTGGATCGAAGTCAGTGAAGAAGTCCGAGCGAATCGAGTTGTCAATCGAGAAGGTGGCAATGAAGAAGAACAGTTGGCACTCATTCGAGAACGGATGGAATACGACGGGGCACGCTACAAGCAGTTGTATGATATCGACATTGAATCGAAAGAACCCTACACTTGTATCATTGACTCTGATACAATGAATGCTGAACAAGTTCTCAGCGCTGCGCTGGAACATTTGGAGGCGTACTCATGATTACCATCGATGGAGATGCAAAGACCTCTCCAGCCCATGGATGCACCCCTGCAGAAAGGACGATTGAGGAATTGCTCGAGGCAGGAATGCTTGTTATCGACAAACCGCAAGGACCCAATAGTCACCAAGTTTCAGCTTGGGCAAGAGATATTTTGGGCCTTGACAAATTAGGTCACGGCGGAACACTTGATCCGTTTGCAACCGGTGTCCTTGTCCTGTTATCTGGTCGAGCCATGCGATTGACAAAGAAAGTACTCTCCCATGACAAGACGTATGTTGGTGTACTCAGAGCACCCAATGATTTTGACAAATCGGCATTGGAGCGAGCCATTGCACAAATGTGTGGACAGGTGTACAATGTCCCTCCCGAAATATCTGCAGTAAAGGTTCAAGTTCGTAGCAGGCGCATGGAAACTAAATTGCTAGAAGTAGATGGTCGTGATGCAGCGATTGAAGTCACATGCGAAGCAGGGACATACATTCGAACGATTGCTAGAGATTTGGGATTGTTGCTTGGTCATCCTGTCGAATTGAAGGAATTGAGGCGAACTCAGTCCGGACGCTTCATGGAATCACATTGCATCACTTTACAGGAATTGAAGGATGCTGTGTGGCTGTGGAAAGAGAAGGGGGAAGAGAAAGCCATTCGAAAAATTCTCGCACCCATCGAATCGCTCGTTAGCGACTTACCCAAGGTCGTTGTCAAAGATGGTGCAGCCGGTGCAATTGCACATGGTGCTCCATTAATGCGCCCAGGAATTGTTTCGGTCGAGAACGACCTCGAGCGTGGAGACCTCGTACGCTTACTGACACTAAAGGGGGAATTGGTTTCGCTGGGCTCAATGCTGACGCGCACAGAGATGATCCAAGAAATGGAGACTGGTGAAATCGCCAGGCCCGACTTGGTCTTCTTGCCATCCGAAACCTATCCAAAGGCTTGGAAGAAAGCTCAGAGCGAGTAATTTGAGTCTCTTATGCTTGCTCAAATTCCTCAAAAATCCAAGTCTCCGACTCCAGTCGAATCTTCAATTTCGCCATGTGTTACACCACCCCGTTCCCACCCCCCGATTGGAGCACCAATCATTGCGGGAACGTTCCTTAGATGAGACGACCCCGTATAACCATTCAGGCGATTTTTAGCATTATCAGCCCATACGGTTGTTTCTANTCNAGCCAATCGCTACTCNATCTTCTGNATTTGATTTGGCCCATACATGAAGACCAAAATNCCGAGGAGCCCAAGGATCACAACTCCNACCCAAAGATACGAACTGTAAGCGCTGAGGGNACCATCTGTGTTTGCGGTTTCACCAGCATCTGATTGCGTTGGGTTCACGACAATTGTACCCGACCAAACATTGTTGACTTCATTGGTTTCATCAATGTCTCCTGTCCAATCGATTTCAACTTCAAGCAANACTTCACCTGGTTGAACGTCCAAAANATCCCACTGNTCACANACGGCGGAGCTCAAATCACCTGGNGACATCATGGCAATTTGGGGCGTCCCGAATGTCTGTCCATTCACCGAACAACGAATCGTCACAGGTTGAGCGATACTATTGCCACTGTTGCGTACATAGACGTAAATCTCGATGGCGTTGNCTTCAGAAACTGTAGAATCCCCTGTATTCTGATTGAAGATATCGATACTCTGCACCCACAAATCCGCTCTTTGTGTGACAATCAAATCGGTGGTCTGTTCAATCTCATTCACCCCATCTGTGACCTTAACTGTGACTGTTTTTACTCCAAATTGTGTCGGATTGAAGGTGATTTCACCACCGGAAAATGTGGCCCAATCNGGTGTAATCTCGATACTGAGTTGAGAGGATGGNGTGTCGCGATCCCAGTAAGAGAATGGAATGGAAAGGGGTTGATTCAATTCCATGGTCAATTCGACGGGGAGCTCATCCATTTCAGGTGCATCGTCGATTTCCGAGATAAATACATCAAACGAATTGGTCCAAGCGTTTTGTCGCTCGTCAAGTACGGTAATACTGACTGTTGATTGACCGGAGGCATCGGCTACCGGTTGCAGTCGAATCTGTCCATCTACGAAACTTGCCTCTAAAATCGAAGGTTCTGAACTGGTTGCAGTGGGGACCAAGTCACTGTTGCTGGTTAAGTCATCAGTACAAGTATACAGGAATTCCAATAGCCGGCCACCCCCATCTTCATCGAAATATTGGTCTGATNGNGCTTCNCATTGTGGGTCACGATCCCACTCAATCANGTAACCACCAACAATATTCATTTCTTCAACTTGCACAACAATCGTTTCTGATTCACCTGTNCTGGACCAGTGGAATCGAGCAGACAGACCAACCTCGATTTGGCCACCANCTGCCGAAAGTAGGTGTCCGACAGGNACACTGTGATTGAAGCCACCTTCGGAAATATTGATNGCCGCAATTTCTTCACCATTCATTGCAATTCGCAACTTTGAGAATGCATTGACCATGGAATGAATCTCNCCNAAAATCTGTCCTTGAATGGTCAGAGTNGGATTGTTNATGTCAACCNNAACACCACTGATACATCCATCCAACAGTGTGGCGTGGAAACGAACATANTCATCGGANATATTGAGTAAATCTCCCTCTGCAATGGTGAGAGGGGNTGACCAAATNGCTCCATCTGNNGAGGAAGAAACCTCCCAACTTGTNTTTCCATCAACATTTGGATGGAAGCGACCCCATGATTGGNCGTTGGGGAGTTGGAGNGATTCAGTTACCCAAAGCCCCGCAGCAGAACCGCTGTTTTGCAAACCACAAGGNGCCATGGTCAATTCCGANTTTGAGCCAGACTGTATATCGGCCGANAGAANGGGGAATTCATCAAAAGNNACAGAATGNGATGCTTTGGCAAGCTCAAATGTGCCCCACGGTTGCAGATGCTTGACAATCAATCCAGCAGCATCAATCTGCAATTCACTGTCATCAAATTCACCGACTGAAACATAATCAAGAATGATTTTCAGATTTGACAATTCATCCCANGACCATGATTGAATTGAATCAAGAGAAAAAATACGGGTGTTGTAGTTCATGTGATTGACCTCACCCATGGTGTGCGCGTATGTTTTGACCAAACTTTGAGTCCCATTCGATTCGACAATGAATCGAATGCTATCTTGCTGAAGAGAATCCGGTACTCTGAAGGCAACGGCCAAAGATACGTTCACAATGTCCAAACCCCCACCTGCACTAAAATCAAAACCNGCNAGTTCGATTACCGGTCCTTTTGTCCAAGAATANCCNCCATCCGAATCNCCATCCAANTCATTGTCACAGACTGGATTTGAGGCAGGCTTGAAACAATCAGGNTGGCCGATTGATAGATTNTCGCCAGTGGGTGAATAGGTTGCCCANGCAGTAATCTCGTTGAAATTTGCAGGTCGATCATGTGTCATTGACAAGCGGCCATCAGCCACCATCGAGGTACTGTATTCCGCGACATCTTCACTGTACGCCTTNTTGCTCCAAACAGTCCATTCGGATGCATCATCAAAAGTCCCCGCCGGGAACAAATCAACCGATTCGGAACGNATGACTGTATCTGCCGATGCCGTGAACGGAACCACGGANCCAAACAAGAGGAAGACCAGCAAAATCGCGATATTGCGCCTGCCCATGTACATGCGCTGACGGGTACGTCCTTGAATGCCTCGCCTGTGCGTGCGTAGGGACAATCGGTAACAANGGGTGGCGCTTGCTTGAAATACCGAGCGNAGGTCGCCGATTTACATCGTGGCTGCGGTGGTCTAGTGGTTAGGACGGTAGATTGTGGCTCTGCCACCCCGGGTTCAACTCCCGGTCGCGGCCCCATTACTCGATTTCGAGTTCGGTTTGATCGATGTCGTGGCCCATGCGGTTGACCTTGGTGATGAGATAATCTCGGTTTTCAGCNACAATTCCTACCACCAGGGGCATTCGTTCAGAAACTGTGATGCCCAACGATTGCAATGATTCGACCTTATCGGGATTGTTCGTCAGTAAGCAAACATCTCTAATCCCAACTGCAGTNAGCATCTCTGCAGCGATGCTGTAGTCGCGAGCGTCAGCTGGGTGACCTAGCATCAAATTGGCATCCAGCGTATCTGCACCCTGATCCTGAAGATTGTATGCTTGTATTTTCGCGTGGAGCCCGATTCCTCGTCCTTCTTGACGCAAATACAACAAACAGCCCCAACCATGNCTCTGAATCGTTTTTAGTGCGGCGTCAAGTTGGGGTCCGCAATCACAGCGTGAGGAGGAAAATGCATCACCGGTTAGGCATTCTGAGTGGACTCTGACCAAGACAGGATCCGGGCCATCCATTTCCCCCAGCGTCAATGCCACATGATCAAAGCCGGTATTTTCGTCATGGAATACGCGAATTCGAAACTCCCCGTGAGAAGTGGGCAATCGAGCATCNGCGGGAACGTCGGTTTTCTCTACGATTGATGTCATGATTTCTCCTCCTTTCGAATGTAGTAGTGGTACTCGCCTGCTTCCTCGTGTACACTCAACAATGAGTCGCCGCTTCTATTCAAGAGTGCCGGAATATCCATCTTGGTTTCAGGATCATCTGCCATCACAAGAAGGACTTCACCTACTGCCATCGATGACAGGGTTCGCTTGGTCTCATGCACTGGAACNGGACAGTGGAAACTAAGNACATCAAGAGTCAAACTGACTTCAATGTCTTCCATGGTTTGTACGGAACGTCACCCTATCTTCAATGCGACGGGAGATTGATGAGTGGGTTTGAAGCCTAAGGGGGTCCTAGGGCAACTGTGCGAGAGACTCGTAGCCATCATTCGAAGGACGACCTCTCTTGGTCTGAAGTCGGTGAAATGGCATATGGATATCTCCGNATTCCGATNGCTCTAATCTTGGTCCAAGTCGTCTATTGGTGGGCCACAGAGCCGGATGCTAGCTTGGAGCCGTTGCAAGTCCTGTTGGCTTGGCTTTGGACTGGTTGCTCGAATCTGATTTGGCCAGGCTCAGCAGAATTGGTCTTCCACGGTCCATCGCAATCTTGGACCGGTGTCAATTTGATCGGCTCGGGGTTCATCAATGGAGAAGTTCCACTGTACATTGATGCAGAATGTGCTGGTGTTAATGAAATCATGTTCCTAGGTACCCTGATGCTATTGACGCCGGGAGTCCAAAAGCAAATCCGATATCGATCACTATTGGGTATGGCGGTGATTGTTCAATTCCTCAACTTCCTCCGATTGATGGCGCTTTACCCCATTGGAATGCAGTATGGCGAGGCTGAAATGAACGAAATGCATGAGTTTATTTTCAAGCAAGGATTTTTGATTTTGCTTATTGTCTTCTGGTTTGTTTGGTTCATGATGTTAGAGCGGAGGGGGCTTCGAAACAAGAACGCGAAACCTGCACTATCGGATCTTTACAAGTATCGCAATCTCAGAATGCGAGAATCATTGCCCAAGGCCTCTGTCATTGCCCTCGTCATTTGTGCATTTCTGGCTGTCTGGTCCACCTATGAAGTCACAATGAATGAAGAGAATTTGAAATTCAAGGGTGTAGCTGAAGATTGTCAATACGACTCCATGGAGGGGTACGTCGACAGTGAAGGAAAGTCATGCTTTGTTGAAATGAACATCTGGGACAATGTTTGGGATCGTTCAATCCGTGGCTGGTTGTTTTCAGGCATAGTCGCAATGCTTGCCATTGTCAAGGTCCCGCAGCCGAAATTTGCCGGCTTGTGGGAAGAAGAATAGTGTCAGTTTGCGATTTGTGCATTGACTTCAGTTCCACTCATCGACTTACCCTTCAAAGCATCAAGTGTGTGCTGGGCTTTTTCACGGTGAATTTCAACCACTGCGCTGGAACCGTTTGCGATAATTTTACCAATTGCCAAATCTGGAAGTCGCGCCTGTTCACGTACAAAATCATGAATCGCTAATTTTGAGGTTTCCGCGGTCGACAACTGAATTGGGACCATCCCAAATACATCAGCGCACTCACCCCAATCCATCTGCTTGCGAACGGGATCGCGATCGACTCCATCGGGAAGTGCGGGCGCCTCTACCTCTTCGACAACCATGTTCCAAGTCGAGATGATTTTGGTCATGTTGGGTGCGTCCTCACCGGAAACGAATGACCAGGCTGTACCTTTACGACCCATTCGACCCGTTCGTCCGATTCGGTGGACGTATGATTCAGAATCATCTGGAATATCGTAATTGATTACCAAAGTCACTCCATCTACATCCAATCCACGTGCAGCGACATCGGTTGCAATGACAATCTTGGTTTTCCCTTCGCGGAAATCATTGATAATTCGCTCTCGTTTGTTCTGCGCCATGTCTCCATGGAGTCCTGTTGCAGAGAATCGGTGACGATCTAACCGCTGAACCAAAAGGTCAACCATGCGCTTCGTGTTTGAGAAAATGATGACTTGATCTTCCTTGGTCAAATTTACGATGATACGACCAAGAGCCCAAAGCTTGTTGGCCCGACCGATGCGAATCATGTACTGGTCAATCTCCGGTACTTCAACATCCAAATCATCGCTCATTACGTGCTCAGCATCCGAGATGAATTCGGAAGCGACTTCCAATACTTCTTGTGGGAAGGTCGCAGAGAACAGAAGGGTTTGCTCCCGACTGGTCAAGCGCTCCAAACACCATCGGATATCTGGGAAGAAACCCATGTCGAGCATTCGATCTGCTTCGTCCAAAGCAAAATGAGTAATTCCTTCGAGATTGATGTGCCCACGCTTGGTCATATCGATTACACGGCCGGGAGTTCCAACGATTACATCGCAACCCGCATCCAGAACTTTCGCCTGCTTTTCCAAATCCGTTCCACCGTAAACTGTGATTAACTTCAGGCCTTTATCGCCCTGAAGCCAGCTCAACTCCTCACTGACCTGTGTGGCCAATTCGCGGGTTGGACAGAGTACGAGAGCCTGGATTGAACCAGTTGGTTGACAGTTTTCCAAAATCGGAATGCCAAAGGCTACCGTTTTTCCCGAGCCCGTTCGGGCTTGTCCAACGATATCTCTACCCGTCATCGACATTGGAATGGATTCAGCCTGAATCGGTGTTGCAAATTCCCAGCCTTTGGATGAGATGGCATCTGCAATGCTTGCAGACAGTTCCCAATCCGAAAAACGGACGCTCGTGTGTGATTTGGAAGCAGACATCTGTGTCAGCTCGTTCAGAAGGTCTCCGCTTCGTGCAATTCCTTCTGCAACTCACCCATCCAGTACTTCTCACAGTTCTCGCGAGTCAATGGGACTCGCTTCTGTCGAACGTGCTCACGAATGTATTGTCGGAACTTGAGGGCCTTTGTTCGGTTCACACCTTTGGGTGTAATTCCNTCCCACAAATTGCTAAACTGTTCTCGCTTTGTGTCGAACTCCTCGTCACTCATGCGGATTCCTCGGCGTCGGCGACCTTGCGCCCCTCTTTAACCGTGCCGACTCCCCTTCGGGGAGATAATCACTCAAACAAAGTCGTCTTGACCTTCGTCAAAGTCATCACCATAGTAGATTTCATCCTGTGTAGGCCGACGTACAGGATCTGGATTTTTTGTGGAATCTACAGCTTTCTTTTCAGGAGGAGGGGTGGCATTAGGAGGTGGAGTTGAGAGGGACCCCTCGTCTCTTTCGGCCTTTTCTGCAGGTGCCAAAAAAGCGTTCTTTTCAGCCTCTGTTCCCTCAAGAGATTCATCAATCATCAGTTCCTGTAACAGAGCCTTAATTTCTGCATCCGTTTCTTGATGCAACAACTCAGAGGCCATGATTCTCACCTCAGCATCAACCATGATGACGGGGAGCATTTTGATGCAAGANAGGCGAATGTTTCGATCGGAATGCCTTGTGCCATCCGTAATGATACGTTGCATTCTGAATGAATTTGGATCCAGTTTCCGAGAGGCCTTCAGCGCCGAGTTTCGTACCTGTTCATCGTCATCAAAGAACGCGATTTCAAGAGCGATTTGTGTTACTTTCGGCGCATGTTCAGCCAGAGGGACCAGCGCACGTGCGGCGTGTCTTCGAACAACAACGGCTTCATCTTGCAAACACCAACCAACCAAGTCCCACAGTGTAGCAGATTTGTGCTTGGCCAAACGAGGTAGAAGGGCGGCAGCCAATCCACGGAGATCACCTTCTTCTTCGCGAATGAGTTCATCGATATGCAGTTCAGCCACTTCGGGCCAACTGCTAGAAATTTGCTTGAGTGCTTCAAAAGCGGAGCGTTGACGTGGCTTTTCACTNANCCGCAACTCCCGGCGTAATGTTTCTTCAGTCACCGATGGAAAGACTGGAGCAACGATAATCAGACATTTTTGCGCTGCTTTTTGTACATCCAAATCAATGTCTTCCAACAACTCGTGTAAGTGCTCAAAAAGTGAATCGGAATGTTGCAATGCGCAATAAGGCAAACTTTCGAGGCCGGCGATTCGCAAGCGTGGATTTAGATCACCCAGTGCGGATTCAAGTGCTCTGTGGGCGAGTTGCTGATCTTTACCTCGGATTCTCGGCAATGCTCGAACGGCATCAGTACGCCTCAATAGGCGCTCCTTGTCTCTCCAAATCACGGATTCAATGTCGGTATCGCCAGTCGCAAGGGGAAGGATTCGATCGAGAGGAAGAGCATCCCAAGCACCCTCGCCCGGTTTGTACGCCAGTTCGAGACCATGACTCCTCTTTCGGCCGGTTCGAAGAGGCTTACCCGTTTTTGGGTCGCGCGCAATGTACTCTCGCATCATCTCCCTCCATGTGCCCGCCGACCTCTTCAAATCCACCGGTTTGGGGGCTCGCAGGAGACTCTAGTGCATGACCTTTGGCCCGAGACCATGAAGAACCGGATTCTCTACCAAACCATGTTCCCATGAGTGAAGATGAGGGTCAATTCTCGGAACTCGCGATATTTCTTGCTCAAACATGGCAATCGTCCTCGAAAGACCGAATCGACCTGGACACAATCAGTAGGATTTGGGCATTTGACTTGGGTTGGTTCAACATGGATACTGCCAATCGTGTCCGTGATAATTTGATCAAAACCGAATGGTTGGATGTAACCTCTGAGGGTGTCAAGCCGAATGTCATGATTGAGAATGTCGATGTCCCATTTGGTTGGCTACCGACCATGCGAATATTGGAAACGCCCCCTCAAGCACCAAGACAAACAGGGCTTCTACCAAATGAGGGTACGGTTGAAGTTGTCGTCGAAGAACAAGAAGAAATCGAAGTTGCGCCCACAGACCCAGCCGCAGCACACATTACCGAATTACTCGACCAAATTTCTGAGGCGTCAGGATTGCAACGAAAGGAAGTCATGCGGCGAGCTCAGCGTAAGCGAAGGGCACTCGGTCCAGTCACCTTGTGGATGGCACTATTGCTGGTCGCTAGAGAACAGCATCTGACGATGCCAACATTCCTCAGAACGATTGCAACTTAACTTGCTTGAGTTCCATTCTTGGACTGTGAATCAAGAATCAAGAAAACAGGTAGCAACACCATTGCCAGAACCAGCGAGAAGAATACCGTAATCGCAGTGACCAATCCAAATTCTTGCACAACCGGCATTTGTGACATCAAGAGAACACTGAATCCACAAACAGTTGTCCCTGCCGATAGAACGAGTGCCACACCGGTGGATGCATACATCTCACGCAATCCGGACCATACGTCTCCTTCTTTGGATTTCATGGCTTCAAAACGACGCCAAACGTGAATGGAATAATCGATTCCAAGCCCAATTGTCAATGCTGTTACCATCACGGTCATTACGTTCCAGTTGAGGTTTAGCAACGCCATAGCCCCCACAACCCAAGTTGCTGCAACACCAACCGGGAGTACAATGATCAGCGCCGGCCCAATCCTACGTGTTAGCGCTAACAATACGGTGAAACAAACGGCCAGACTGATGAGTGTTGACTGGACTTGTGACTCGGTCAATCCATCCAAAACCGCCTCTAGACTGACACTTTCGCCAGCCACGTGAACATCGGCATCGATGAGGCCTGAATTGGCAAAATTATCCACTGTCGATCTGAATGCTGCAAGAACTGCTGAACTGTCACTACTCGTCTTGACTTCGATGAGTACTTCCATTCGGATAAATTGAATCTGATTCTCGTCATTGAATGCGATGGATTTGTCAACACGTTCCGCCCATGTTTCACCGGTGAGTGGGTCCGCAATCGACTGGTTTTGGCTTAACGAATGGAGCGCGGCTGCAATGTCTCCATTACTGTATTCTTGTGTCGTTTCCAACTCGCCATCGATATTGAGGTTGAAAGATGAACCGAAATTTGTGTCACCCTCAACCGCGTCAAAAAGTATGGGATAGGGGCCATCATAGACGGGGTGAATATTGCCAGCTGTAGAATGAGGAGCCACCACACCGTTAGTTGATTCAAGCCAATTGTCAAGCAATTGGTGTGCAACCAAGAATGAGGCATCATCGGGAATTGAATCTGCGTCACCTGAGGGTTCAATCAGGATGTAAATTGGTTTCCACCCCGCTGCGTCATAGGAGTCATACAACGCTTCTCGCCCCTGCATCACATCCATATCTTCATCAAGGAAATCTGTCAAGTCAAATTCGGTTTCCAACTTCGCTGCCGCCATAATGACTGATCCAATGGTTAACAAAGCAACAACACCAATCACCTTGGCCTGGTGCATTTTTTGGAATCCGACCATGTAATTTCCAAAATTGCCAAACCGCATCCACTCAATGTGCTTTGCATAGGCCTCTGAATCCCGCTCCATTACAACATGTAGAGCCCCCACCAACAATGTCGATGAGGCGAAGGCACAGAACACACCGAAGGCCAATGCAAACCCGAAAATACGCAGGGGAGGGAGGGGGGAGACAATATTGGCAATGAAAGCGGCCATGGTGGTAATTACTGCAAGACCCAATGGAACTTTCAGCGTCTCAAATCCTCTCAACCATGCGACGCTTGCGGTTTTTCCCTCAGCGCGGAATGTATTGTAGCGCCGTTGCAGGTGAATACTGTAATCAATGCCCAAACCGAGTACAACTGGAGCGACTGCGACTTCTAGAATCGAGAATTGAATCCCAGCCATTGCCATACCGCCGTAGGTCCATACCAAAGCTGCCGAAAGCCCAACCAACGGGAAGGCTACACCTCGGACCGAACGGAATGCAATCGAGAGGAGTAAAACAACCACAAGGACCGCCCCCGTAATCAGCATCGCTAATTCTCCAACCGTACTTTGGTTGATGTCATGACTAACCAAGTCCAAACTGGTTGAATGATAATCCAAAGTAGAGTTCGCAGAAATTGCATCCAGTTGATCTCTTAGCAACGCTTGTCTAATCTGACGCTCAGTATCATCCAAATTGGGATCAATCATAATCACCCACAGGGTGCTGGTTGCTGAAGGAGCCGCATCTGCAGTTGAATTTTCTGGATCGGACAAGTAATCACAGGTTGCATCGTAATTTAAGTCGCGATGAAGTAAACTATCCTGGATGAAGGCCCCTGCTGCCAAGGCCCGATCATCGCCCAATGCATCCGTACAAACGGTTCCATCCTCAAGAACTGCATCAAGCAGGTCTGACCAAGAGGAAAAATCGCTTAGAGAGGAACCATCTGCATCTGATTCGTCAATTGAATATTGCAATATTTCTGGGGCTGCAATCACGGAATCAATGTAGTGCTGCGAAGAAGAAGAGTGATTCATAATCGATTGAAGGGCTGCCTCCTGAAGATGCAGATTGTCGATACCAAGGACATTGCCCCCTGTATCGTCAACAACATGGATGAACATGGGGCGGCTTTCGGGCGGGAAATGTTCAGACATTCGTGCTTCAGCTTTTTCGGCATCTGTTTCCGGGGCAAATGACGACAAGTCCGTATCAAAATTGGGTAGATTCGGGAACAATTGCGCACCCAATACGATGGTTAGCATCAGTGATACAAACAAAATAGCGGTTGCTGAACGCTCAAAAATCGCAGGGTCAACGAGCGTTTTCTTGGGAACCGCCCCATCTCCCATGATGCGGCGAGCCGAATTCTCTTGATAAGTAGAGAGGGGGCCTAGTTTTCATAAACCCCGAAATTTAGCAAATTCTACACCCACATAGTGGGTGACTGAGAAAGAAGGCTCAAAAGGGTGGTTAGGNTCGGCGAACCGGTCAAGATGGCGATTAAGGTACTACTGAACGAGGGGGCGGAGTTGCGAATTCGCATNACAGGCGAAAGTCACACATCACTCCAGATGTTCCGCTCAAGATTGAATGATAGCAAAGATGTCGAGTATGCAAACTACTTCGTCGGACACCCTGAATTAGACGAGCCAGAGTTTTATCTGCGCTGCAAAAAGGGGAAAGATCCAGCGAAAGTCCTCAAGGGACTCTGCAAGGACATTGCCAACGAATTTGATGGACTAAGCCTACCCTGAAGGGATCCAAATGAATCCCGCGGAAATCGCGGCAGCATGCGGCCTGACTGGATATTCCTGTGATGGCAAAGGCATCGGCGGTATACTAAAATCAAGATTTGAGGATTTTCGGGTTGAAGAAGTCGGTCGTGTCCCTGCCCTGGAGCCACGAGGTCGATTCACCGTCGCACGTGTAACCTTGACGAATTGGGAAACAAATCGTTTCGTCGGGAAGTTGGCGAAGATACTGGGCATCTCAAAAAATCGAATCTGGTTCAGTGGGACCAAAGATAAGCGCGCGATTACCACACAATTGTTGGTAATNGATGCACCACAAAACAAAGTTTCTGAGGTTGAATTGAGTGATGTTGACATTGAAGTCTTGGGGCGCAGTCACCAAAAATTAGGATTTGGAGACCATTCGGCTAACCGATTCACGATTACTGTTAGAGGATGTGCAGATGCGGACGGATCCCCACTTGAGGCCAAAGAAGCCATCGCTAGAGTCAACCACATTTTCGAAAATATGGAACTCCGCTTAGGCCCCGGGAAATTCCCCAATTGGATTGGCCCTCAGAGATTTGGAGCCACCCGTCCAGTCACTCCAGTGGTTGGCCGGGCAGTGATTAATGACAACTGGGAAGAGGCGGTTGATACCTACCTCGGGATGCCAGGTATTCAGCAACAAGATGATGTAGTTTCATTTCGAAGTCATTGGCGAGAAACCCGAAATGTTGACGAGTGCCTGGAAATGATTCCTCGCCATCTCGGATTTGAACGAGACATGCTTCAACATTTGCAGAGAAAACCAGAAGATTGGTTGGGTGCATTCCGTAAATTGCCTAACAATTTGCAATTGATGATGGTCCACAGTTTACAGTCTGAGGCATTCAACAGAATCATTGCAGCTCGACTTGATGCAGGATTGACATTGACGGACCCAATCCCCGGAGATATTGTGGGAATGGTCCAAGACAATGGGAAAATCGATATGGCCAAATTGGTTGAAGTCGATCCAGAAATCCAATCCAGAATTCAGCGAAATTGTCGACGGGGAAGATTGGCTGTGACGGCATCTCTTCCGGGGGCTGAAAGTGTATTTTCTGATTCAACACCTGGTCAAATCGAGCAGGATGTAGTTTCATCAATGGGATTGATTGAACAGGACTGGAAAGTATCAGGTATTCCGCGTTTGACTTCAAAGGGAAGTCGGCGGGCGATGACGGTAGGCTTCAGTGAATTCAGTGTTGAGGAGGCCAGTGAGATTGAATCCTCCCACCTTGGCACAAGGTATGTCCAAGGGCCACTTGAAGGAGAGTTGTGGAATCCCGATGGTTGCTCACTTCGAATGCGTTTCTCATTGCCTAGTGGCACATATGCCACGGTTCTAATGCGTGAATTCATGCGTGCGCCGCTGACTCAGTATTGAGTCAAAGACGACCGATTTCAAGAACTTCGACTTCACCAACACCGAGGATACTTCGAATTGAGTCCTCGAATTGATCGACTGTTCCGTCACCCTCTTGGATAACACAATGCGCTTCAACGAATTTGAGGCCAAAGGCGAGAGGCTTGGTTTCGACCATTTGGACGACACCGACATCGCTGTTCATCTCTTGCATGGCGCTAGCAATACCCTCTGCATTGACTTCTTCAATGTCCGGGTCACACATGATCTTGTACTTGACTGCAACTTCACCCATGAAAAATCCTCCATCAGGGGCCCTGGAATCCACAGGCTGGACAATAATAGGTCACAGCTTGATTGCGGCACCGTTCGGAACGACCGATAGGTTCGCCACATGTGGGGCAAGGGAATGAGGTACTCTTAGCGTCCGTTAGTGGTACGCCCGATGCGGAGCAAGTTGTTGCGCGCTTCTGCATAATGGTCCCTCAGCGAGCCGGCGACCGACTCCTCCTTAATATGGTTGACCGAAGGTCTACGGCCATCGATTTACGCCTCAAGAACCGAAAGACGACCCGTTCGTCCCGAGGAAACCACTTTCTGTCCATGACTGTAACGGCACCAACCTCCTTCAATTGAGATGATATCGCCGGTTCGCACTCGATCGACTTGATCACCCCACAATACGACCCCAATTAGACCGGATTCATCGCGCCCACAAGCCGCAGCGACTGAGCCTTTCCATCCCTTAGAGGTAACCGTTCGACGAGGATATCGGCGCAAAATGAGGAGTTCAAGTCGCCCAATGGGTCGATTGGGAACTAAATCCTCGACACGGATACGAGGTTTCACTTTGGGCGTAGTTTCGATTTGACATCGACCAATTTCGCGCAATATACTTCTCTTGTTGGCACTTTGTCGAGTTACTAGCGGGCTACTTCTTACAATACTGACAGACATTCTATTCACTCCTCAGAGCGACAGAGATGNCCGCCTTTGGTCGACAGTCATTTCGCTGAGNGGTCAGTGAAAGTGAATGTGTTATTCTTTCTTTGGAATTCGCCTGAATCCACTCTTAATTTCACCTTCATCATCATCATCAGTCTTGGGNTGGATGATTCCTTCGGATTCCAAGTGCCGATCAAGTTCGTAGGCCACTGATTTNCCACCNGAACCTTTCTTGGGNCGAGGNAANTTATTCTTGCAAACTAAGAACACTTCTGAAGATGAGTTGCGCGAGGCNTCTGGAGAAAATCGNTGGACNCGAGAGAATCGCTGCTTTGCAGCNTTCACAATNCCNTCAATGCCTGTACCNTGGAAAATTTTCGTGACAAACGCNCCACCCGGNGCAAGTAANGGGAGTGTGAAATCAAACACCATNGCCACTAATTCAAGNGATATCGCTTGATCACGATCGTATTGACCTGTCAANCGAGGTGAAATATCCGANACNATGGTGTTGAACAATCTCTGCTCACCCTCCATGGTTTCGGGTAAAAATGAGCCATCGACTTTCATGCCNTCNTGNAGTAANTGCAAGATTNGTTGTTGCGAATTTGAATCCGTTACATCCCCNGTGACCATCTGNGCCCCTTCAACNGGNGCACTNGCCAATAAATCGATGCCGATGACCAAACCATTGGGNCCNGTTTCCTCAACTGAAACTTGNGTCCAACCTCCGGGGTGACAACCCACATCAAGGACAAGGTCGCCATCCCGAATCAAGTGAAATTTTTCTTGGATTTGCTTGAGNTTGAATGCAGACCTTGCGCGGTAACCCTTGGAGCGAGCTTGGCGACGCCATGTATCNCGCTGATGGGCCTGAAACCAGCGCTTACTCATTGTAACCCTCGACACGGGGCCGGGCCCGGGATATGTAAATGAGACCCGGTATCTGCGCCAAGAATATGCCGAAGTGGGCGTTACTGGTTTTGTTCGTCCTCTTATTGCAGCCCTTCGCATTGGCGCAAACAGATGAGCCCGATGTTTCTCGTGAAGTAGAGGGAGGTCACTCGATTCTATTGGAACAATACACGGCCACTTGGTGTGATAGTTGCGCTGTGGTCGATCCGTGGATTACTGATTTCGTCGATGCACATTCAACCCGAGTTGTGCGAGTGGCCTTGCACCCCGATGATCACGACCCATTCGGCAGCCCACTGACAACCCATCGAATTGCGTTAAAACAGACGGATGAACAATTGCAACTGCCGACCTTTTGGTTTGACGGGCAGGGTCAATTGCAAGGGACAGTCTCGCAATCACTCCTCGAGAATGAATTGCGTTCGGCAGAAATTTCACGCTCAGATTGGATTCGCATGCATGTCGGTTGGAATACATGGGATAATTCAGGCACNGAGGACGTCCACCAACTCACAATCGACTTCGACCAGCCATTGTCTGAGAATGCAACGGTGACCGTGTTCAGAATTCAAACGNTACAAATGACCAGTCATATTGCCAACAACGGTCTNGATGTTCATCACGATGTAGCCACACAGATGATTTCATTCAATGCTGCTGGAAATGTGACGCATTCGTTTGACGGAGATTTTGCCTGGTCGATATCCGTGCAAGATGGAACTGATCTGGGAGGTGATTCCGAATTCCGCTTGGAAACCAGTGGTGATGCAGATGGATTTGTGACGATTATCGAAGAATTTGGCGAGGTCCGGGGCGTGACTGCGATATATTCTGAAGAAAATCTCCGAAATGCGGAAAATGATACGGAATTAGCTTGGTTTTGGCCGATTCTGGCGCTAGTGATATTCAGTATCATCATCCCGCGAGACNAGTGAGATNAACATGGACCTATATTATACTCTGTTTTTTTCGTTTAATCGCAATGCTGCGAAGCATTGATAGTCCCTCACTGCCAACTATACACTGATGGCGTACATACCCGAAGAAAGAGAAGAGGAGCGCCTTGAGGGTGCTCAAACAGATCGAGAATGGCTTGTCGAATATGTCGTAGAATTACCCGAGGACAATCCGGTCAGGATGATTACCATCATCCGTGGTGCCGAGATGTCAGAGGTCCAAGGAAGACTGTATGATATCTTGCGAGCTCAATATGCATCTGAAGCTAGATTGGATGTAACCGTAGTTCGAATGGAGCCCGTCGACATGCGTACCGATGTCGCCCTATTCGAAATCGGTGGTGTCTATCAGCCGTGATTACTTCTTCTTACTTCGAGCTTCGGCAAGCAACTCGGCTTTCGACCGTTTTGGGCCAGTAGTGTCCCAGTTGCCCAGGTCACGCTCATTGCGGATGGTGTACAACAAGTACATGGTTGCAATTAGTGCAATGTGTACAGCGGTACAGTAGGGACAGATATGTGGGGCACCTTCGACCAAAACCAACTCAACGAAAACCAGCCAAAGAATCCCAGGTATGCTCGGAAGACTAGTCCACCATGCATAGTCAACATATTTCTGAGACCAATCTGCTTTCATGTCCAAGAACATCGCCAATGTGAACCACCCTAAGAGGGCGAATGCGATCATACCGACAAGGCCCCAAGGTGCCCCGAGGATTGGATCTGTGGAGTAATTCAAATCACCAATGACAGAACCACATTGAACAATGCCCTCTGCAGCGCATAAATTGGATGGACCTGTGGCCAACTGGTAGTGAATCATCAGTGTCCAAGCACTTGTCAAAAGACCTCCCATTTCCACGACTAATAGACCCAGAATTCGTTTTTTCATTGCACTGAAGCTACTAATTTGTGGAATCGAAACTCGGTCCAAACTGATGGCCAACCCAGCCAAAGTAAATCCTACGAATATGGCCAACGGACCGTATTCAACCAGTGTGGGGTTCATACGCCCCCCCCTACATGGTATTGGAGTGCGCCAAACGGATCGAGATCAGAGCTTTGCTGGCTGTTCCACTGTACAATACCATCTGGAGACAATAGTAGATAGAACGGTGTACCGGGCAAACCATAATCATCAGCGATAGAACGATCCAAGTCGTCGATGTATGGCCAATTGTGCACATCACCAGGGCGTTGATTGCAGTTTGCGCGGTCAGCCTTACATCCTGAATTGTCATTCTTTTCCTTGTAATCTACGATTTCTTTCTTGCTGCTGTCGTGATTGGGGAGTTGTAGTTCGGTGGCGATTGTGAAAAACTTCACAGTTGATTCATACCCACTGTGCATATCGGAATGCTCCTCACCAGCATTGAAACAATATGAGCAATCTGTATCGATGAAGAGGAGCATAACCCACTCACCTTCTTCACCTTCTGTCCAAGTCTGATCGATGTGATCGTACAACTCAAAGCTGGACCATGAAGTGTCGTATGCTTGAGATACGAAATTAGGTGCCAATTTGCCTTCATCTACTCCGAGGTCTGCTGGGGGAGCCAACAAAAGGACAGAAACAGCGACGACGGAAAGGATCCCCGATATACCGAAAAATGCCAGCATTCTGGCATCGGCATCTTCGTCGTTTTTTAGCATTCGATAGTTGTTTGATTCTGTCTTCATGGCAATCCAATCTCCTGTATCAATGTCGAGGCAGTGTGTCTTATGGCCCCTTCCGAGTCATAATTTGGGGTAAAACCCTGATCGAATAAAGCAGAGGGGTCGAGCATCGTTTTGGGCACATCTCCCGCCCAGCCACGATCGCCTCCAGTGTATTCGATACTGACATTTTCGAATCCGGTTTCTTCAACCACGATTTCTGCGATTCTACGGACACTGCAGGTGTCATGAGTCCCTAAATTAAAGCAGTTCACTTGGTCATTGGTAGACTCCGTTAGGTGCACCATTGCCCGAGCACAATCGATGACCTCCATGTATGATTTTTCTTGGCGACCATTGCCCAATACCTCAAGACGAGTGGGGTCTGCCTTCAGTTTGTGGATGAAATCAAAAATCACACCATGCGTACCTCTAGCTCCGACAATATTGGCAAATCGGAACAACCAGGCCTTGAGCCCAAAGGTTCCAACCCAACTGGTGATGAGGGCTTCTGAACCCAGTTTACTGGCACCATACAGACTGATTGGGAATAGTGGACCATAGGTTTCGGGTGTTGGCATTTCAGATGCTTCACCATAGACAACGCTACTGCTCGCAAATGCGATGTTCTTAACATCCGCACAGCGCATGGATTCAAGGACATTGTACGTTGCAATGGTTCCTTGTTTCAAATCTGTATCCGTCACACGTGTGCCCAACCGGATATCAGGGTTGGCGGCCAAATGGAACACCAAGTCAGTGCCCGGCATGGCGGCTTTGACGGCAGCGAGATCGAGTAAATCACCCTCTACAAATTGAATATTTTCACCGTGATGAGCAAAGAATTCTGCTCGACCACTGCTCATGTTGTCGAAGATGGTCACTTCATCTCCGCGCTCGACGAGTAAATCGACTAAATGCGAGCCAATGAAGCCAGCACCTCCGGTTACAAGGACCTTCATGGACTGTGCGACATGGAAGTTGTTCTTCAAACCAACGTTAATGCGGGAAATCAGTTTCAATCAGTTTCCCTCCGCTAGCGGAGTGAATTTTGCATCCCTTATTCACTCTCACCCAAAAGGCAGTGTACTACCAAAATCCAGTGTAAAATCTCCCAAAATGGAGTTGATAAAATGGAAAAAAATGAACAAAATGTAAACAGCAAAGAAAACCAAATGCCAAACCTTCTCGTAGGATATGTGCGACGAAGTCAAGCCGGTAAGGCAGTCAATGTATCAATCAACACGAATGCATTTGGTGACTGTCGAACTTATTGTACCGACGATGGTCAGAGCTACGTCTCATTGGTCATTAGCTTGGACGCACTGCGCAAGGTCATCGAAGGCGAAAGAATCGTTACAACCGTGAGTCAACTAATCCTTGACTGAATGAAGCGGTCGCCGAGGTGACTTCCTCGGCGACCCAATCATATCGCCCATAGGGCGAGAATATAGGGGAAGTGTTGAAATGGAATTCGTTGGGCTCATCAATCAATGCAGAGTGGTGATGCAACGGTCAACGTCCCCCTCATTTGGGACGGACCCATCATTGCGGCCATGCCTGTATTCAACGAAGAGGAAACCATCGGGAGCGTTGTATTGTCGTGTACCCCTCACGTAGACACCGTGCTTTGTGTTGATGATGGGTCTTCAGACTCATCCTCTCGAATCGCAAGAAAATTAGGTGCGGAGGTTTACCATCATCGTTCCAATCGCGGCTACGGTGGTGCACTGAAAACCATCTTTGGTACAGCCCAAGAGCGCCGCAGCCAAGCATTGGTCATCTTAGACAGTGACGGCCAGCATGAGCCGAGCGACATCCCGCATATGTTGGCACCCATTCTATCTGGTGAAGCCGATGTTGTCATTGGTTCAAGATTCGTCGATGGAGGAGGTGCGGATAACATGCCCGCATACAGAGCCCTAGGGATCAAGGTAATCACCGCCGCCTCAAATCTATCCAGTGATTTGAACATCAAAGATACTCAAAGTGGATTCAGAGCCTTTGGTCCAAAGGCCCTAGAGCGGCTGAATTTCGATCACGATGGAATGGAATCTTGCCTTGAGATTCTAAACGCCTGTGACGACCTNCAATTGAAGGTCAAAGAAGTCCCCACTCGAATTCGATACGATGTCCCAAAAGGCAGTCGATACACTGCACTATCCCATGGATTTACGGTGTTTAGTTTCGCACTTATTTCACTGTCCCAGAAGAAACCACTCTTGTTCTTTGGAGTGCCTGGAATCTCACTACTTGCAACCGGAGCGGCCATTGGCATGAGGGTCCTAAACGAGTTGGAGACCATTACTGATGGTTCAGTCTCTTTGTCAGTTGGGCCCGGTTTGACGGCTGCTTGGTTGGGCATGTTGGGCATGTCACTGTGCTTCGCTTCCTTGGTACTGCATGGTGCTCGACGATTGATGCGCAGATTGCTCATTGAAGAATTCGGAATGGATTGATTCATCACAAGAGGTCCTTTAGGGACCTCTTAGACCCATTGCTTTCAATATCAAATGACGAGTGGANGGCGCAATGAGCGATTCGGATGAGNCCATNGACATGGACTCNGAGTCCCTGTTTTTCCGGATNCGAAACCTCTGGGCGGGTGCATCGGACAAGATGGATGGAGCGGGCGAGTTTGTTCATGATATGGTCGAAAAACCCGTTCGCGGATTCTACGGCGCTCTGCACAAATCACCGGGCGCAGTCATCATCATCTTGTTGCTTGGGACACTCTTCGTCGGCCAATATTCAGTTGATTTCCANCACCAAATTAACGGTGATGTTGAAGTTTATCTCCCCGATGGAGCGGAGTCCAAGGATTTACTTTTGGAAGTCCGAGAGGGGTGGTCTACAGACATCGTGATGNTGTATATCCANACTGAAAATGCCATTGATGGNCCCGGTAGAGGGACTTGTGAGGCNATCGATGATTGCGAACACAACATCACACATGTCGACGTTTTGAAGCAACTTTCCTATCTTGAGGGAGATGACGAAAGTGGACTCGGAAATTATGAACGAGGCCTTGATTGGGACAAAGAAGACCGTGGGCGAAATGACGGCGTGGTCTGGGTCCTTTCACCTGCTCAAGTGATCAAGGAAGCAAATAGTAGTCGGGCCCGATTTACTTGTGCTGCTGCGGAACATGGACTGTTTGGAATTAGTGATGACGATTGTTTGGTGCCAAATACTCTCGACCCAAGCGAAGGATACAGTATTCCTTCCGAGCAAGATACTGTCAATGAGATGGTCGAAAATGCTGGCAGTCTGATGGAGTCATTCGTTCGCGACACCAACAATGATGACATTTGGGATACGGCTGTGGTCGTCATTGGAATTCGATTTGACATGTCGGAAACCCAAATTGACTCACGNGATGATCCAAAAGGGGAAGCCGGTGAAACCATCAAAGATCACAANGCCTTCATCCAGTATGCAAGTCGANTGATTCATCCGGACTCCACTGATCGAAGTAGNCTNAATTATCGAGGAGAAGANGCGGCGAGAGAACACTACGAAATCTGTCCACTATGCGAACTGGAATTCTCAGAAAAATTGTCCCCCATGTGGTATGAAGATGATGAGAGTGGGGAATCAGAATGGCGCACACCGCTCTCCAATGATGGGAAGCGCCGCGCCATCACGATTACAGGGCTAACGCCAGTCTTGCACGATGTCTCCGATGCNGTTTACGAGCAATTGGANTGGATGTTACCATGGTCNTTGGCATTTGTTGCGGCCACAATGATCATTCTNCATCGCAACCCCAAGGTGTTGATCATTTGTGGCACACCAATCGTGATGAGTTTGGCTGTGACCTTCGGAATCACTGTAATGGCCAATATCGAACTTACACCCATGATNATNGCTGCTGGNCCGATTCTCATTGGACTTGGAGTCGATTATGCATTGCATCTGATCAACCGAATNGAAGAAAATCGAAACGAACGATTAGAGGAAGCNGCTGAAGANGCNTGGAGGGAACAACGTNAAGGGTTGCAATCCGAAGAAATCGACCCTTGGGACCCTGAAATCTATCTTGGCGCCACCGTCGATGCAGCCATGACAACNGGAAATGCGATTTTCCTATCNGCNTTGACGACCGTGGTTGGTTTCAGNGTCTTGGCNTGGCCTTTCCTCGTCCCAATTAAGCCGATGCGGACAGTGGGATTGACATTGGTTCTCGGCATTGTCTGTACCTTCTTCTTCTCCATGGTNATGGTTCCNGCATTGGGGTGGATTCTGCGATATCGAAAGCGTGGTTTGGAATCTGCGGACAAGGCATGGAAGGAAATCGGCAAGGTACCCGTCGTCGGATGGTGGGCTGTGGTGATTGTGGCGATTCTTGTCAGCAGCATGGGGGCGCTGATGATGGCGGATGAAATGGGCAAGGACATCACCGGATCTTCAGATGAAGTCCCCCCTGGCTTGGCGACCTACGAAACTCTGGCTGAATACAGTCGAGTGTTTGAGGGAGGGCAAACAAACATGTTCATTGTCGATGCGTCAGAATATTCAGGCCAAAATCAAGCACCCATCCGTGACTTGGACGTTCTTGATGCCATAGATGCAATGGAAGACAATATCGACGATGTNCCCGAAACNACGACCGTGAGTTTGGTGACGATTCTAAAGGCTGTACACATCGATTTGGGAATCCCCGGAGTCGAAAGTCAAAGTCTGTGGGAAATCTTGCATGATGAATGCTGGAACATCACCGAAGACCCGGATTTCAGTGATATCCTAAACCCACAATGCATCCCCTACTATGGTTCGAGTCAACCGCAAATGGTCAATGTCGCATTCAACACTTTGTCGGTTGAAATTCGTTCGATGTTGATGAATGAGGTCGATGAAACGATTGGCGGTGAAACACAGACATTGGTCTATGTGAATCAGCCCTACATCAACTTGCGTGACGCTGGAGAACTACGGAACCAAATCGATTCCTATCTTGCCGTTGGATTCCCCGGGCTGCCAGAGGTTGCAGTCAGTGAATTGACCGGAGGCCTCCCCCTCTCACTGGACATCAACAAAGGTGTCCACGATGCACAAACCGATGCGACGCTGATGACCATGCTGGTATTACTCATCGTGATGACATTCCTGTTCAGATCCTTTAGACTGGCGTTCTTCACTATGACGGCTGTCGGTGTAGTCGTTCTTTGGCAACCCTTGCTGATGTTTGGCGGCAATGTCAACGTCAATGTATTCACTGCGATGGTTTCGACCATTGTCTTTGGGATTGGAGTTGATGATTCAATCCATATTATTGATCGGATTCGGGAAGAAAAAGAGACCCCAGGCGGGATTGTCAAAACCGTTTCACGAACTGGACAAACCATCTTTGAAACCACGGCGACCACCTGTGCAGGATTGGGCGCAGGGTTGCTGGTCAATATCCCTGGTCTTCGAAATTTCTTCTTGCTCATGATGCTGTTAATCACTTTCGCTTTATTGACCAGCGCCATCCTACTACCAGCAATGCTTGTGGGTTGGCACACGATGATGTTCAAAATATCAGGCAGAGGTTCGTACCAAGATCTCGATGTTGATGTCTTGATGTCCGAAGCTCAGACGATGGATGCTGTCTTGGAATAACGGAAATTATTCAGCGCCGCAGGCGCTGTCGTAAGGTTCAATTCAAACCCCCTCTAATCAAGGAGACATGGGGCGTCGGGCAGCACTGATTGTCGTCGCCACGCTCCTCGCCCTCTCTTGGTCGGCAACCGTCCCTGCTGTCGCCACTGATGCTCGAGGAAACGAGGGGGGTTCCATCCTTTTTGAGAAGCGGATTTTTTCATCCAGTGAGCCCTTGGAGGCCACCATCGGTTTGTGGGGTTTGACACAGGGTCGATCTTACGAGTTGCACTGGATGGTTCATGCCACAAACGTCTCGGATGACATTGGGCCCTCGACCATGGTCAGTTCAGGTTACACCCCATTTTTTGCCAACCAAAGTGCCCTGCAACTGGAGTTCAGTGAGTATCACGTTGCCAATGAATCAATGATGTATTTCCTCGAAATTGGGCTGAATTCTTCCGTCGGTTGGACCAATGTCTCGGCAGTCGAACCTTTTTCCGTGTTCTGGAATTCAATGCACCCCCAATATTCAGATATGTTCGTTTTTGGCGATAGTTTGTCCGATGCAGGAAATACCTACAGCGCCTTTGGAACGCCTGAAAGCCCACCCTATTGGCAGGGCCGATATTCGAATGGCAAGAACTGGGTCGATTTCACAGGAGATTGGGCGGGCTTCTCTAACGTAGCCGGGCGTGGAGGTTCAACCGGTAACAACCGGGCATTCGGTGGTGCAGCTACGGGCAATGGAATGCAGTTCTTCGTGATTGAGAACATCGGTAAACAGGTCGATGACTGGGACCAAAATAACAACCTCGGACCCAGTGATGCTGTCGCGATTTGGGGTGGAGGAAACGACCTCATCAATTACGGCGCGACGAACGCACAAAGCCTGGTGGATAATCTTGAATCTCATGCAGAACAGTTGATTGCAGCAGGGGGTCAAGAATTCATTTTCTTTGAATTGCCACCTCTAGAAAAAACTCCCTCAGAAAGTGGAAGTTCGGAGGAGGATCGGCAAGCACTCGCCCAACGCGTGGCCGATTTTAATTCCGGGATGGCTACCATGGTCGCCAATCTCAACACGACTTACGGAGTCGCCACTCACTTGATTCCCATTTGGATTGGATTTGAAATGCTCTACTGGTCCGGTGAGCATTTTGGCATCACCAACGTTACCCATGCTGCCTGTGAACATGATGGAGCGACTTGTGACAGCAACGACCCGATTGCTCCTAACGTAGAGGAATACATTTTCTTCGACAACCTTCATCCAACCGAAACGACGCATTATGCAGTAGGATTGTTCCTAAGACAACAAGTCGGCATCCCAGATTATGATGGAGACAATNTTGCCGATTACCTTGACAATTGCACCCACACCCTACCNGGGACATTGGTTGGGGCGGANGGATGTGAAATNCCACCACCCGATTCCGATAATGATGGNGTNATNGACGANGANGACAGTTGTCCCNANACCGATGCNGGGCTCCCCGTCAACGAGAGTGGNTGTGCGACAAATCAAATTGATTCGGATGNAGATGGTGTCCACGATGATGTCGATCAATGTCCGGATACACAANCAGGCTGGCAAGTCAACANTGTGGGTTGNTCAGAGTGGGAATTGGATACCGATGAGGATGGCGTGTTGAATGCCGAAGATGATTGTCCAGAAACCGAATTGGGTGAAGACATTGATGGTGATGGCTGCGCNGACAGTCAGAAAGACACGGATAATGACGGCATTACCAACGACTTGGATGCTTGTCCAGCTACCCCCCGTGAAGAATTGGTCAATGATGTCGGTTGTTCAGCCTCACAACTTGACGACGATGCAGATGGGGTGTTCAATTCAGTAGACAGTTGTCCCGACACACCGCAAGGGGCGACTGATGTCAATTCACAGGGTTGTGGCCCCAGTCAAAGAGACACGGATGAAGATGGAATCAATGATCATCTGGACCTGTGCCCTGATACAGAATGGCTGGCCGAGATTGATGCAAACGGTTGTGCNGCAAATCAACGAGACACCGATGCCGATGGACGAAAGGATTCTGTCGACGGTTGCCCCTTTGTTTGGGGTTCGCTGAACGGTTGTCCTGTACTCTCCATCGAATTGGAGTTGATCGAAACACCAGATGAATTGACACGGACAGCCAACATTTCAATTTCGGTGGCTTGTGAAAGCGGATGCCTCATGGATTGGGTTCTGTCTGAACCGCTCATTATCGCAGATNCTACTGAGGCTGAAAATGGGACCTACTTCGCGACATATACCAACGCTGAAGATGAATCCAAGGAATTGACTGCTAGAGTCAGTATTGATGGAATGTGGAAAGAAGTGGTGATGACTGTGTACTTCCCACCGATTGTGGATGATTCCAATCCCCTCAATGAATCTCAGGAGGTGACGGAAAACTTGGATTCTGAACAGCAAAGCGAAGACGACAATCGTGAACAAGTCTTGGATTTGGATTCGGATTCAATTGCCATATTGGCATTGCTACTGTTATTGAACATCGCTGTAGTTGCGGCCATCATCGTGGTTCGTTCACGCTCCGGTCGTTCTCAAGACCACCGACAAAGAGCCATGGCGGAATTTGAAAGAAGTCTCTTTGATGAATCNGGNCCNGTNGNNAGTCCCGCTTCGTTTGAACAGACTGTACCATCGATCATTGAAATCGAGCCGCAGGTTGTCTCGACGATTGAATCGGAATCCACCTCGACTGAACTACCAAACTTTGGTGATTTACTCAACGATTTGTGAACTAGACCTCAACTGCACTTTCACTAAATAATCGCAGGATGATGACTCCGGCGACAATCAATCCGATTCCGACAAAACCAGCGGCATCGATTTTTTGATCAAAGACGAATATTGAGACCAGAGTGATGGCAGCTACGCCGACGCCGGACCAAATCGCATATGCAACACCGATTGGAATGGTATCCAGTGTCAACGATAGGAAATAGAAAGCGGCGCTGTATCCGACGAGGACAATCACAGAAGGCCAAAGTTTGGAAAAACCCTCTGTGGATTTCAGAGAGGCAGTGGCCATGACCTCTGAAAAAATAGCCAGAGTCAGATAGACCCATTTGTTCATGACGGGCGCTGATGAATCTGCTATTTCAAAATACAAATCAAACGATTACCCCCGGATTCTATTAATTCGGCAAAAGTGAATTATTAGCATTCTTTAAATTGCTATTAATTTGCCAAGCGTTATGCCTACTGATACAGAGGGCCATGGCGATGGCGAATCTGCTCCAAGTGGAAACTCACACATCTACGACGTCATCGTTGTCGGAGCCGGAGCAGCTGGTGTTGGCGTTTCCATTGCACTCATCCATGCAGGTGTTGAAAATTTCCTCATTGTCGATCGTGATACGGTCGGCGCCTCTTTTGATTCATGGCCAGCCGAGACTCGATTCATCACCCCTTCGTTCCCAAGCAACTCCATTGGAATGCTCGATCTAAATTCGATTGCGATTGGAGTTTCTCCCGCATATAGCATGAAGATTGAGCACCCCACAGGGCCTGAATTTGCCCAGCACCTACGAGATATTGCAGAGTATTTCGAGCTCCCACTCCAAGAAAATACGGATGTCAAGACCATAGAGAAGAAAGAGGGATTCTTCCATCTGGAAACAAACCAAGGCACACTGTTTGCCAACAACGTCATTTGGTCTGCTGGAGAATATCAGTACCCTTGTACAGATGTCTTTACCGGCAGTGAACTGTGCCGTCACACGGCAACCGTTCCAAGTTATGCTGAATTGGAAGGAGATGATTTCCTCATTATTGGAGGGTACGAAAGTGGAGTGGACGCTGCATATCATCTGTCCAATCGAAACAAGAAGGTTCGTTTGTTTGATTTGAATGCTCCATGGGATGCGGCCACATCGGATCCAAGTGTTGCATTGTCCACCTATTCATTCGAACGTATGCGGAATCCCAAGTTCGAAGAAAATACAGAGTTGTATCCTGAAACGATTGTCAATTCAGTTACTTTGACAGATGGAATCTACGAAGTCAATACAGAGGACGGTCAGATTTTCCAATCAAAGGTTCAGCCTTTATTGGCTGCAGGATTTGA